>JAGMCH010000034.1 GCA_023129255.1 Dehalococcoidales bacterium
CGCGCCCATATCATCCATATTGATATCGACCCGGCAGAGATAGGCAAAAACGTGCGCGTGGACGTGCCCATTGTTGGTGATGCGAAAGCCGTCATTCAGGAATTAAATAAACTGATTGTTTCCACCAAGCATATTGATTGGATTAAGCAGCTTGATGATTGGCGAAAGGAGCACCCGTCACTGGTTATCAGGGATAGCGATGGACTTCTGCCCCAGTTTATCACCCGTAAAATATACGAGGTGACCAAAGGTGAGGCGATTATCGTTACCGGCGTGGGGCAGAACCAGATGTGGGCAGCTCAACACTACTATTATAATAAGCCCAACACCTTTATCTCATCAGGCGGGTTGGGGGCTATGGGCTTTGAGCTGCCGGCGGCTCTGGGAGCAAAGATTGGATGTCCCGATGAGACTGTCTGGTGCATAGCTGGCGATGGCGGTTTTCAGATGACGATTCAGGAGTTAGCCACCATGGTTCAAGAGAAGGTGGCAGTCAAGATAGCCATTATGAATAACAGCTATTTGGGAATGGTGAGGCAGTGGCAGGAGATGTTCTACGGAAAGCGCTATGTTGCCACACCACTATCTGGCCCGGACTTTGTCAAGATTGCTGAGGCCTACGGCTTTCCCGGGTTAAGGGTTAAACATAAGAAAGAGGTGGTGCCGGCTATCCAAAAGGCTATGGAGGAGCCAGGCCCGTTCCTGATAGATTTCAAGATAGAACCAGAGGAGAATGTTTATCCTATGGTGCCGCCGGGGGCGGCTTTAGCCGAAGTTCTTGAAGGACCTAAAGAGGAAACCAAAGCGGTAAAGGATTCGGCAAAGCTTCCGGTGAGCAATATCTGAGCCTAGAAAAGAGGTGATATCATGACCAAGCACACTATAATCGCCCTGGTAGAGGATAAGCCCGGGGTGCTTAACCGGATGGCAAGCCTCTTCCGAAGGCGAGGCTTCAATATTGAAAGCATTGCTGTGGGACATAGCGAAGTGCCCCACTTGTCGCGCATGACCCTTGTCGTCGATGGGGCAACCACTATGGTGGAACAGGTTAGGAAACAACTGGATAAGGTAGTGGATGTAGTCAAGGTCTCTGATATCACCGGAGACGACATGATTGCCCGGGAACTGGCATTGATTAAGGTAAAAGCCACCTCCTCTACCCGAAGTGAGATTATTGAGATTGTGGATATTTTTCGGGCAAATATAGTAGATGTCGCCTCTGATTCGGTAACCATTGAGGTTACCGGCGACGAGGACAAAGTCAATTCCTTGCTTAAGTTGCTTCGTGGATTTGGTATCAAGGAAATATCCAGAACCGGGCGTATAGCTATGGCTCGAGGTACTTCAGGCTCGTCCCCGATAGAGAAAAAGTCGCCCAAGGCTTGGCCTAAAGGGCAGAAAACATCGTAAAGGAGATAGACTATGGCTAAAATATACTATGATAGCGATACCAACCTAGCTCTGCTCAAGAGGAAGGTGGTGGGCATTGTCGGCTATGGAAGTCAGGGACATGCCCACGCCCAGAACCTCAGGGATAGCGGCTGCCAGGTAATAGTGGCTGAGGCTAAGGGAAGCCAGGGCTGGAAGAATGCTAAGGAGGCTGGCTTCAGGGTGACGACCGCGGTTGATGTGGCTAAGGAAGCGGATATTATTGTTATGCTGGCTCCGGATAATCTGCACCGAGATATCTACTATGGGTCAATTGAAAAGGGATTAGTCCCAGGCAACATGCTGATGTTTGCTCACGGCTTTAATATCCACTATGGGCAGATTATTCCCCCGCCTAACATTGATGTCGCCATGATAGCTCCCAAATGCCCCGGGCATATGCTGAGGCAGCTTTATACTGAAGGCATAGGGCCTCCAGCGGTGGTGGCGGTACATCAGGATGCCTCAGGCAAGGCAATGGATATCGCCCTTGCCTACGCCAAGGGCATCGGCTGTAGCCGAGCCGGGGTCATTGAAACTACCTTCGCCGAAGAGACCGAGACCGACCTCTTTGGCGAGCAGACGGTGCTCTGCGGGGGGATTTCATCCTTGATAAAGGCTGGCTTTGAGACACTGGTTGAGGCTGGCTATCAGCCGGAGATTGCCTACTTTGAAGTTTGCCACGAGCTCAAGCTCATCGTCGACCTGATTTATCAGGGTGGTTTGAGCTATATGCGTTACTCAGTCAGTGATACCGCCGAGTATGGCGATTATACCCGGGGACCACGGGTAATCGATGAAATGGTCAGAGAAGAGATGATGGAAATCCTGGCTGAGATTCAGGATGGCAGCTTCGCCAAAGAGTGGATTCTGGAAAACCAGGCCGGTCGCCCGGTGTATAATGCCCTAAAGAGCATGGATGCCGAGCACCCCATTGAGCTGGTGGGCAGGGAACTGAGAGAGATGATGCCCTGGCTCAAGGGGCAAGGCAAGTAAAACAAGCCCCTCATGGGGAGAGTTTAGAGAGGGGCGAAGCCCCTCTCACAAAGACTCCCCCTTCCCTAGTAAGGGAAGGGGTCAGGGGGATGGATTGGCAGGAATAAACAATAAAGGTAACTTTCGATGGACAGAGTAATTATATTTGATACCACATTACGGGATGGGGAGCAGGCGGCGGGGGGGACACTGAATGTCCAGGAGAAGCTGGAGATAGCCAAGCAACTGGAAAGGCTTAATGTTGATGTTATTGAGGCTGGCTTTCCCATCAGCTCTCCGGGTGATTTTGAGGCAGTTAGGCTTATTGCCAAGGAGGTTCATACCCCCATAATCTGCGCTCTAGCCCGGGCTGTGCCTGAAGATATAGACCGTGCCTGGGAGGCAGTCCGAGAGGCAAAGCACCCCCGAATACATGTGTTTCTCTCCTCTTCAGACATACACCTCGGCTATCAACTGAAGAAGAGCCGCGAGGAGGTCTTGCATACCGCTCAGGAAATGGTGGCTAGAGCCAAGAAATATACTGATGATATAGAGTTTTCGCCGATGGACGCCAGCAGAAGTGAGCCCAAGTATATCTATCAAATCCTGGAAGCAGTTATTGACGCTGGCGCCACCACGGTGAATATCCCTGATACTGTGGGCTATGCCATCCCTGACGAATTTGGCAATCTTATTGAGGGAATTCTTAAGCAAGTGCCCAATATCAACAAGGCTATAGTTAGCGTTCACTGCCACGATGACCTAGGGCTAGCCGTAGCCAACAGCCTGGAATCGGTGAAGCGGGGAGCCAGACAGGTGGAATGCACCATCAACGGTATCGGAGAAAGGGCGGGCAACGCCTCCCTTGAGGAAATTGTCATGGCTATCAACACCCGTAAGGACTTTTTCAACCTGACCACCAATGTTAATACCACGCAAATATACAAAGCCAGCCGACTGGTAAGCGAGCTGACCGGCTTTGTCGTTCAGCCCAATAAAGCCATCGTCGGGGCTAATGCCTTCCGCCACGAATCGGGAATCCATCAGGACGGCGTAATCAAGGTGCCGATAACCTATGAAATAATGAGACCCAAAACGGTAGGCATACCAGCCTCAAGCCTGGTGCTGGGTAAGCTCAGCGGGCGGCATGCCTTCAAAGAGCGCCTGGCAGAATTGGGCTATAGCTTGAGCGAGGCTGACCTTGACCGAGCCTTTAGCGCCTTTAAAGAGCTGGCGGATAAAAAGAAGGGAATCACCGATAGAGACATTGAATCCCTTATTGCCGAGGAGCAACGCACCGTCTCTGAAGTTTATCACCTTGACCGTGTCCAGATATCATGTGGTGATAGGGGTATTCCCACCGCCTCAGTCAAGCTTATTGACCCTGAGGGTGAGGTTCTGGCTGATGCTGCCCTGGGCAGTGGTCCGGTTGATGCCGTATATAAGGCTATTAATAGAATAGTGGGTGTGCCTAACGAGCTTACTGAATTTGCGGTTAAATCGGTAACCGAGGGTATTGATGCTATCGGTGAGGTGCTGATAAGGATAGAAAGCGAGGGCATAACCTATACCGGGCGGGGTGCCGATACTGACATTATCGTCGCCAGTGCCAAAGCTTATATGAATGCCCTAAACCGATTCCTGGCAGCTAGAAAAGCGGCCGGGTAATCCCTTAACGGAGGTGCTGAGGTGGCGATTGAGCTAGAAATGGTTCTGCGCCTCCTGCTGGCGGCAGCACTGGGAGCAATTATCGGCTACCAGCGAGAGAGAGCTGCCAAACCTGCCGGCTTGAGAACACATATCCTTATCTGTATTGGTGCCACCCTATTTACTGTAGCCTCTCTTTACGGGTTTGGTGCTGTTGCTGACCCGGCTAGGGTTGCCGCTGGAATAGTGGCTGGGATTGGCTTCATTGGCGCCGGGGCTATTATACGCCGGGAGGGGGGTATCGTTGAGGGGCTGACCACAGCCGCTACCATATGGGCGGTAGCCGCCATCGGGCTTGCCGCCGGCGCTGGTCTATACATAGCGGCAGCGGTTACCACGGCTGTAGTCAGTATTGTATTGTTTCTCCCCCACCCCATTCGCTGACAGCATGTTATAAGCTTGATTTTTAATCACTTCAGAGAAAGGAAGCTAAATTGACTCTAGCCGAGAAGATACTGGCTGCTCACGCTGATAAGAAGAGGGTAAGCCCCGGAGATTTTATCAATGCCAGGGTAGACCTGGTTATGGCTAATGACATTACTGCCCCCATTGCCATAAGAGAGTTTCGGCGAATAGGGGTAAACAAGGTCTTTGACCCCCAAAAGGTGGTAATGGTGCCTGACCACTTCGTGCCCAATAAGGACATTGCTTCCGCCGAGCAGGCTAAGCTGATGCGGGAGTTCGCCCGTGAGCAAGGGGTAATATACTTTGAAGTGGGTCAGATGGGCATTGAGCATGTGCTTCTGCCCGAGCAGGGTTTGGTGCTGCCCGGGGATGTAGCTATCGGCGCTGATTCCCATACCTGCACCTACGGTGCTTTAGGTGCCTTTGCCACCGGCATGGGCTCAACCGATATTGCCGCCGCCATGGCAACCGGCGACATCTGGATGAAGGTACCCCCCACCATTAAGCTGATTTACCACGGCAGCTTGGGGAAATGGGTCAGCGGTAAAGACCTAATCCTCTACACTATCGGCGATATTGGAGTTGATGGCGCCCTTTACTCGGCAATGGAGTTTGCCGGCGAAGCTATAGATGCCCTATCCATAGACGGTCGATTTACCATGGCTAATATGGCTATTGAAGCCGGGGCTAAAGCTGGCATCTTCGGGGTGGATAACAAGACGCAACTCTATGTAAAGTCACGAGCCCAACGCCCCTACCTGGTATATGAGCCAGATAGTGATGCTGAGTACTCGCAGGTTATTAAGTATGATGTCTCCGATATTGAGCCTCAGGTTGCCCTCCCCCACTCACCAGCCAATACCAAGCCGGTCGGTCAAGTAAAGAATATAGAAATCAACCAAGCGGTGATTGGCAGCTGCACCAACGGTCGCCTTGAGGATTTGAGAATTGCTGCCCAGATACTAAAGGGGAGGAAGGTACACCCCGGGGTGCGGTGCATTATCCTCCCCGGCTCGCAGCAGGTATATCTTGATGCCCTGGTTGAGGGGCTTATAGAGACGTTTATCAAGGCTGGGGCTGCGGTCAGCACCCCAACCTGTGGTCCCTGCCTCGGCGGTCATATGGGAGTGCTGGCTGCTGGCGAGCGCTGTATTTCCACCACCAACCGCAACTTTGTCGGCAGGATGGGCAGCCCCGAGTCAGAGGTCTATCTGGCTAATCCAGCGGTGGCTGCCGCCAGCGCTATAATGGGCAGAATTGCCAGCCCGGAGGAATTCATTCACTAAGGGAGTTTTAGAGGGGCGAAGTCCCTCTTATAAAATATTTCCCCCTCCCTTGTCTAAGGGAGGGGGATAAAGGGGGTGGGTTCCCTTAATAAGGAGGTAAGGTTCAATGGCTAAAAAACGCAAAACCTAGCGGGAAAAGCTAGCCGATGATAAAGACCTGCCCAGAGTGACAAAAATCACCGGTAAAATGAGTGCGAGATGGGGGACAGGTACAATTGTTATTCCGGCACCAAGAGAAGTGGATGAAATAATGAAACAGGTTCCCAGGGGTAAACTTACCACCATAAATCACATCCGTGCCAAGCTGGCTCAAAGACACGGTGCCAGCATCGGCTGCCCGATAACCACCGGGGTTTTTGCCTGGATTGCCGCCCACGCCGCTGAAGAAGGCGCCGCCGAGGGAGAGCAAAACATCACCCCCTACTGGCGGACGCTAAAAGCTGGCGGTGAGCTAAACCCCAAATACCCCGGTAGTATAAACGCCCAGGCTGAACACTTGAGAGAGGAAGGGCACATTATTGAGCCAAGCAAAGGCAACAAGCCGCCTAAAGTGAAGGATTTTGAGAAGGCTTTACAGGAAGTGTGAGATGAAAGAGAGATTTAACATATTAGTAAAAGAAATGCCTAAGCTTCTTGAAGAGCTTAAAAATAAGCCACTTTTAGCTAGGGATGAACTTAAAAAAATCCCGCAAAAACAAAAAGGTATATATGTTTTCTACGAGAATAATAAGCCTTTGTATGTTGGGCGTTCTAACCGGCTAAAAGAGCGTATTCAAGAACATGGAAGGCCAAGCTCAGATCACTATAGCGCCACTTTAGCTTTTACCATAGCCAAAGAGAGAATGAATTTCAATAGGAATAAACGTAGATTAGCAACACGGAATGATTTAGAAAAGGCACCTGGATTTAAGGAAGAGTTTTTTCTGGCTAGAAAGCAAGTTGCTGCAATGCAAGTCAAGGTTGTTAAAATTGAAGATCAGATAGCCCAAACCTTGTTTGAAATCTATGCTCACTTGGCTTTAAAGACAAAGTATAATGATTTTGGCACTCATTAGTAAAGGGGATTAAAAGGGGCGAAGCCCCTTTAAAAAATAATCTTCCCTCTCCCCTTCCTAAGGGGAGAGGGATAAAGGGTGAGGGGTTCCCACATGTTAAAAGGAAAAGTCCATAAATACGGGGCAAACGTAGACACAGATGCCATTATCCCGGCGCACTATCTTAATATCTCCGACCCGGCGGAGCTGGCTAAGCACTGCATGGAAGGTATAGATAAGGATTTTATAAAGAGGGTCAAGCCGGGGGATATAATGATGGTCACCACCAACTTCGGCTGTGGCTCATCACGGGAGCACGCGCCGCTGGCTATTAAGGCAGCGGGTATTTCCTGTATAATAGCCAAAAGTTTTGCCCGTATCTTCTTCCGCAATGCCATAAATATCGGCTTGCCCCTCTTAGAGTGCGATGAGGCAGTGGATAAGACCAAGGCTGGCGATACTCTGGAAGTTGACCCGGCCAAAGGCAGGATAAAGAACGTAACCCGGGGCACGGAGTTCAGGGCAAAGCCCTACCCCGATTTTATGGCTAAGCTCATCTCCGCCGGCGGGCTTGTTGAATACACCAAAAAGAGGCTAGCTAGGAGGAGGGCTTAGGTGCAATTTGAACTGGCAGTTTTACCCGGCGATGGCGTTGGTCCTGAGGTTACCACCGAGGCAATCAAAGTATTGCAGGCAGTAAGCAAGAGGTTTAACCACCGCTTCAATCTGCACTATGGGCTGGTGGGTGGCGTTGCCATTGACCAAGAAGGAACAGCGCTCTCCCCGGACACCCTGAAGATGTGCCGGGACTCAGACGCCGTGCTATTGGGGGCGGTGGGCGGTCCCAAGTGGGACGACCCCCAGGCTAAGGTTCATCCCGAAGACGGTCTGCTGGCACTGCGCAAAGGGCTGGGGCTTTTTGCCAACCTGCGCCCGGTCAAGGTCTCCCCGGTTCTGGTTGACTCCACCAATCTCAAGCCGGAGGTTATCCGGGGGGTGGACTTTATCTTTGTTCGGGAGCTTACCGGGGGGCTTTACTTCGCCCGCCCCAAAAGGCGGTGGCAGACATCACGGGGCAGGCGGGCTACTGACTCCATGACCTACTCCGAGCAGGAGATTGAGCGCATTGTTAGGGTGGGCTTTGAGCTGGCACGGGGTCGGCGCAAAAAATTGACCTCAGTGGATAAAGCCAACGTGCTTGAGTCCTCCCGCCTGTGGCGGCAGGTGGCGATGGAGGTAGCCAGAAAATACCCCGATGTGGAGCTAGACCATATGCTGGTAGATGCCTGCGCCATGCGGCTTATTCAGAACCCAACATATTTCGATGTGCTGGTTACCGAAAATATGTTCGGCGATATCCTCACCGATGAGGCATCAATGCTGGCTGGCTCTATGGGGATGCTTCCCTCAGCCAGTCTGGCTGGGGTACCGCAAGAGGGAATCAACATATTTGGTATGTATGAGCCCATTCATGGCAGTGCCCCCCGCCGTGCCGGACTGGATATGGCTAACCCTATTGCTATTATCCTCAGCATAGCCATGATGCTCCGCTACTCCTTCGGCTTGGCCAAGGAGGCAAAGACCGTTGAAGCTGCCGTTGACGAGGTGTTAAGCCAGAGCTATCGCACCTATGATATAATGGGTGATGGCAAAACAAAGGTAGGGACAAAGCAGATGGGGGATTTAATTGCCGAGAAGGTGGAAGGCTAGAAATTGTCTCAGGTTAAACTTTATGATACCACGCTTCGGGATGGAGCACAGAGTGAGGGCATTTCCTTCTCCGTGGTTGACAAGCTAAACATCGTCCGCAAGCTTGATGAGCTCGGCGTCCATTTCATCGAGGGCGGCTGGCCTGGCTCCAATCCCAAGGATATTGAGTTTTTTAAGAAGGCTAAAAGTCTTAATCTCTCCAACTCCAGGCTGGCTGCCTTCGGTAGCACCCGACGCCCCAAAGCCAAAGCCGATAAAGATGCTAACCTCCTGGCTCTGACCAACGCCGGGGTAAAGGTGGCTACTATTGTCGGCAAGAGCTCAGAGTTGCAGGTCACCCAGGTACTGGAAACCACCCTGGAGGAAAACCTGAGCATGATTGCCGACTCCATAAGATTCCTTAAAGCCAGAGGGCTTACCGTCTTCTTTGACGCCGAGCACTTCTTTGATGGCTTTAAGGCTAACCCCGCCTACAGTCTGCGGGTGGTGGAGGTGGCTGCCCAGGCTGGGGCTGATGCCGTGGTGCCGTGCGATACCAACGGCGGCACCATGCCCGAGGAGATAACGGCAGCTATTACTGCCGTTAAAAAGCAGACCAAAGTGCCACTGGGCATCCATGCCCACAATGATGGTGAACTGGCGGTAGCCAATAGCCTGGCAGCAGTCAACGCCGGGGTCACCCAGGTTCAGGGCACCATCAATGGCTATGGCGAACGATGTGGCAACGCCAACCTCTGCTCTATCATCCCAGCGCTAAAGCTCAAGATGGGTATTGATTGCATTACCGATGAGCAACTGGCTAAATTGACCGAGGTATCACACTATGTAAGCGAGGTAGCTAATCTAACCCCCGATGCCTTCTCCCCCTATGTTGGCTCCAGCGCCTTTAGCCATAAGGCTGGTCTTCATGTTTCCGGATTAGCCAAGTGGGAGGAGAGCTATCAGCACATAGGCCCAGCCCTGGTAGGCAATAAGCCAAAGGTGCTGGTATCTGAGCTGGCGGGCAAGGGAAACATCATATACAAGGCAAAGGAACTGGGGCTGGATTTGCCCCCGACAGGCAAGGAGGCTCAAAACCTGCTGGAGCAGGTCAAGTTACTGGAGAGCCGTGGCTTCCAGTATGAGAATGCCGAGGCATCCTTCGAGCTATTGGTTCACCGGGCTAAACCGGGTTACCAGCCCCCCTTTGAACTGGTTGACTTTATGGTAGTGGTGGAGAGGAGGCGGCGCCTACCCAGCCAGAAAAGCCTGGAGGAGATGTTATCCGAGGCAACGGTCAAGGTAAGGGTAGGCACTGAGGTAATGCATACCGTGGCTGAGGGTAATGGTCCGGTTAACGCCCTGGACCAGGCACTACGCAAGGCACTACTACAGTTTTATCCCAGCATAGCTGCGGTTAGATTAGTTGACTACAAGGTCCGAATCCTAGAGGAGAGTATTGGCACCAGCGCTCAGGTTCGGGTGCTTATTGAGTCCACCGATGGGGTTGAGGAGTGGCGGACTGTCGGCAGCTCAACCAATATCATTGAGGCTAGCTGGCTGGCTTTAGCCGATAGCTTGGAATACTGGCTATTAAAACAAAAAGGGGAGAAATAAAAATGAACGAGATTAAAGTGACCTGGGGCTTAGCCTGGGGTTTATGGTGGAGAATGATGCTTATCAGCCTGGGAGCATGGTTCATAGTTTGGATAATTATGTTTATAGTGCTAGGCGCAACTTTCTTAACTTGGTAACCAAGGTTAATCTCAAGCCGGCTTACCCAGCCGATAGCTTGGGATATTGTCTGCTAAAACAAAAAGCCAATAAGGATAGGAGGGCAAAAATGGGGTGGAAAATTCTGACTATGTCTCTGGTGCTGGTTATGGCTCTTTCCTTCACCGCCTGTGGGGAGGAATTACCCTCGGCGCAGGAGATAGTCGACGGTGCAACTCAAGCGCTGGATGACATAAGAGCATACGAATTCGAAATGGATATGACCATGGACATGGCTGGCGAGGCTGAGGGTGAGACATTCGAAATGACTATGGGGATAGTCTCCAGTGGTGCGCTGGACCTTGACAACAGACAGATGAGGATGAACTCAGCTATGAACGTGGCACTGCCCGGAGAAGATGAAATGGAGATGGCAATAGAGGCGTATCTCATTGATAATATGGGATACGCACTGATAGATGTCCCGGGAACGGACCCCACTTGGGAGAAGGAGGAGGTTTCAGAGGCAGATTGGGAGGAAGTAATCGAAGTACTGAGCCTGGCTAGGCCTCAGGTAGAACTCCTTGAATCAGCAGAGGTCGAGGTCATCGGCAGTGAGAGAGTAGGCGGCATAGACTGCTATGTGCTTCGGGTCACCCCGGATATGGCGCAACTCTGGGAAACTGTTATGCAGCAAGCAACACTAGGTTTTGGAGGGGAACTGGGATGGCCTGAGCTTACTGAAGAACTTCTTGATGAAGCGTTTTACAGCTTCTCCGTGAAACAGTGGATCGCCAAGGACACATATTTCTTGACCAAGGTAGAGATAGATATGGCGATAGAGTTGACTGCTGAGGCGATGGGGGTGGAAGAAGGGGAAGTGAGCATTGATTCAGCCATGACTATGCTGGCGTATAACTATAATCAACCGGTTTCTATCGAGCTGCCTCCGGAAGCTGAAGAAGCAATAGAGTATTAAGCGATTTTATCACCCGGTGGCTAATTTCAAGCTGGACTACCCACCGGCATAATGTATAAAGGCTCCACTAAAGATAGAGGCTTGTATTCCTCATCCAGCCCCAGCACTTTCCCCACCCCCTCATCATCAAAGGCGCCAATGGCTACCGTAGCCAGACCAAGAGCAGTAGCCTGAAGATAAATATTCTGTCCGGCATGCCCCACCTCCATGTGAACATACCTCTCCCCCCTCTCACCATAGCGCAGAAGCGTCCGACTATACACAGCACAAATGACTATATTCACAGGGGCCTCATAAATACTTTCCTGGTCTAGTGCTGCTTTGGCTAACTCCAGTCTAACGTCCCCGCTACGGCGCAAAACCAGGGAATGGCTATCTAGCTGGTAGCGATATATGCCTTCAGCTATGCCTTCAACACCATTCCGGCCACAAACAACAAAAACCTCCAGTGGATAGGTAGCCCCGGCGCTGGGAACAGTCCTGTATCTCCCCCTGATATTGCTGATACCCTGAGCTGCCCACAATATTTGCGACAACTGAGATTGGGAAATAGATTCAGGGGCAAAATCTCTTGCTGACCTTCTTCCGGCGATGGCTTCCTCTAGCGAGAGGCTACCCTTTTGAGCCGGCGGCGGTAGCTGAATTTGATTACTAGTCATATCTACTAGGTCTTAGTCCAGAAATCCAGGCTCAGATATTTCCACCCCGCATCAGCCAAAACAGCTACAATATTGCCCTTGTCCATATCACCGGCAGCCTTAATGGCCTGGTGGACTACCGCTCCTGAAGATAAGCCAGCAAAAATGCCTTCCTTTTCCAGAAGCTGCTTTGTTACCACCTCCGCCTGTTGGCTGGTAACCCTGGCCTCATCGGTGACAAGAGTTAAATCCCAAAAAGGTGGTACCCCCTCTCCCAGGCACTTTAAGCCCTGGATGTCATCACCAGGGGGTGGCTCGACACCGATTGCCCTGATATCGGGATACTTCTCCTTTAGCCGCTGGGCGATGCCAACTATAGTCCCTCCGGTGCCAATGCCGGCAATCAGAACATCAATCCTATCATAGGGGAAATCGTTTATTATCTCGACAGCGGTAGTCTCATAGTGAGCTAAGGGATTAGCTGGATTGGAAAACTGGTCAGGCAAAAAGTATTTTTTATCTTGGGCTGCCAGTTCCCTTGCCTTGTCAATAGCCGCCCCCATCCCCAAAGCCCCTTTGGTAAGGATAAGCTCAGCGCCATAAATTCTGAGCAGTTGTTGCCTCTCCCGACTCATACTATCGGGCATAACGATGGTGACTTTGTAGCCTTTCTTACGCCCCAACCAGGCTAGAGCTATGCCGGTATTGCCACTGGTGGCTTCAATAATAGTCTTGCCCTTGGTTAGCTCTCCGCTCTGCTCAGCCTTTTCTATCATATATTTGGCCACTCTGTCCTTGAGGCTGGCACTCCCCCCAGGGTTTTGCCCCTCCAGCTTAGCCAGGATTTTCACCTTTTCATTGGGACTCATCTGACCCAGTTCAACTAGCGGGGTGTGTCCCAAAGCGTCAACAACATTTTTGAAATACATTGTTCTATCCTTTAATTACACCTATAGGTTTTGTTCTTGCCACCTTACGTGAGATGCCTGCTTTATGAGTTATGTCAACCACTTCGCTTACGTCCTTGTAGGCTTCAGACGCCTCTTCAGCCAGTGAAGCCATGCTACCCGCCTTAACCGTAATCCCTCTGGCTGCCAGTGCCCGGGCAACATCAGCCCCACGCTGGCTGCGCTTGGCGGCGGCCCGCGACTGGGCCCTGCCGGCACCATGACAGGTGGAACCAAAGGTCTCCTTCATAGCTGTCTCTGTGCCCAGGGCGACATAGGAAAAGCGCCCCATATCCCCGGGAATGAGAACCGGCTGCCCTATATCCCGATAGACTTCAGGGATATCGGGATGACCAGCGGGGAAAGCCCTGGTTGCCCCCTTGCGGTGAACGCAAAGTGTCTGTTTCTTGCCATCAATGGTATATTCCTCTATCTTAGCGATGTTATGGCAGACATCGTAAACCTGCCTCATGCCCAGTTCCTCCTGGCTTTTGCCGAAGACCTTAATGAAAGTCTCTCTCGCCCAGTGCAGGATGAACTGCCGGTTGGTCCAAGCATAGTTAGCGGCGCATGCCATCGCTGCCAGATAGTCCTGCCCCTCAGGCGAATTTATTGGCGCACAGGCAAGCTGGCGGTCGGGCAGGCTGATGCCGTATCTTTTTACTGCCTCCCCCAATAGCCCTACATAGTCAGTACAAATCTGGTGGCCAAAGCCTCGGGAACCGGTATGTATCAAGATGAGCACCTGCCCCAAATCCTCAATGCCCATAGCCCTGGCTGCCTCCCGGTCATAGAGTTCATCCACCACCTCGACCTCTACAAAATGGTTACCCGAACCCAATGTCCCCAGTTGCGGGACACCCCGCTTTTTAGCCTTACTGCTGACCTTATCCGGGTTAGCCCCCTTCATACAGCCAGACTCCTCAGTAACTATAATATCCTCTGCCTGACCGTAGCCCTTCTCTACTGCCCAACGGCTACCCTTTATCATAACCTCACCCAGTTCTTTCTCGCTCGTCCTTATCTTGCCCTCTGACCCCAGTCCTGAAGGAATATTGATGAAAAGCTCATTAACCAATTGCTCAATTTTGGGTCTTACCTCTTCCTCGGTGAGGTTGGTCCGCACCAGCCTGACACCACAGTTAATATCAAAGCCGACGCCCCCGGGCGATACCACCCCATCCTTCACCCTGGTTGCCGCTACCCCACCTATAGGGAAGCCATAGCCCCAGTGAATATCAGGCATCGCCAGTGAGTGGTCGACAATGCCGGGGAGAAAAGCTACGTTAGCTACCTGCTGGAAAACCTGCTCCTCCCAGATGTGGTTGAGCATGGATTCGCTGGCAAAGATAAGACCGGGCACCGACATGCCAGCCTTATAGCTGGTCGGTATCTCCCAGCGGTAGTCATCTATCTTCTTTAGTATTCCCTTCCAGGGTGCTGCCATTCTAACCTCGACTAAATATCAAATAATACCTGAACCCGGCAGCCATTATTTTTGTCCACCTTCAGCATGTGGTAAGTGGCTGCCTTGACCCCTGTTTTTAACTCATGCTTTGAGCTATCTACTTTCTCCCCGTAGCCCCTAGCCTTAAGGTGGGTACTATTTAGCTGAATAATATCAAACCGCTTGAAAATAATACCCTCAGTATCAAATTGATAGACCAGCTCGTTCAGCCATTCCACCAGCAGGCTCTCCACGTCGCTGGCAGTCAGCTCTATATCCCGATGGGTAACTTCCTCCACATCATCAAGCTCGGTTATCAGGCTGAACAAGCCCCTAGCCGCATTGGCAAACGCCTGGCTCAGGTCAGCACCATAAGCGATAATGCCAACGTCGGCGGTATGGTCTAGGATTTCAAAATCTTTATTCATAAATATCAGCTATTTGATGGGAATCATCGCCAGGCTTCCCAGGTACCTGATTGGCAGGTTGCCGCTGCCGAACTTATTTCCCAGGTGCCAGAAGCATGGGTGCTGGTTTCGTCAAAGATACCCTGGACGAATATATACCAGTGGATGCTTTTATAGCGTCCCTCCTGATAACCTTGATAAACCTGCTCCTCGGTATCAATAGTGAATTCAGCACCACTGGGTAGAGAGTGTAGAGGTATCGGCTCTTGCCCAACGATGACCCCCTTCCCCCACCGCAAACCCCCACACCTAAATTCTTCGAAGTAATAGACAATATCGGTGATGCTTGTGCTGTCAGGGCTTACAGTGAACGTGAAGGTAAACTCGCTAGCCCCGGTCGAAGCAACCCACTCGCCGGGCTGGGGTAGCGCAGATGTTGGTGGTGCTCCCTCCTCTCCATTCCCACCATCGCAAGCACCTGCTCCCATCCCTATCAGCAGGACCAGCGCTACCAACAATGGTATAGCTAAAATCCATGTCCTTTTCATCTTCCACATCTCCTCTCAAGATAAATTATATCATTTACCGTAGTAAAGGCAAACTATCTTAATTGTTTAGCAACCTATCCCCCTAGCCCCCTTCCCTTACAAGGGAAGGGGGAAATATTTAATTAAGAGAGGCAAAGCCCCTATAGGGCGGGTGGGTGGGAAGAAAGAGATTGTTACTAAAAACTCCGGGACTTTGAGGCTTTTTCGACTATCTAGTATAATATAGGTAAGAATGACTTTTGAGGGTTTAGATGAGTGATATAAAAAGTGCCCGTGAGATAGCCTTGGAAAAGGCAGAAAAGATAGGCGAAGCCACCGATGAGGAACGCCTGAGGTGGAAACATGTCCCTGAAGGGGAAAAGCTAGCCGCCAGATATCTGAAGCAAAACCTGAATCTGGTCGCCGAATTGAGTAATTTTGACCAGAGTATAATCAGATATATCAAAGAGGGTGCCGCCGATATCCTGCTCAGGAATATCAACCTGCCCAAGAACGACCTCGCCCGGAAAAATAATAAAAAGGCGATGGAGGGTTTGAAGACCCTCAAAAGTGATAAAATAGACGTGGAAAATATCTATAGCAAGATAAGAAGCCTCTTCAACCACTATATAGAGGAGGGTGAGCAACAGAGAAGGCAGGCTTATGAGCAATTAAAGACTGAGTTTGCCGCCAAAGTTCAGCAGGCAGTCCAGCAGCAGTTAGGCTCAGCGGTGGGACTAAACATAGATATAGAAAGACAGCCGCAGTTCCAGGAGGAATGGCGCAAGCTACTGGCCCACCTGGACTCGCAATACCTCGTGCTTCTAAACGAATATAAGCAGGAGCTATTAGCCATAGCCTGAACTAATACTTAGTGTAAAGGGCAATCTGATGGATATTGATGACGAGAGGATTAGAGAGGCAGTTAAGCACACCGAGATATTAAGGCCGCCCAAGCGCAGCCTGGCTACCTTCGGCACCACCAATATATACTACTACCTGGTTACGGAGCCGGCCTACTCTGAGCTGGTAAAGAGTGCCGCCGAGACCGTGATTAGAGAGGGCAGGGTGATTGCCGAGAGACCCAAGATTGTAACCCCCTTTTACCTCTCACAGCTTGAAGGATTCAGCTCGGAGGCTAAAAAATACTTTGATACGCTAATCAAGACCTACGGTTCTAACGCCCCCGGCCTGTTTTATACCTACAAGAACGAGCCCGGGCAGCTTAACATTGTCTCTGATAACCTACTGGCAGTAGTGGCTAAGCTGAATGACGACATTGATAAGCGCGGCGACCCGCTGACCTCTATTATTAGAGGCCAGGATGAGCTCTGGGATGTGTCACTGATGAAGTTTATCTACGAAATGACCAGAAGCTCTCTGCCCGATAACCTGTTGCAAATGGAGACCAGAGGACTCTTAGATATAGACTCCAGTGGCATCCCGGTTGACGCCAGGGTGAGGATTGAGGAGCTTTTTAAAACGGTCGCCAGAGGTGAGTTTGAACCCAGCGAGCTAAAAAAGGAGCTCGACCGCTGGGGTCTGTTTGAGGAGTATGAGGACAGATTCTTCGCCATCTTCAAAAAGGAACGATAGTAAGCCAAAGCCACCGAAAGATAGGAGCGCCGTCATATGTATTATGAGCGAATGATAATAAGACCCCCCAGCGAGGCTAATAGCTTTTTGCTTCCGGTAACCATTGGCTGCTCTCATAATAAGTGCACCTTCTGCGGCACCTATACAGGGGTTAAATTCAGGATAAGGCCCCTTGAAGATATCAAGCGGGATATTGACAAGGTGGCTCAGCATTATAGCTGGAGCCTGCGACGGGTATTCCTGGAAGACGGAGACGCCCTGATTGCTCCTCAGCCTAGACTGGTAGAGGTGCTGAAATACCTGAATAAGAAGTTTCCCCACCTGGATAGAATTGGCACCTATGCCACCCCCCAGGCTGCCCTGATAAAGAGTATCGATGAACTCAAAGAATTAAACCGGCTCGGGCTTAAGATTGCCTATATGGGCGTGGAGACCGGAGATGAGGAACTGCTTAAAAAGATTGACAAAGGGGCTAGCTACGACCAGATAGTTGAAGCCGGGAGAAAGATAAGACAAGCTGGGATTACCCTTTCGGTTACGGTAATACTGGGGTTGGGTGGTGTTGAAGGCAGCCAAAACCATGCCCTAAAGACTGCCCAGATACTCTCCGATATTGACCCCGATTTTGCCGGTGCCCTGACTATACTGCTCGTCCCCGGCACTCCCCTGCACAGGGACTGGGAAAAAGGTAAATTTTCGCTCATATCGCCGTTTCAGTCGTTGGAGGAGCTGAGGTTGATAATACAAACCTCCAGCTTTACCAATTGCTTCTTCACCGCCAATCACGCCTCAAACTACCTGCCAATTAAGGCAAGATTACCCCAGCAAAAGGCAGCGGTGCTCAAGCTCATAGACGAGGTTCTGGCGACAAAGGATATGTCCCGGCTCCGCCCCGAGTTTACCCGGGCTCTATAGCTAACCTAGAAAAAGAAGGAGGCAATGATGCACGAACACAGTCACGAGAGGGAGGCAACGATGCACGGACACAGTCACCGGTTTGGCTCCGGCTTTCCTCCCTTCGGTTTCTGGTTCAGATTCGGTCATTTCCCCCGCCGAGAAGAATACACTCGTATGCTTGAGGAGTATAAGCAGGAACTGGAAGCCGAGCTAAAGGAGATAAATAAAGAGCTGGAAGAGATGAAGAAGAGCGACTAGAAAAGGATTTTGGGGTGAATATTTCAGTAATTGAAGCTAGAGACCTCGCCGAGGCGTGGTTCCTCTGCCTGCGCAAGACCTTAACCGAGGGGTATGAGTATAAGATTGACCGCGGGAGCTATGCCGGCCAGCGTCGCAAGGAGCTTGACCTTGTTGTTGTCCAGGTCAGGAATCCAGGAAGCAGGCCTTTAATTCCCGATGTACCCCAGGGTGTGCCACCCCCCACCTCCATGGAATATGTGGAAAGCTATCTTCCCTATCTTATGACCGCCCATAAAGGCGAAGGCGAGCAATATACCTACGGTCAATATCTGGAGGAACAGATACCCAAAGTAATTGAAATGTATAAGCAGGATGGCTATGATACTAACCAGGCTTTTATGGCAGTTGGCGGTAAAGAGTCTATTTCCTTACCCGACCCCCCGTGTTTGAGAGGGATAGATACTAGGATCCGCGATGGTAGGCTAAAGTTCATCGTCTATTTCCGGTCGTGGGACTTATGGGCTGGCTTCCCATCAAACCTGGCCGCCATTCAGCTTCTGAAAGAATATATGGCGGGGGAGATAGGGGTTAAAGACGGCGAACTCCTCGCCATGAGCAAAGGGCTACATCTCTATGAATATGCCTGGGAGCTAGCCAGAACTACAGCCAGAATTAGCTAGAAAGTAATCAAAGAGATGAAGGACATAGTATCGCAGGAAGTATTAACCAAGTTCCCCCAATATATTCGGGGGGTGGTTATTGCCAGGGGCGTTAATAACGGCGGCGAGAATCAACGACTGGTTGAGCTATTAAGAAAGGCTGAAGCTACCGCTACCCAAGACGAGTCCCTGCAGGATATTAAAAGCCACCCCCGGATAGCCAGTTGGCGGCAGGCTTACTCCGATTTTGGCACCAACCCCAATAAGTTTTACTGCTCCATTGAGTCACTGGGCAGGCGTGCCCGGCGGGGTGACCAGTTGCCCTATATTAATACCCTGGTAGCCCTGTTCAACTACTTCTCCCTCAAGCATATGGTGCCCAGCGGCGGTGATGACCTGGATTCTGTTGATGGTGACCTCCGTCTTACCCTGGCTAAGGGCGATGAGCCCTTTACTCCGCTGAACTCGGATGTTGTTGAGTATCCACCACCGGGCGAGGTGATTTATGTTGATAATTCTAAGGTAATGTGCCGGCGCTGGAACTGGAGACAGGGCGACCAGACCAAGCTGACCCTAAACACAACCAATGTGGCGATAAACGTAGATTGTCTGCCACCGGTGTCAAAAGACAAAGCTAAAACCATAACCGGGGAACTGGCTGATTTAGTCAAAGAGTTCTGCGGCGGCGAGGTAAAATATTCTCTGCTCGATGTCAGTCAGAGTGAGGTAGAGATTTAGACTAAGCACCATCACTATAAAAGCTTAGCCCAAGGTTTCGGGGACCGGTAATCAGTGCCGCTACCGGATTAAATTCGCACAAGAGAAGTTCAACGCAATTGAACTGGTTACCGACCATCTGCTTAAGCCCCTCTGCCTCATCCGGTGAGCAGGTGTGCTCCACCATCACATGCAGTGGTTTTTCTGTTCCCATCCTCTGTTTCACTATTTCCAATAGATGCTTTACTGCTTTTGATTTAGTTCTGACCCTTCCTAAGGGTTCCACCAGCCCCGTGGAGGGAGGGACTTCAACAATAGGCTTTATACTCAGCATATTGCCCATCAAAGCCGCCGTCCGGCCAACGCGACCACTCTTTGCCAGATAGGAAAGGGTATCAAACATGAAAATACAGGTTACCCTTTCCTTCACTTTGCTGGCTGCTTCAATGACCTGAGCCATTTCCTGACCTGAAGCTGCGGCTCGAGCTGCTGCCAGCGCTATGAATCCATAGGCGCCTACCGTTGTTCTCGAGTCAAATACCTGTATATTGACATCGGGCAGTTCGCTTTGAGCCATTTTCTTAGCCATGGTTGCTGACTTAAAGCTCATGCTTAAATCGGCAGATATTGTTATGCAAAGAATGCTATCCACCTTCTGGCTTAGCTGGCGATAGACCTCAAGATAATCAGCAGGTGGTGGGGCTGACGAGGTGGGGAACTTATCTGATTTGTTAATTAACTCAAAAAGTTCGTCCGGAGTTTTCAGGTCTGTTCTGTCCCGGTATGTATTATTCGTAAAAATAGCTAGCAATGGGACCAGTTGAATGTCATATTCCCGTATCAGTTCTTCGGGTATAGAAACCGCAGTGTCAGCAACGATACCTACTTTAGCCATTTTGACTGCCACCTCCAGAATAATTTAGTAGAAGTAGATTTTAAGCTGTGTTAGGAGACACAGTTTTGCCAGTATTGCTTATTCCCATAAGCATACTTACCACCATGGAAAAGTCTTTCCACTCAGCTAGCCTGTTAGCCAAAAACTGCTGCCCCTTCTCTGTTATCTGGTAATACTTTCTTGCCTGACGCTCGGTAGTCCGCTGCCGTCTACTTTTTACTAGCCCTTTGGTTTCTAATCGCTGGAGCGCAGGGTAGATGGTCCCCCCTTTGAGTTTGAAATAACCGGTAGTCCTTTTCTCCAGCTCCTTAATGAGGTTATAGCCATACGTTGGCACCTCATTAATCAAGTAAAGGAGCACCGGTTCGGTAATTCCCTTCATCAATTGCTCAATATACTCTCTTTTCATAATATGTTGTTATCCTACTATATAGTATTACTACCTATTTTGGCACCGAATGAATAACTTGTCAATACTGTCTGAGGAATAAGTCCAATTAAGATAATTATAAACCTGCGGGCTAGTCTTTAACCTTTACATAGAGATAGAGGTCGCCGGATTTTTTAGCTTTCTTGGCGCCCATACCCCTGAGCCTGATTTTAGTCCCCGGCTTAACCTCCGGCGGTATTTTAACCATCAACTTCTTTTTCCGCCCGCCTCTTTTATAGGTGACCTGCTTTTCGCCCCCACTAGCAGCCTCAGCCGGAGAAATCTCAAGCTCAATATGCTGGTCAAGCTCCTGTGGAGGCTCAAGCTCAAAGCCGAAGAACTTGCGCAGGGCAAACTTCCCCACCTTGACCGCCATCTTAGAAAATAGCCTTTCCATCAAGCCTAGCTTATAAGTGGAGACTCTGGTATATGGATAGCCCTGCTGATAGGTTCCCTGACCTGCCCCTCCGGGAGTGGCGTAGAATTGAAACATGACGCCCCTACCCTCAAAAAACACCCTATTAAGAAACTCGGGGTCAAACCTAAGCCCGGCTTGAGCGAACATCCGACTCATCTCGTCAAACATAGCCCGGTTGGAGAAGATGTCGCGGAAAATATCCTGCTGGGAATAGCCGGTATCATAACCAACGCCAGCAAACTGCCCGCTGCGGGCAAAATCATACTGTCGCCTTTTGCTCGCGTCACCGAGCACCCCATAAGCCTCGTTTATCTCCTTAAACTGCTCCGCAGCCTGCTCTTCATTGCCAGGATTGGTATCGGGATGATACTTGAAAGCAAGTTTCCTGAAGGCTCTCTTTATATCTTCCTGGCTGGCATTCTCGGAAACGCTCAGGGTCTGGTAATAATCCTTCATATCGCCTTTCTAGCTAACACTTAACATCTGGGTATGATAGGATTATTATAGCATTGAAACGTTT
>JAGMCH010000035.1 GCA_023129255.1 Dehalococcoidales bacterium
AGGAAGGGAGAAGTATTGGGAATTCTCCAAATCGCTCTGGCCAGAGATAGCGGCTGCCGAGCCCAACCCCGGCCACTATGCCATCGCTGAACTCCATCGCCTGGGCAGATTGGATTGCGTAATTACCCAGAATATTGATAGTTTACATCAAAAATCTGGGGTTCCCGATGAAAAGGTTATCGAGCTGCATGGCACACTGAAGTGGGTTATTTGCCTTGAATGTGGGCGAAGATACCCCAGGGAGCAAATCCAGGCTAGGCTCGATGCCGGAATAAAGGTGCCACGGTGTGATGGCTGCGGCGGAATCATGAAGCCAGCTACTGTTGCCTTCGGTCAGCCAATGCCCGAGCGAGAAACCCGCCAGGCAGAGGTCGTGGCCACAGCCTGCGACCTGTTTTTGTCAGCCGGCTCATCACTGGTAGTCTTCCCCGCCGCCCAGATGCCGCTAATCGCCAAGGACAACGGCGCCAAATTGGTTATCATTAACCTGACGCCAACGCCTCATGACCGCTATGCTGATATCGTAATCCATGAAAAGACCGGCCCGGTTCTGTCCCAAATAGTAAACCAGGCAAAGGCAAAACTGAGTTGAGATTGAAATTTATCGTTATAAGCCTGCTGTCGCTCTGTTTGCTCAGCGGGAGCTGCTCTCTCGCCCCAGATTTTGATAGCTCCCTCAGCTCCATTGTGAAGCCATATCGCTTCAATTTTGTGACATGGGAGCTTGAGGCTATATCATGCGAAGTCGGGCAATGGCTTTCCGGCAACCATGAAGAAACTGATGACCAAACGGATACGGTGATAGAGTATTTCTCCCTGGTCGAGCAGATAAAAAGCCTGGAATCGGAGATAGCCGCCGATGAGGCAAGCGACATTGCCGAGCTCGAAGCTGAATTAAACAGGCTACAAGAGCAAAGAATGGCTTTAGCCGACAAAGTGGAGAGGATAATAGCCACCCAGATAAAAGAGGTTCTGGCTGAGCAGGGTATCTTCCATCCAGCGGATGAATATATAAGGCTAAAGGTTAACTTCCCGCCACTAAATTTCAATTTGGAGGAGCTGCCTTACCTGCTGGTGATTTCTCCCAGAGACCGGATAGATAGCATAAGGGAGATAGCCCTAAAACAGGACCTTACCCTGGAGGAAATGGAGAGCATTGAAGAGCAGGTAGATGAACTGGGTGTCTCCTCACTGGTGGTGGGGATTGGGGGCGCCGGGGCAACATATCCCACCCTTGTCACCAACAGCGCCAGCTTGCGGTTTACCATCAACGCCGCTGTTGAGGAATGGCTGCACCAATACCTGGCTTTCAAGCCGTTAGGATTTCTATACATACTGGACCTACTCGGCATATCCAGAAACTATGAAATTGCCACCATGAATGAAACCCTCGCCGGCATGGTTAGCGGCGAAATTGGTGCCATCGTCTACGAAAGATACTATCCAGACTATGGAAATAGTGCCCAGCAGGAACAGGAGTCGGGGTTTGACTTTAACCGAGAGATGAGAGAGATAAGAAGGGCAGTTGATGAATACTTAGCCCAGGGAGAAATTGAGCAGGCTGAGGAATTTATGGAACAGAAACGGCAATATCTGGTCTCAATGGGCTATTACATCAGAAAGCTAAACCAAGCCTATTTTGCCTTCCACGGGACTTATGCTGATAGTCCAACCTCCATTAGTCCCATCGGGGTCGAGCTAAGAGAGCTAAGAGAGCAAAGTGTTTCACTCAAGGATTTTCTAAACACGGTTGCCGCCATGACCAGTCGGCAAGACCTAATTGCTAGTATTAAATGAGAGCCAGTGACTATGCGCCAATCATAGCATAATGGGGCGGGGCGGAGGTTATTATCCAATAAACGGCTAAGTTCCACAAAACGACGCCAAACAGCAGCAAGTTCAACGGCCACAAGGTCCTTTCCTTCCCAAAGTAATAAAGGATAAAGACCAGTGCCATAGCCATTGCTCCCTTTACTATCATACTGCTTCCAATAGCTGTCATTATGGGATTAAGCTCCATTGCTCCCACTGCCAAAGCCGACTTGGTCAAAAAAGCGTCCAGAACATTTAAGGTTATGAACAGTGTCGCTGGCATCTCGCTTACCTTCACTCCCTTAACGTACTATATCAGGCATCCCCCACCCACTAAACAATAATAGTACAAAAGGTGGATGTCAAGATACCTTATCCTAACTTTACTTTACGTGGATACTTTGAGGGGGATGCAAACAATCTGGGCTGATGTGGTGGCGCCTATTCGCCCTCAGCCCGCGCTGTTGATACCAATCTGCTGGCAGCTATTCTCAATCGCTGCCCGAACCTCGTCATTGAGCTTGCCATCACCATTGGTATCAGTCACCATACTGAACAGCAGTGCTGCCAGTCCGCTGACATAGGCGCTGGCAAAGGAAGTGCCACTCTTATACCCATAGCCATTATCGGGCAAAGTGGAGTAGATATTGAACCCGGGGGCAGCCACATCTATCCAGTCACCATAGTTTGATAGCGGCGCCAGGGTATCATCTTGTCTGATAGCCGCCACGGCAACGCAATTTTCATAACAAGCCGGGTAAACTGGCGACTCGCTACCTCCATTACCGGCGGCAGCTATAATTACTACTCCCCGGCTCCAGGCATAATTTACGGCGTCCTCCAACTCCGGTGAAGGTTCACTAAACTCAATGCTAACATTGATAACACTGGCCCCGTTATCGACTGCCCAGATGATGCCCCTGGCTACCGTTGATGCCTGACACCCACCAGTGTCATCAGCCACCTTGACATTCATTAGCCGACTCTCCGGCGCCACACCGGCAATGCCTACGCCATTGTTACTGTAAGCGGCGATAATCCCGGCTATGTGAGTGCCATGTCCATAAGTGTCACCCGGAGTAGGGCTGTCAGTAAAATTAGCTTCAACTACCACCTTGCCGTCAAGGTCTTCATGGTCTTGGTCAATGCCGGTATCAAGGACTGCCACCAGTATCTCCGAGCCTCCGCTGGTAGTCTGCCACAACTCTCGTATCTGAATTTGGCTCAGCGCCCACTGTCTCTCCAAATACGGGTCATTTGGGATTGATGCTTCAAATTGGGCAGGTGGTGCTGAATCGGTAAGGCTGCTACCATTGGCAGTAGGCACCTTGGTTTGCGCCACTGGGATTTGATTCCCAATGCCACTGCTGGTCGCCAAAGTATCTCCAGTGATTCCCATTGAGACTGAGAGGAAGCTGACGATGATAAATATTGGAATGGTGAACTTTAATGTCCTCATCTATCATTATATCTACCACAGCTTCAGCCTCGCAGGAATAGCTAGATAGTTGCAAAATGGACAGTTAATTAGTAATGTGACTGATGTCATGGCACTTTTGGTACTTTTCTCTCCCCCTGACCAAAGACTGGTGTAGTTAGAATGGGGAAAAGATAGGATAAGTAGCCTTGACAACTGGCGTCTGGTGGGGTACTATTTACCTATTACTTTTGTACCTAGTTTCTAAAATAATGAAAATCTTTGGCTGGGCAGTCTCAATAGTACTAGCTCTTATTATTGCTAGCTTTGTCTTTGTGCTTTTCTCACCCCACTATGACATATGCTTGGTGAGGAGCGAGAGCATGAAACCAGCCATCAACATGGGGGACATGGTAATCACCGGTCCCCCAGGTGGACTATTAAGCGGAGAGGTCAAACCAGGGGCTATCGTAACCTATCAGTGGGGGGAAGAGCTAGTTACCCACCGGGTGCTATCGGTTGATGGTGACGCCTTGGTGACCAAGGGTGACGCCGTGGAAGACCCTGACCCGTGGCCAGTTAGCCTCTCTGATGTTAAAGGTGTTTACCTGTTCAAGATTCCCTATATTGGTTATGTATCCAATTTCGTAGGAACCAAGTTTGGCTGGTTCTTAGTGATTATTCTTCCCGCCACAGCGCTGGTGGCTCTCCTTATCAGAGATATATTCAAAGAGCTAGGGCGCAAACCGGAAAAAGTAATCCAGAAAAAGGGGGTGATGCCTAGAGACGAGTGGGACTGATAGAAACTAGGACAAGGAATATTTATAGAAAGGAGTGGAAGAAGTGAAAAAGATACTTGGTCTAACAATAGCAATAGTGCTCATAATCGGATTGGTTGCTGGCGGCACCTGGGCTTACTTCACCGACACCGAGACCAGCACCGGCAACACCTTCACCGCGGGAACCATTGACATCGCCATTGATGGCGATAACCCGTGGTCAAAGTCGTTCACCATTGAAGATGCCAAGCCGTGTGAGGTGTGGTATGTAGAGTATGAAATCACCAACGTGGGCACTAACCCCTGTGTCATCTGGAAGCACCTCAGTGGTTTCGTCACCGGCGGTGGTATTCTAGCGTATCCCGCAACGAATCCCACATGTTCTTCTGAGCCTGAGTGGCAGGTAGATGCTGACGACTCCATTAACGACATCGATACCTATATTTCGTATGACCTGTACTCGGAGGTCACCTCCCCAGCTGCGGGCGGAAACACTGACCAATGGCACCAAACCCTGTATAACGAGAATGTGAACATTGGCTCCCTCGAATGTGTATGGGTACCACTGGGCTCACTTCCGCCGGGCGGAAAGATGTATGTCCTTCAGAGCTATCACCTGGATGCCGCTACCGGCAATGAGTATCAGGGCGATACCCTAACCTTCACCGTCGAGTTCCATGCCCAGCAGATGCCAGGCACCACCCTGGTGCTGGAGAACAAGGATGAAAGCCAGAATTGGTTGGTGCTGTTCGGTGATACCATGAAAGGCGAGCTGGTTTACAACACGGTGGGCTCAACCTTTGACTACACCTTCAGTGCCACCGGACTTCAGAACACTACCGATTACAGCCTCATCTACTACGCCGACCCATGGGCGGGCGGCAATCCTGGTGCTCTGATTGCAACCTTTACCACTGATGGCTCGGGCGACATTGCTTCTACATCAGGGTCGATAGACCTTGGTATAGACCTGCCGACTTCACCCGATGACAACTTGTTACTTGGTGCCAAGATATGGCTCGTCCCATCCAGCCACTATAGCACCACTACCCCTGGTGCTAGTGGTCAGATGACAGCCTGGAACTCAGCTTTATACCTGTTTGAGACCTATCTCATCTGGCACAACGACATTTGATGCCGATGGCTAGTTGTCAGTTGAAGGCAGAAGTAAGGTAGTGGTGGGGCGGGAGTGGAGTCCCACCCCATCACCAACCCGGTGTTGTGATTTGCGATACCGAGAATTGGACTTAGAGTCGGTTCGCTGCTGGTAATTTATTTTGCCAGAAGCGAAGCAAGTTAGCCTATAGTAGGTTAGCTGTAGGTGAAAATAATGTTATAGCTAACGGAACTCGAGGCGATGGCTTGGCATTAGTCTTGCTTTTGCTTGGGAGCAGCTATATGAACATAAAACTGAAAAGAAAGGAGGTGCCTTAAATGAAGAAGGTCTTAGTCCTCTCATTAGCTCTTATCCTTCTTCTGGGGATAACGGGCCATGGCACCTCCTCCTATTTCAGTGATACCGAGACCTCGACCGGTAACACCTTTACCGCCTGGGTAGAGGAATGTGTCTGTTACGGGTTTAATGTCTCCGACATTACAACTAACGACCGTACAATCTTTACCTACGATGTTTCCGATAGTTCCGCTATTTCTACTGGCTTCTTTGGCCTCGACAATACAAACGGGCAACCAAGCGGTGTGGCTAGTGTAGGAGATTATATTTATGTCCTCGACCAGTCTGGCAAGCAGGTCTACCGCTACAGCTGTTGCGGGGGAACGCCCGATGTCTCCAGGACGTTCTTGACATTTGCCGGAAGCAGCATGGGCAACCCCACCGGTTTAGCTATTGATGGTGATGACATGTGGCTGGTTGTGTGGGGCGCGGACAATCTTTACCGCTATTCGCTGACTGCTGCGTTTGATGGAACTGGCACCTTAAACGCCCTTCAGGAGATTCCCCTTGATGCTAATAACGTGAATTCTGCGGGGCTGGCTATCGACAGTAACTTCCTCTACGTACTAGATAGTACCGACCACCAGTTCTATAAGTACCCACGCAGTGGGGGCACGGCAACCATCTCGAGGGTATTAGCGGAATCAACAGCATCTGGTGGTGGCGAACTCTACAGCCCGTCTGGGACAATGTTTGATGGCACATACCTGTGGGTCGTGGATGACCGTCAGGCTAATAATCTGAACAGGGCGTATAAGTATGACATGACCAACCTATTCCCAGATGATGGTAATACCGAGAATGCCTTATGGCAGTTTGACCTTCACAGCGATAATAAAGGTTCAACCGGCTTATAACTATAAATAATGAATGAGTAATGAATAATTTTAAAGGGTTTATCCAGAAAGGTAGAACCATTAAATATGCCGCCAGGCTATTGCTGGCGGTGATAATAGGGCTGGTTATGCTTGGCTCGTTACCCGCTCCAGTTCTGGCTGATGAGGAGCCGATAGACCTGGTGGTGGGTGGTGAGGGAGCTACCAGCTGGAGCATTCTCAACATCCTGCCCTGCGACAGTGGTACCAAGACGATAACCCTGCACAACGCCGGTTACGAGGATGGCTTTGTTACCCTCTGGATAAGCGATATTGAAAGTACTGAGGGTCTAAACCCGGAACCTGAGACGGATACCGCAGAGCCTGGTGAACTCATTGACCACCTGCTGTTTAACCTCTCTACCACCCCTGATGGCAGGTTAAACACTAATATAAGCCTGCCGACGACAATTAATTACTTTCCGCCGAGTGTTTCTGGCCCGGGCTATATCTGGATAACTCCGCTCAACGCCGGTGAGACCGTTACACTGTATTGGGAATGGGAGCTACCCTGTAGCACCGGCAACGATACCCAGGGAGATATCTTATCTTTTACCATAAACTACTTCCTTGGGGAATTTCCCCCTCCTCCCCCTCCTCCTCCTCCCCCTCCCCCCCCACCCCCCTGTCCCGATGTCGGTCCTTATGGGACTAGATGTTGCTTTGATATAGACATGCTGGGTAGAATAACCTGTGTAGAGGTCGGATGCTGTAGCAATAGAGTTCTCGGAACCCGGGTTGCCCCTGACCCCAATGATATGCATTTCTTGGAGGTTGAACGGGACACGCTGGTAATTTGTGAGGATTGTGCGGGATGCGGATGCTACCCACGAGTAGTGGTGATGAGCCTGGCCGAGGAATCACCGCCACCACCAGACGACAAGGTGATAGTAGGCCCGGTTTATGATTTTACGGGGTATAGGGATATAGAGAGGCTTATAGCATGCGCTCCAGTTGCCTTCAACTCGCCAATCTCAATGGTATTAAGCTATGACCCTGATGAGCTACCTTTGGGTGCCCACTCGCCAGTTATCGCCTATTATGATACTGACTTGGGCTATTGGGTTGAACTGTCACCTGACCCAGGTAGAGTAGCCGAGGTTGGTAAGATAGCTGTGCTGGCAGATTACTTCAAATCGCCGTTCGCCATACTGGTGGAGGTAACTTCCCCACCTACAACTCCTGTTGCCTTTTCGCTGAGCAACTTGCAAATTGTGGCATCACAATCCAAGATATGGCAAGTAGTGACATTCATCAAAAAGAGTGGAGAGGAAGTTACTATCACCGCTGATATAACCAACAACAGTGGTCAGGAAGGTAGCTATACTGCTATCCTCCAGATAAACGGGGAAGTACGAGGCACTAGAGAGCTAGTTCTGGGACCCGGCCAAAGCGAACAGGTAGTCTTCACCGTTTCTGATAACGAGCCGGGACAGTACACGGTAGTCCTGGGTAGTCTGAGTGGAGAATTTACCACTTCGTTGTGGATTAACTGGTGGCTTATTGGGGGTATAATCGCTGCCCTTATACTATTAGGCTGGCTGGTTTGGTACCGCCGAAGGAAAAGAAGAGCAAAGCTGGCATCTTAAGACCTTCCCAGTTCCCCTACTCGTAGCCTATTATCCGCAACTCAAGCCTTTTCCAAATAGCAAGGCAGTGTTTGTCTGCAGACTGCGAACCATTGTCCCATCGTCATGTCACCCTCTTGCTAAAAGCTGGCATACGTCCTAAAATAGTAAGCGTAAGATTACAGACCAGATAGCATGGGCCGCTAGCTCAACTGGCAGAGCAGCTGACTCTTAATCAGCAGGTTAGAGGT
>JAGMCH010000036.1 GCA_023129255.1 Dehalococcoidales bacterium
TTACCAGCAGCACCTGGAACAGAGGGTAGAGGAACAAGCCAGGAAAATCCGTGCCTCGTTTATCAATGCCATAACTGCCTTAGCCTATGCTCTGGAAGCCAAGGATATTTATACTAGCGGGCACTCGCAGCGGGTAACCGAAATATCCGTAGCCATAGCCAGGGAGTTGGGTATGCCGCAAGACAGCATCGATAAAATACGGCTGGCGGGACTGGTCCATGATATCGGTAAGATAGGAGTAAGGGAATCTGTTCTAAATAAACCATCCAGGCTCACTGATGAGGAGTCCGAGCATATAAAGTCACATTGCCAAGCCGGGGAGCACATCTTAACTCCTATTGTGGAAGACGAAGAAATTTTGAAGGTGGTCAGGCATCACCATGAGCGCTATGATGGCATGGGTTATCCTGATGGGTTGAGAGGTGAGCAAATACCGCTGGGTGCCAGAATTCTGGCTGTGGCTGATGCCTTTGATGCTATGACATCTGAGCGCCCCTACCGGCCGGCAATGAGTGACCAAGCTGCTTGCGCTGAGATAGAGCGCTGTAAGGGCACTCAATTTGCCGCCGAGGTAGCTGATGCCTTTCTCAGAAGTAGGCGATTGGCCAGGCAGGCTGTTTAACCTCAGCCCCACTAGAAGTCTGGGGTAATAGAATTATGGAGGTGGCGGTATGCGAGAAATAGATGAGCTCTTAAACTGATGGCGGATAAAGGGGCTTCAGATTTCAGTATAGAAGACCCAAGGTTTAACATAGCGTGGTGACAAGTTTGCCAAGGAGGGCTAAATGAAAAGGAAGAAAATACTTATAACCGATGACGAAGAGAATATCAGATTACTGGTAAGCAGCATGCTGGGCAAAGACTATGTCGTTCTCGGAGCGAGTGACGGGAGAGAAGCGGTAGATATGGCTCGCAGCCAGCAACCAGACCTCATCCTGATGGATATTTTGATGCCAAAGATGGATGGCTATACTGCCTGCAACACAATCAAGAAAGACCCGGTTACCAGGGCGATTCCCGTAGTCATGCTTAGTGCCATAGACCACGAACTCAACGTGAAGCTTAGTCAGGAGATGGGCGCCAGTGGATATATAACCAAGCCATTTACCCCCCAGGATTTGCTGGATACAGTTGACCGATTCTTGAAAAGCCCTAAGTGAGGCGTGATGCTTCCTTAATCAGGATAAGCCTTTGCCTGGTAAGGACTACCTGGTTCTCACCAGAGGCAGGGTGAAGTAGAAGGTGCTCCCCTTATCCGGCTCGCTCTCAAACCAGATTTTGCCACCATGATGCTGAATAACCGCCTTGCAAATGGCTAGGCCAAGTCCTGTCCGCTGAGGAACTTCTTTGTGTTCGGTCTTATAGATTTGCTCTAATGGTTCGAATATTCTGTCTTTGATATCGGGGGGAATGCCTATTCCGGTATCGGAAATATAAACGCAGGCGCTATCCTTTTTATCGGTAATACCGACCTTGATAGCCCCCTCTATGGTGAATTTAATGGCGTTATCTATAAGTCTGGTCACCACATCCTTCAGGCGGTCAAAGTCCCCGTAAACAAGCAGGGATGCAGCGCCACCATCAACTGTCAGCGTCAGTCCCTTTTGGAGCGCTGAGCTGTGCATGGTATCTACTGCTTCAGTAACCAGTTTTGATATGTCCACCTCAGCCATATGCCATTCTACTTCCTCTGTTTCCAAATTCGACAGGTAAAGGACATCGTTCACCAGGCGTGTCAGGTGTTGAGACTCGCTATGTATTATCTCAGCAGATTGTTTCCGTTGCGCTCTGCCTTCATCTTTAGCCAGTAATAACTCGCTGAAGCCTACAATTGAGGTCAGGGGAGTACGAAGATGGTGAGAAACGTTCACCAGAAGGCGAGTCTTACTTTCGTTTGTTTTCTGGAGCGCTTTATATAGCTTCTCCAATTCCTTTTTTCGTTCCAGCTCTCTTTCTCGGAACTTCAGTTTATTAGAAAGATTTCCGCCGAGAAAGGCTACTAAGCAGAGTGTCAGTCCTTGAAATATAAGCCAGATGACGGTGTCGGTGAATTCAGAATGGGAGGTTGGGATAAACTGGGATGAGATGGTAATTGCCCCAGCTAATTCTAATGCCCTCATAGCACCAACCAGTATCACTGTCCAGGCAATCATAAGCGCGCTAAACTGTAGGTTTAGAAATAGGCTTACACCCAGTATCTGGACTAAGTAGAGGGCGAAGAACATACTATTGAAACCGCCGGTGAAGTGGACAAGAACAGTGATGGCAATGACGTCAGCAATGATTGAGACAATAGCTACACTAAGGGGAAATTGCCATCTTCTAGTCAGGTAATAGCTAACGGTATTAATTAACAATACTAGTCCGACCACTATATGGATGGGCGTCAGGTGGAAGTCCGTTCCCCAGATGAGGTAGGTAACCATGACAAATGTCCAGACGGCTAATGCCAGTAGATAGCGTGTTCTGATAGCCTGCAGACATCTGTCTCGGTTCTCTCTATCTTGCAGCTCTGAAATGAACTTAGGCAGGGTCATTTATTCTCCTCAATTTGTCTTGAAGTCACTTTGAGCTTTCATTAGGGTGTATGCCGATGCTATCCTTATAGCCTCCCCTTTGTCAAATCTGCCACCACTATTGACGCTGTTCCGGGTCTCCGAGAAAGGTTGGTGGCGGGAGATTTGGCGGGCTGCCAGAGCTAAAACTGGCGCAAACTGAGGATGTTGGCAAAACGTTGGCAAGGGACGCTTAGCCAGATGGCAAAAACTGGCAGGAGTGGCAGGATTCGAACCCGCGACCTGCGGTTTTGGAGACCGCTGCTCTCCCAACTGAGCTACACTCCTACCCTGCTTATATTATCATAAATTGGGGCAAAAATTAACTGCTACCCCTGGGGCGACTCGAACGCCCGACACAGCCTAGATTATGCCAGCCTTCTTCAACTTGTTTAGCCTGGAAGAGCCAAAACCCATATATTTGAGGTAGATGCGCTCATTATCATAGCCAACTGGCTGGCACACCCACTTTGTCCTTATGGGCGTTTCTGTCATTTTGTGTTGTGCCTGAGCTACAACGAGCTCTCCATAGACAGGGTCTTTGACCGGAGTGAAAATCCCCCTGTCTAACCAGTTGGTATCTTTCATCGTCTCCCGGGGAGAACAGACTGGCGCCACCACCGTGGTAATGGGAGCTAAACGTCCCTTCTTGGCATATTCCACTGACATGCTTACCAATTCATCGTTGGTGTATTTGTGTGTCTCAGCAAAGACCAACGGTGCCCATTTCAATTGCTCCTCTTTTCGCATAAAGACTTGCAGGGTCGTCCAACTGGCGGCATCCCACTCGTCCCATTTGCCTAGCATGTCGGCAAAGGCCTGCCACATTTCCAGCCTCAATCCGCCCAGAAAAACGGCGCCATCCTTGGTCGGCGCGAAACAGTATAGCCAGCCGGCAGTATCCAGGCTGCCAAAGCGCTCGTTAATAATTCCTGATTCCTGATACCATAACGCCGCATAGTCATCAAAACGGGCGTAAGACTCAGCCGTGGCTACATCCAGCGCCTGACCTTCTCCGGTTATTCCCCTCCAGTGCAGAGCCGCCAGAATACCCACTGCCATAAATGTTCCCGGTTGTGCCCAGCCTATCCAGAGGCCAGCCTTGGTGGGAACTGCCCAGGGACATTCATCGTAGCTCTTATCCTGGGGCATGACTTCTCCCGTAGCCGACTGTACCCCCGACCTGGCCTGGGCGATATTATCGTAGTCCGGCATCCGCCTCCGGCTCATCGGTCCGAACTGCCCATAGCCTGTTATAGAAGCAAATATCAGTCTGGGATTAATCCCCTTTAACTGCTCATAGCCAATACTCCAATCATCCATGGCGCCGGGGTTGTAGGTCTCTATCAGCACATCAGCCTGACCTACCAGAGCTTTGAGTATCTCTCTGCCCTCCGGCTCTTTCAGGTTCAGGGTAATGTGGAACTTGTTTCTGCCCTCGGTCAAATAGTTAAGACCCTCACCCTTATGCAGCATACCGTAAGGGGTGCAGGTCCTGATGAAATCACCCTCCGGGGGCTCTATCCTTAAAACTTTAGCACCAAATTCGGCTAACATCGAAGAGCAATAGCACCCGGCAAAGCTCTTATAGCTCAAGTCCAGAACGGTTATATCATCCAGAGCCTCAGGCTTAGTATGCGCAGTTCCGGGATTGTCCTTCTCTTTTATCCAATCTGTCCAGATTGTTTGTTCCTTATTGGCTACCTTATTTTTCTTTCCCTGGCGTGAACTGGAGAAAGTAGCCCCAGTCTCTGGCTGTGATAAGTCCTTCGACATTCTTAGCCCAGCCTTGCCATCCCAACCAGGTGGCGGTCGGCGTGTCGGCACGTCAGCCCATTTGCCCAGGGCACCACACTCATACAACTGCTTGATTTCGTCTTCAGTTTTGCCCAGAACATGGGTCATTACATATTCGTTGTCAAAGCCCACCGGCCTGACCGACCATTTAACCTTGGGCGGGCTCTTAGACATCATCACCGGAAACTCGTGGTCTAGGTAGTGGCCGAGTAGGGGGTCATCAACATCAGTCATGAAGCCTCGCTCCCGGAAATGCTTGTCCTCCACGACATCCTTGGTGGTATAGAGACGAGAGGCAGCGAAGCCATGCTTTTCCGCCAATTCCTCAATCTCCCCAGCAGTCTTGGTTCTCGCCCAATCAGCGATAATATTGACAATTTCAGTGGCGTTATCCTCCTGCAGTCGGGTCAGGTGGTCTTTAAATCTGGAGTCGTCAGCCAGTCCCGGTCTGCCCATAGCGGTGCACAGGCCTCCGAACTCCTCTGGGGTTGGCGCCGCTATGGCGACAAAGGTATCATCAGCACAGCGGAAGGTGTCGGCGGGACATATAGATACGTCCCTGTTCCCGGCTGGCATAGCTACTTTGCCCGTAATTTGCTGGTAGGGCCAGACCCAGGACATTGCCCGCATGATAGCCTCACTTTGTGACAATTCGATGAACTGCCCCTTCCCCGTCCTCTCCCTATGGTGGAGGGCAGCCAATACCGCCAATTCACCCGTCAAAGCACCATAATTATCACAGATATATAGGCGGCTCTTCAACGGTGGCTTGCCTGGGAAACTTGAAAGCCAGGCATATCCGGAAAATGCTTGCGAAGCACCATCGTTGGAAGGTCTATTCTCCCCGGCATATTGGCCCCATTGACCAAAGCCGTTCTTAGCCAGGTAAATAATGCCTGGATTAATTTCCTTGATTTGTCGGTAGCCAATATTCCAGCTTTCCATCACTCCCGGTCTCAGGTTATTTTCAATGACGTCAGATTTGGCGGCGAGTTCTCTGAACACTTCCTGCGCTTCAGTCTTATGCAGATCCAAGCCCAGCCAGTATTTGTTGGTGTTCATATGGGTAAATGCCGGCCCCTGCTCCTTAAACAGATAGCCAAAGGGAGTCAGGTCACGACAGGTATCACCCATAGGTGGGAATTCACACTTGATGACTTCGGCACCCATCTCGGCCAAAAACCCTGGCCCGGCAGGACCCAGCAACAGAGTGCAAACCTCGAGCACCCTGATGTCTTTTAATGGTGATGGCTTGGAATGTTTCTTTTCTTTATAGTTCTGCCAAGTCTCTTCTGCCATAATAAATTAGCTTCCCTTTCTGGCGCTGAAGTCCCTTCCCTGTATCAGTTGGACGTATAAATCGGCTGCTGGGTGTTTACCAGTTTTGAGTCTTACTGCAGAATTGTCAATCGTTTTTGAACAAACGACATTTCACCCTCTGAGGTCATACCTTATCACGTCGCCATAACGATTGTCCAGACTGTTACATAGGTACCGATTAATAGACATGGATAAGGCCTAACCAAAATGAATGATTTTCGTTATAATATATAAAGTGAAATATCACGAAAGCAGTTGGAGGCAACCGAGATGAACAAGGTGTTTCTGTACGTACTAATGGCAGCACTGATACTGGGCCTGGCGGCTTGTGCTCAACCAGTAGCCGGTGAGGTGATACAATCAGAGAAGCCGCGGGTGACTTCGCCAGATGTCAGCGGAGCCGACCTGGCAACTCTGGTTGAGGGCAACAGCGCCTTCGCTTTTAACCTGTATCAGGCGCTTAGAGAAGGGGATGGCAACCTCTTTTACTCTCCCTACAGCATCTCGCTGGCTCTTGCCATGACATACGCCGGTGCCCAAGGTGAAACCGCGCAGCAGATGGCTGACACCCTCCAGTTTGTCCTTCCCCAGAATCGGCTGCACCCGGCATTCAATGACCTGGACCTTGAACTAGCTCGCCGCGGTGAGGGTGCCGAGGGTAAAGACGGAGAGGGCTTCCGGCTGAACATCGTCAATGCCATCTGGGGCCAAAAAGACTATGAGTTCCTTTCTGATTTCCTTGACCTGCTGGCTGAGAACTACGGTGCCGGGCTCAGAGTCCTTGATTTCGTCAGCGCACCGGAAGAGTCTCGCATCACCATCAACAACTGGGTCAGTGACCAGACAGAAGGTCGGATTGAAGACCTGATTCCGCAGGGCCTCATTGACGCACTCACCCGCCTTGTCCTCACCAACGCCATTTACTTTAACGCAGCCTGGCAGTATCCCTTCGAAGAGGATATGACCGAGGATGGACCATTCTACTTGCTTGACGGAGGCGAGGTCACCGTGCCAATGATGAGGCAAACGGAGTTGTTTGGTTATGCTGAGGGCGATGGGTATCAGGCGGTCGAACTGCCGTACGACGGCGGCGAACTATCGATGATAATCTTGCTTCCTCAGGCTGGCCAATTTGAGACATTTGAAGGCTCGCTGGATGCCCAGCAGGTGGATGAGATTATTGGAAGACTGGAGCATAGGCAGGTTACCCTGGCGATGCCGAGATTTGAATTTGAATCAAGCTTTGGTCTAAGAGAGGCTCTGGTAGCGATGGGTATGCCAGTTGCCTTCTCTGGAGACGCTGACTTCTCAGGCATGACTGGCAACCGTGACCTGTTCATAGCAGAGGTGATCCACAAGGCATTTGTTTCTGTCGATGAAGCTGGCACAGAGGCGGCAGCTGCTACTGCAGTAGTGATGCCAACATCTATGCCACCGGATGAGATTATAGAGGTTACCGTTAATCGTCCCTTTGTCTTTCTGATTCACGACATAGAGACCGGTGCCATTCTATTTATTGGGCGTGTCGTAAACCCGAGCGTGTAACCCACCCTTGGTGAGAAGAGAAAACCGTGAAAACAAGAAGCCTCCCTATTTAGGGAGGCTTTGACCATGAGGAGCTGTTGTTGCTATTAACCTTGCTTCAGCCCTTTCGGGAACTGCACGACCCTCTCTTTACTATCATACCCTTCGTCAATGAACAACATTCTATCCAAATCTTTCTCGGGCACTAGCTTTTTCAGGGATTTTTCGGTGTGCCTGGGTTCTTGATTAACCTGTACAATTATAAAGGGCCTATCTACTCTCTTAATAGTCCAGGGGCAATGTATAAAATTTGGCGGTATATAGACCACGGTGGACTTGGTGATTGTATGTTTCTCCATCTCCGGGCCCATAAAAAGCTCGATTTCCCCTCCTAAGTCCAATGGGTCATCCGGGTTCGTTCCAATGTGCATTATGAGTTCGGCACTTTTGTGTACGTGTGGACCGTGGGAGATTTGGCCCCACGAGGTCAACCCGAGAAATTCCTCTGGATGACGGGGTACCCAGTGAACAAAATAGCTGTTGCTCCCTTGAATTACGTCGCCATCCAGGTCGGCAATAACTTTCATAGCCCCGGTTTCGCCACCTGGTCTGGGCCCTGATATAAAGTACTTTCCGTATTTTGTTTCTGCCATTTTAAATTTCCTCCTTCCTTTTATCAGAATTATACTACATAAATCGGGCGTTATACATGAAGAGACCATCGGGGCGCAAGTGATAGGCTAATCTAAATAGGCGTGAGTGCACCTTCTACCGCTTCCTTTGAGGGTTTGACTCCTGTTAAAAAGAGGGAGTAGGATAACCAGAGGAGTTTCCTCTAACTATGGGAAGCAACCGCTTTAGGAGACTGCTTAAACGACTAATCTAAAGAGGGAGGATACGCACATGACTACCTGGCACGAATATATTCAAGAGGATGGGACTGTTCCTGAGTGGCCATACCCCATACGCTATGACAAGGTGAACGAAATTACTTCAGATGTCCTTATTCTTGGTGGTGGTGTCGCTGGATGCCATGCCGCCATAAGCGCCGCTAAGAATGGAGCCAAGACCGTCGTCGCGGAAAGGGGCATGGCCAAGAGAAGCGGCGCCGGGGGTGCCGGAGTCGACCACTGGCACGGTGCCTGCACCAATCCCTGCTCCAGGGTTACCCCTGAAGAGTATACCAGGGCGGTATTTGACAGCGCCCACGGGTATACCAGCATACCTGTTCGCTATATTTCTACCAGAGAGGGCTGGGATACCCTCCTTGATTGTGAAAAAATGGGAGTTCGGATTAGAGATGTTGAAGACGAATTCAAGGGGGCTGACTTCAGGGACGAAGAGACCAAGTTAATGTTTGCCTACGACTACAAGAACAGGCACATTATCCGCGTCTGGGGATATAATATCAAGCCCTGTCTCTATAACGAGATGAAGCGGCTGGGTGTGGAAGTTTATAACAGAATTGTCATAACCAGCCTGCTCACCGAGGGCGGTAAACAGGGAACCAAAGTTGTCGGGGCTACCGGCGTCAATACACGGACCGGTGAGTTCTATGTTTTCAAGTCGAAAGCCACCATAATCGCCACCGGCGGTGTTGGCCGACTATGGTCATTTGCGCCGGAATTAACCGCGGCAGGCTCTATGGGTGACCTCAATAGTGCCGGTGTTGGTCACGCTATAGGCTGGAACGCTGGTGTTGAGTTCGTGCTGATGGAGCAGACCGGTCCGGGTTGGATGTACGGCTTTGGCTACGCACCCTACAGCATGGCTAATACCAGCAATACCTATCATGGCGCGCCAATAGTGGATGCTAACGGTAAAGAGGTGCCCTGGGTTGATATTAATGGTAGGCAGCTAAAAACGGTGCTGGAGCGGTTCCTACCATCGCCGGGACAAAAATTCCAGCTGGGCATAGGGATAGGCCTCTATTATTACCTCAAAGAATACGTTCTGAATGACCTTGTACGGGACCTGCCTGAGCGCATACTCAAGGGAGAATTTACGCTACCCCTCTATGCTGACCTGACGCGACTGCCGGAACCAGAGCGGAGGGTGATATTCGGCATGATGGTTGGCAATGAGGGTAAGACCCGTATACCGATATATGATACCTACACCAAGGCTGGTTTTGACCCTGACAAGGACATGCTCCAGGCACCGGTGATGCTTCCTGAGGCATACCGCATCTCGAATTTCTGGTCGGGAATGTCACCACCTTACCTGCGAAGCTCAGCTGGTGGCGGCTTGCTGGTTGACTGGGATTTGAGGACATCTCTGGAAGGGCTATATGCCGCCGGTGGTGCCTCTCTCTTTGGCGGTGGATGCCATGGTGAATCGCATACCACCGGGAGGTATACCGGTAGAAAGGCAGCCGCCTACGCCAGGACAGCACCCGAGCCAGTTGTTGGCCGCGAGCAGATAAAAGCGGAAAAGGCTCGCGCCTATGCTCCTTTGCAGCAAAGCAAGGATGGTATCGGCTGGAAAGAAGTGAATTACGCTATTGCCAGGATTATGCAGGACTACTGCGGCCAGTACAAGAATGAACTGACACTCAATTTAGGACTGAGGCTGCTTAGAGAACTCAGGGAAACGGAACTAGCGGTGGCCTACGCCTCCAATCCGCATGAACTGGGGCGTTTGCTGGAATGCTTCTCGCTTATTACGGTCGGTGAGATGACCATGAACGCCTCTCTGGCACGGAAGGCGAGCAGCGTCTATCTGGATTTTTACCGGCTTGATTATCCCGAGCTTGACCCGCCCGAGTGGCAAAAGTTGCTTCCCATCAGACTGGAGGATAACAAGGTTAAGACCAGGGAACTGCCATTTGACCATCACCTCAAGCCGCCCTATGCTCCTACTTACGAGGAGAATTATAAGCGTCACTGCGGTCTTTGAATTACAGATTTAGAAAGGGGATATAATCAGATGAGCGATAAGGTTTATATGGTGTCCAATCCGCCAACACCGAACAAGGTGGTGGAGTTCAATCCTGATATTTGCAACGGCTGCAACCTTTGTGTGGAGGTATGCCCTACCGATGTCATGATGTCAAATCCCGAAAAGAAGAAACCGCCCATAGTCCTTTATGCCGAAGAATGCTGGTATTGTGGTGGTTGTGTTGAGGAATGCCCCCGGCCGGGAGCTATTAAGATGGTCTTTCCGACCAGTCAGAACATATCGGTCAACTGGAAGCGTAAGGATACCGGAGAATATTTCCGCCTTGGCATGAAGAACCCACCGCCCCCAAATACCCGGCCACCATCAGGATGACAGCCAGATAGCCAGGGGGTTTTAATATTGCTACAGGACTTAACAAAGAGAGAAGGAGGTGAAATTTGAAAGAGAAAGGCGCATATTTTGAAGAGAAAATAACATACTTTGAGACGGTAGGTCTGGAAAATACTGAGGAGACGCTGCGCCTGGCAGCTGAGCGAGCCAGGGCTCGGGGTATAACCAAAATCGTCCTCGCCTCGACGAGGGGAGATACCGCTCGCCTGGCCGCAGAGCGTTTTGCCGACACTGGGATTAAGATGGTGGTCATACCTCACCAATATGGCTTTATTGGAGAACAAAAGTTTCCAATGGCGCTGGTCTCCGAGCTGGAGCAGAAAGGACACCGCGTTCACTTCGGCACCATGCTGTTCCACACTGATGGCTTCTATGGTATGACAACGCCCAGTGTCATGGCTACCCTTCTCCGTACCTTGTGCCAGGGAATGAAGGTCTGCGTTGAGATTATCTTGATGGCGACAGATGGCGGGTGTGTAGCCGCTGGAGAAAAAGTAATTGCAGTGACCGGTACCGGCCGTGGTGCCGATACCGCAGTGGTGGCTATCGCTGCTCCTTCCACCAAGCTCAGCGAGCTCCACATCACCGAGATTATCTGCAAGCCATTGGAAACTAAGTCATGGCCAGCTGGTGTCAGGCCTCCTAGACCTCCTGCGGAAATCGTAAGACCTGACTCGGAAAGCCAGCAAGTTTAGTATTGACCACAAATTTCCGGCATAAACGTAGTGTGTATTTAACAAAATGAGTATTTGTTAGATAGGCAGATTGCACACTTGCTTGTTTGGAATGTGCAGCGTGCAAGCCACGCATTCTTAACCAGTAATGGTAGCACTGTGTGGCAACTGGGGTAGTCCGCCAGCAACATTTATGGTTTCACCGCTAACAAATGCCGAAAGCTCTGACGCCAGGAATAAGGCGGCTCCGGCGATATCCTCCGGCGTACCTATTCTCTGCATGGGTACCTCTTTTTTGGCTATCTCGGCAAAATAGGCATCTTTATCCGGGATATCCCTGGTTACGGGCTCCCAGAATGGTGTGCGGATGGGTCCCGGTAGAATAGCGTTCACCGAGATATTGAAAGGGGCCAGTTCAAATGCCAGGTTATACGTTAACCCCAGGACCCCGGCCTTAGCCGCATGATAATGAACCACGGAAACGGCCGGGTGGACCGCTCCTAAAGAGGAGATATTTATAATCTTGCCGTATTTATTTTTTTTCATGTGGGGCACAACCGCCTTGCAACATAAAAACGCACTCTTTAGGTTCAGGTTTAAAGACTTATCCCACTGCTCTTCATTCACATCATCAAGAGACCCTTCGGGTCCAGATACTCCTCCCGCATTATTGACCAGAATGTCAATTTTCCCGAATTTGCTGATAGCCTTGCCCACCATATCCTGTACCTGACGGCCGACGGTGACATCACATGACACAAAAATCCCTTCCCCGCCTTTTTTCGAGACCTCCTCTGCTGTTTTCTTCCCTTCTATCGCGGCAATATCGGCGATAACGACCGAGCAACCTTCTTCGGCGAATTTGAGGGCTATACCTCTTCCGATTCCCACGGCACCACCGGTAATAATGGCAACTCTACTCTCAAGTAACACCTTCTGCCTCCTTGAGTATTTTCTATCTATCGATTTGGTCAATTTATATGTTATACTATCTCACTGCAAAGAGGTGTAGACCATGTTAGCGGTTACCGGGGCTACTGGTCAAGTCGGAGGCAGGGTTGCCGCCCGTCTGGCCAAGCTCGGACGGAAACAACGACTCATCGTCCGTGACCCCGCACGCGCCCCGAACCTGCCTAATGCCGAGGTCGCGCTGGCTTCGTCATATGGCGATGCGGTGGCCATGGGCAGGGCTTTGTCTGGTGTGGACACGCTGTTCCTGGTTTCGGCACAGGACCGTATGGGGGTCGCTCAGCGTAGCGCCGCAGAGAAAACTCCGAACCTGACGTACGACCGCACCATGCAGCAGGTAACGGCGGTTGATGCAGCGGCGGCGATAGGCGTCCGGCATATTATTTACCTGTCGTTTCTAAATGCGGCGGCGGACTCAACATTCGTCCTGGCACGTGACCA
>JAGMCH010000037.1 GCA_023129255.1 Dehalococcoidales bacterium
TAAAGACTTATCCCACTGCTCTTCAGTCACATCATCAAGAGACCCTTCAGGTCCAGATACTCCTCCCGCATTATTGACCAGAATGTCAATTTTCCCGAATTTGCTGATGGCCTTGCCTACCATATCCTGTACCTGACGGCCGACGGTGACATCACATGACACAAAAATCCCCTCCCCGCCTTTTTTCGAGACCTCCTCCGCCGTTTTCTTCCCTTCTATTGTGGCAATATCGGCGATAACGACCGAGCAACCTTCTTCGGCGAATTTGAGGGCTATACCTCTTCCGATTCCCACGGCACCACCGGTAATAATGGCAACTCTACTCTCAAGTAACACCTTCTGCCTCCTTGAGTATTTTCTATCTATCGATTTGGTCAATTTATATGTTATACTATCTCACTGCAAAGAGGTGTAGACCATGTTAGCGGTTACCGGGGCTACTGGTCAAGTCGGAGGCAGGGTAGCTGCCCGTCTGGCCAAGCTCGGACGGAAACAACGACTCATCGTCCGTGACCCCGCACGCGCCCCGAACCTGCCTAATGCCGAGGTCGTGCCGGCTTCCTCATATGGCGATGCGGTGGCTATGGGCAGGGCTTTGTGTGGTGTGGACACGCTGTTCCTGGTTTCGGCACAGGACCGTATGGGGGCCGTTCTGCGTAGCGCCGCAGAGAAAACTCCGAACCTGACGTACGACCGCACCATGCAGCAGGCAACGGCGGTTGATGCGGCGGCGGCGGTAGGCGTTCGGCGTATTATCTACCTGTCGTGTCTAAACGCGGCGGCGGACGCAACATTCGTCCTGGCACGTGACCACTTCCATACTGAGGAGCATATACGTTCGCTTGGTATGCCATTCACTTTTCTGCGAATGAGCCTTTACACCGAACATGTACCGGCACACGTCTCAGACGACGGTGTTATACGGGCGCCCGCCGGCGAAGGGCACGCCGCCTGGGTCACTCGTGATGATCTTGCCGATGTAGCTGTTGCTGTTATGACGGAAAGCGGACACGAAGGGTGTACTTACGATGTCACCGGGCCAGAGGCACTTACGATGGTAGAGACCGCCGAGCGGTTGTCTCACGCCACAGGCCGGAAGATAACCTACCAAGCGCAGACTCCTCACGAGGCAAGGACTATGCATACGACGAGTGGCATGGACAAGTTCGAGGCTGAGCAAATAAGGTTGACGGGTAGCGGGCTGGACGATTATGCTGTCGAGGTCTGGGTTACCCACTTCCTGCAAATAGCCACCGGCGAACTGGCCACCGTCAGCGACACCGTCCCCAGGCTGACCGGACACCCGGCGCAGTCGCTCGCCGAGTACCTAGAAAAACACCCTGAAAGTTATCGGCATCTCCTAAAACGTGCATGAGGAGGAAAGCTATGACTCGAGGTTATATGGGGAAGATACTGAGAGTAGATTTATCCAGAAATGAGCTTAAAGATGAGCCGCTCGATGAAAATCTGGCACGCCAGTTCATCGGCGGTTATGGCATTGGCGCCAGGATTATCTTCAGTGAGCAGAAGGCTGGCGTCGAACCCCTGGGGCCGGATAATATTCTGGGTATTCTAACCGGCATGTTTACCGGCACCCAGGCTATTTCGGGTACAAGATTCACCGTGGTCGGAAAATCGCCATTGACCGGGGGCTGGGGTGATGCCAATTCGGGTGGTTATTTCGGTGCTTACCTGAAATACGCTGGCTACGATGCGGTGTTATTCACTGGCATATCAGAAAAGCCAGTTTACCTCTTTATTGATAATGGCAAAGCAGAGCTGAGAGACGCCGCGCATCTATGGGGTAAGGATACTTACCAAACTGAAGACACATTAAAATCTGAATTGGGCAGGGATGTAGCCGTGGCTTGCATCGGACAGTCAGGAGAAAAACTATCCCGCATCGCCAGTATTATACACGACCACGGTCATGCCGCTGCTCGCTCGGGTTTGGGCGCCGTTATGGGTTCGAAGAGGCTCAAGGCAGTGGCGGTGAAAGGCAAAATGAAAGTGCCTGTTGCTGATGAAAAAAGAACTAAGGAATTAAGAAAAAAGTACCTGGGTGAACTGAGGGGGGCTCTTGATTCGCTAGGGAAGTTCGGCACAACATTCGTAACCGTCTCTTCAGCAGAGAGCGGGGATTCGCCGGTAAAAAACTGGGGAGGAGTAGCGGCGATTGATTTTCCCGATGCTGAACCCATTGGAGCCGACTCCGTGAAAGCCTACTGGTCGAAGAGGACCACCTGTTATCTATGTCCTATTGGGTGTAGAGCGATTTTGAAAGAAGGAACCGGTGAATATAAATATCAGGCAGGCAGCCATAGGCCCGAATATGAGACAATCGCTATTTTTGGAACCAATTGTCTCAATAACAATATTGAATCGATAATTAAGGCAAACGATATTTGCAATCGCTACGGGATTGATACCATCTCTGCCGGAGCCATCATTGCCTTTGCTATTGAATGCTATGAGAATGGGCTCATCAACAAGGCAGACACTGATGGCATTGAAATGACCTGGGGAAACCATAAAGCCATAGTCGCCATGACGGAAAAATTGGCCAAGAGGGAAGGTTTCGGTGACATATTAGCTGATGGAGTAAAATTGGCGGCGCAGAAGATAGGTAAGGGCGCAGATAAATATGCCATACATATTCACGGGCAGGAGCTTCCAGCCCACAACCCGGCTGCCGGATTTCAATTGGCAACTACCTATATTACGAATGCCACACCGGCTCGCCATACTCAAGGCTCTGAGGAACATCATATTGATGGATTGTTACCCAAATACAACAAGCAGTCATTCAGTGGCCGAGGACAAGTATATAAAAAAGGCAGCAACTTCCAACACTTCTTGATGTGTTCCGGGATGTGCCTCTTCGTATACAACTCCTTACCTCATGTTGATGCTGTCACCGAGTTTGCGAGGGCCGTTACCGGCTGGGATATAACGACGGACGAACTCGTAGTAACCGGCGAGAGAATCGGCAATATCCGGCAGGCCTTTAACATTCGCGAAGGGATTAATCCCTTACAATACGAAATCTCGGGCAGAATACTTGGCAAACCAGCGCCAAAAGAAGGCCCCTTGGCCGGGGTTACCGTCGATGAAGATACTATGGTCAGGGAATACCTCGCGGCCATGGATTGGGACCGGAAAACAGCCAGACCCAGTAATAAGAAATTAAAAGAACTTGGGCTAGAAGATGTTGCTCAAGAACTCCGGTCATAGCGCAGACTGAGCATATTAGTGAAAGGAGGTAACATCATTAATGAATAGCCTTGAGGGTAAGGTCGCTCTGGTCACCGGAGCTGCCAGCAAGAGAGGCATGGGGCGTGCCATTGCCCTGCGACTGGCCAGGGAGGGAGCTAACGTGGTCATTATCGATAAATATGCGGCCCCCCGGAGCCTTTTCCCGGGTGACGAGGGGTGGGGTGGTCTGGAGGCCGAGGTTGCTGAAATAGAAGCTCTGGGCGGGGAAGCCATGGCCCTGGTGGTAGATATAAGCAATAGTAAAGATGTTGACGCAATGGTAAATAAAACTCTGGAAAGATTCGGCAGGATTGATATAATGGTGCATTGTGCCGCCACTCGCGGCCCGGTGGGAACGCCGGCCGTCGAGCTTTCTGAGAAAGACTGGCGGGCTATTCTGGACGTCAATACAACCGGCTCTTTTCTCATTTCGAAAGCAGTGGCGAAAAGCATGATTGCCCGGGGCGAGGGCGGCCGGATTGTGCTTATAGCCTCAATGGCGGGGACGCATGGTGTTGCCGGAAGCGCTGCTTACTCTGTCTCTAAATATGGAGTCATCGGACTGGTGAAAACGCTGGCTCTGGAGCTGGGGACGCATAAGATAAACGTTAACGCCATTAATCCCGGCGCCATCATTACTAACCTGAGGGACGAAGCGTTTGCTAAAATGGCAAAGGATCAGGGCGTCACCTGGGACGAAGCCAGGGAGAAGGACTACCAGAAGATGGGCGCCATCATACCGCTGGGCCGGCTCGGTACGACTGACGAGGTCGCCGAACTGGCCTATTTCCTGGTTTCTGACATGTCCACGTACATCACCGGAGAGGCTATCGGCATCAGCGGCGGTCTTACCTGAATACCTCTACCAAGGATAGTTATATGGATGCGATATTTGACTTCGTGAAAAACTTTACCAGAACAAGGTATGAGGATATCCCTGGCCTGGCGGTAGAGGCAGCCAAGAAGGAAGTCTTGGATAGTCTGGCTACGTCCTTGGGTGGTTCGTCACAGGCGGGCGTTGGGGAACTGGTGGATATGGTCAAGGAGTGGGGAGGGAATGAGCAGAGCACCATCATCGCCTATGGAATTAAGTGCCCGGCTCCGAACGCTGCCCAGGTCAACGCTACCATGACACATGCCCTGGACTATGATGATGGCCACCCGGTGGCCCAGGTGCACATCGGCTGTGTGGCCGTGCCCACCTGTTTTGCCGTGGCCGAGCGGATGGGAGGGATAAGCGGCCAGGAGTTCATCGCGGCTCTGGCGCTGGGGGCCGACTTCCTGGCGAGGCTGGGGCTGGCCAGCCGGCCGGGGTCTAGCCTGGTAAAATCCGGCTGGCACCCTACCGCCCTGTATGGCTACCTGGGTGCCGCCGCCATGGCGGGGAGGATAATGAGGCTTGACCAAGAAAGAATGGTCAACGCCATAGGCATTGCCTATCACCAGTGTGCCGGTAATTCTCAGTGTGTTAATGACGGCGCTCTAACCAAGAGGATGGGGCCGGGACTGGCGGCAAAGGGAGGCATTACCGCTGCCCTCATGGCCGAGAGGGGGATTACCGGTGCCAAGAACATTCTCGAGGGTGAATACGGCATGTTTTACCAGTACCACGGGGGAGATTATGATGCTAAAATCCTGACCGCAGACCTGGGTAAGAGGTTTGAGGGAGTCAACATAGGAGATAAACCGTATCCCTGCTGCGGATTTGCCCATCCTTTTATTGATGCCGTGCTCTTATTAAAGTCCAAACACGATATCAAGGCCGCCCATGTACAAAGTATTACCGCCTACGGTGGCGAGTCAGCCTATGAAATATGTGTGCCCCCGGAGGTAAAGTGCACTCCACGGAATATTGTCGATGCCCAGTTCAGTGTACCGTGGGCAATAGCTACTGCCCTGGTTAAAGGCAGGGTCAGCGTGGAAGACTTCACCGAGGAAGCCATCAGAAGAGAAGATGTTCTGAGAATCTCCCGGAAGGTAATCGGCATACTGGACCCTGCGATGAGTCGGCATGGGGTCGGTCCGGGCCGAGTAAAAATAGTGATGGAAGACGGCACGGAGTACACCGAGGAGGTGGAACTTTGCCTGGGTAGTATTGAAAGGCCGATGACATTCGAGGATTGTGCGGCAAAGTTCCGGGAGTGTGCTGCCGGCTCTATCAAGCCACTAGCCGATGATACGGTGGCTATGGTTATAGAACTTATCGGGCGGCTTGAGAGATTAGATGATGCCACTGAAATTGTCAGGCGGCTGGGGTAGGGTGATACCATCCCGCTTTATTATTTCTGGTATCCCGGCTTACCGCTCTACTCACCGATGTACCTTAAGGCATTTCTACCGGCAATCCGGCCGGAATTAACGGCAAAGCCGAGTGTCGTACCCGAAGCCGGCAGGAAGCAGTAACTATCCCCGTAGAGCCCGCCGGCATCTATCCCGACCGTATAGAGGCCGGGGATAGCCCTTTCCTTCTCATCAACCACCTCCATCCTGTGGTTAATCTTGATGCCGCCGAGGGTCCCCAGGAAGACGGTATAGGCTTTCATCGCATAGAATTTCGGCTTCTTCAATGGCCAGAGGTACTTCGGCTCCTTGGCAAAAACTTCATCACGGCCGGTTTCACAGAACCGGTTATATTCGTCAACGGTTGCCCTGAGGACGGATGGCTTCACCTTTATTTGCCGAGCCAGGTCTTCTATAGTGTCGGCAACGGCTATATCAGGGTTCCCTTTTTCTAAGGCCACCTTCAGGTCTTTATCAAAGTTGACAAGCCGGGTGCCGGGTAAGTTCTTGTTGGACACGCTCCGGTCAATCCCGTGTTCTACCATATACTGCTTGGTGGCTTCGTCGAATATCGTGTAGCTGTAGCCCTCTTTTAGCCGGGAGTGGGCGTTACCCACGAAGGTGTCGTTAAAGGCAACAGCTTCATCGCAGAAACGTTCTCCCTGCTGATTGACCCAGAGGAAGGGCTGGAGGCAGGTGCATTCGACGTGTCCCAGCATCCGGATTCCCGGCCCCATAGGCCCTATCCGAAAGAAGTGCAAGACGCCCATGCCTTCTTCCGCCGCGCCGACCTCCCAGGCTATGCGGATGCCGTCCCCGACCTTATCATAATTGCGGATTGGAATCACGTTAACCCCCAGGTCAAAACCGGCATATTTCTTAATCCACTCTTTGTTGTTGGCATAGCCACCGCTGGCGATAATAACAGCCCTGGCCTCGATTTGCTCCGGTTTGCCGTCTTTTTCCGCGATGACGCCGGTGATACGGCCTCCTTCCCTTAGTATCTTTTTAGCCGGCGTGGCTAGCCTGATATCAGCGCCCTTTTCCTTAGACCTGCGGGTCAGGGTCTTAATCATCGGTGACCCCATAGCCCCAAACGGCCCTTTCAGAACATGCAATGTCCGCATACCGTCCGGTATATTCGTCACCGGCTCGATGAATTCAACCCCCCTATTCTGCAACCAGCCGATGGTGGCAGCAGATTCGTCCACGAAAGTCCTGACCAGACGCGGATTGGCCCGCCAGTGGCTGTA
>JAGMCH010000038.1 GCA_023129255.1 Dehalococcoidales bacterium
TCCTGCCCATCACCTTGCACAGGCTTGCCCACTGCTCATCACTAAACACGGCTATAGTGCACCAGCGGTCATCGCCCTTACAGGGATACACGCCGTGGGGGACAGCGTAAGGGTGGGAGTTGCCTATCCTTGAAGGCTCTCTACCACTTGAAATGTATTCCAGGATAGCCGGCATTATAAAGTAGAGCGTCGTTTCAAATTGTGATAAATCGAGAAGCTGGCCTTTCCCGGTCTTATTGCGGTAATCGAGGGCGGCAATCAGGGCAGCCGAGGCAAAACGTGGAGAAATACAGTCGGTATAGGCTGAGACACCAACTGGTAGTGGCCCTCCATCCGGCCAGCCTATAAAATTGGGTAAGCCGGCCATAGCCGCCAGTATCATGCCGAAGGCTGGTTGTTGAGCATAGGGACCCCAGGAACCAAAACCGCTCTGTCGCAGCATAATGATGTCAGGCTTGACCTTTTTTAGTTCCTCATAGTCCAACCCCCAGCTCTCCATCACCCCCGGGGTGAAGTTATCCATGACAACGTCAGACTCGGCCACCAGCCTTCTGGCCACCTCCAGGGCTTGAGGGTGCTCCATGTTAAGCGCCAAGCTGAGCATGTTGGCGCTGAAATGGTTGAAGTAGCCGCTGCGGTCTAAGCCAGGCTTGCCATCCTTATAGGGGGCTGATATTCTCATGGTGCACGGCCGTTGGCTGGTTTCCACGCGAATCACCGTTGCCCCGTAGTCAGCGAAGTATTTCATGGTTAGAGGGCCAACCACAGCCCAACAGAAACCGGCTATTTTTATGCCACTGAATACGCCACTTCTAGCGTCCATCTCCCGTGCTATACCCCCTCTAGATAATCCCAGCCTGTTTTAAGACAAACAGGTCTGGTTTGGAGAGCCCTATCTCGCCATAGATTTCTTCATTATGCTCGCCGATGAGTGGAGCCCTGAATCGGGTAGCGCAGGCCTTCTCTGAGGACTTAACAAATTCTCTTGGATAAGTGATTTTGGTATTTAATTCGGGGTGCTCTATCTTCACCCAGAAGTTTCGGGATTCAAGCTGGGCATCATTCAGCAAGTCGGCCATGCTAGATAAGGGGCAGATTGATATACTTCTCTCGGCTGCCCCCTGGGCGATTTCCCTTTTGGTGTGCGCCAGGAAGAACTTTTCTATCGGTTGGGAAATCTGGTCGACTACATCCTGGCTGACTTTGAACATGTCCAGGTTCTCCCAGTCAATGGAGCGCAGGTATTCGTTAGCCATCCCTTCGCTGTCCATCCAGCTCACCAGCTCATGGAAGGTCTTGGCCCCGGCTCTGCCACCTACCATGAAGAAGAAGACATAGCCGTCTTGGCACTGCCAGACCTGCCGCTGCGTGGAGTTGACAGTCCAGCGAAAAGCCCCCGCCCGTTTTGAGACCACCCCGCTCAGCTCCCAGAGCGGTATGGCATTAGCCAGGAACCAGGCAGCGCTCTGTTGCATTGATATATCTACCTGCTGCCCTTCTCCGGTCATCTCCCGGTGGTAATAGGCAATCATCGTCCCCACGGCGGCATCGGCTCCAGCGTGAAGGCAGGCCTGCGGCAGGCTCATCTGCACCGGCGGATGGTCGGGGTCGCCGGTCTGGTACAGAATTCCGGCCATACCCATAATCACGATATCTGAGGTCTGGTAGTCCTTATAGGGTCCAGCTTGACCAAACGGCGTAATGGAGGTCAGGATTATTCCCTTCTTAATACCACTGAGCATGGAATAGCCCAATCCCAGGCTGTCCATAAATCCGGGGGGGAATGACTCAATGACGAAGTCTGCCGTTTTAACCAGCTTCTTTAGTATTTCTTTGCCATCGTTGGCTTCAATATTGAGGGTGATACCTCTTTTATCTGAGTTGTAGGCAAACCAGTACAGGCTTTTCTCCGGGTGCGGAATGTCAGCCCAGAAAGGTTCTGTTCGGCGGGAAGGGTCGCCCCCGGGCTTCTCAACCTTGATTACGTCAACACCGAGGTCGGCCAGAATTTTGCCGCAAAGAAAGCCGTTTTCGTCAGTTAGGTCTAATGCCCGACAACCGTTTAGCACGAGCTCCTTCTAAGCCTTTCCTTGGGCTCTCAGGTCATTCCAGAGGTCTTCGATAACTGATTTCAAATTGGCTTCAGGTGGGTAGACTTTGTCAAAGCCCAGCTTCTTGAATTTCTTCTCGACTTCTTTGAAGTCCTGTCTGCCCACCCCAAGGACACCGCCAATATAGAGAATTACATCTTTAAGGCCAGCTTCCTTGCACTTCTCTTTGAATCCTCTTAAGTCCAGCTCAGCCATACCATAGAGTGAACTTATTAAGATAGCATCGGCTTTTGTTTTCTGGGTGACTTCAATGAATTCTTCCGGTGGTACCTGCATACCCAGTTCAACGACATTGAACCCGGCATCCTTTAGGGCGCGAGATAAGATTTTAGTGCCGATGACATGGGCATCCATCCCTACTGTTCCGGTTATCACCGCGGGTTGTTTTTTCATTACGTCTCCTTGCCAGAGCATGCCAGCCCAGAAAACTATCAAGCACCGGTGGGCACGCCTACTATTCTTCCCTTACTAAGAGCCCATAAGTCCTCAACCGCCACATGGTAATCCAACTTTCTTCCCTCGGCTCGCTCCCTCTCGGCTATCTTTTCACGATGGAACTCCTTAATCTCGTCCGGTATGGGAAGATTGCCGAACTCAAGGTACCGACATGCTCCAGTAATATCCCTGACGCCGAGTACATTGCCTTTGACATTGATATTAGGACTGAATGGTGAGTCAAGCACTCCGGCTTCAACCCCCTTTATTGAGCCAATGACTATATCACCATCCCCAAGCTCCAGCAGCTTATCAAGCATTGCCCTCACTTCCACCTCGGTTACCTTCTCTTCTGTTTCCACACCGTCAATCTCAAATTTAATCTTCTGCGTCCTCACTATATTCAAAATCCAGTTTGCCGACTCATAGCTGAGGGCATGGCTCTCCCTTGTGGCCACACCCGCTCCCTCATCAATAGTTCTCACAAACACTGCCTCTGCCTCAGCCAATGCCGCCACCATTGCCGTATAGTTGAGGTAGGCAAATGCCCCTCCCATGCTCTGCGGAACAGGGAAAAGGGGGAGCTGATTGGCAAGTATACCCGGAAGCATAACGTCCTTATAGCCAAATTTGTCCAGGTACTCCCTAAGCAGTCTTGGTATTAGCCTCATCCAGGCTATGTCCTGTGCCATATGTCCCTCACAGTGAGTTTGTGGCATTATGCTTTTAACACCTTGCTCGGCAGCTACAAGAGCGTCTACAATCATACAGGCTATATTGACACTGAACGGGAAGACGCCAGACGGTACCCATCCATGGAGGTCAGTGGTTATTATCGCTCCTCTGTCGGCGTAATATCCTGTTAGTCTGTTCGTATATTGGCTGGCTTCGATACATTGTTCTAGTGTAGTCCTTTTTTCATAGCTACCAAATTCCAGGAATGAGCTTTTCCCCGACGCCGTCATGCCCGAGGCAAGAGCAATTTCCATGGCCAATTTGACGGCTCCTCTAGGACTGAAGGCAGCCTCAACGCTTTCAACCAACTTCCTGGTATTCTTCACACCATAGTTAACGATGGGATAGCCGTTGAGCATGGGGCGGCCGGTCCTGATTGACTCCTCCAGGGCTCGCTGAGCTTTATCAAACTGTGACAAACGACTATAGCTATCTATAGTAACTGGAATGTGACGTATGCCTGAATCTACCAGGGTCTTGACCAGTGCAATCTCGTCCTCAAGGACTGGTGTTCCGGCTCTAGGCCAGATAAGAGTTTTCCCTTCTTTGCGCGCTTTTTCCGTCACTTTCATGAAGTTTTTGCTTTCAGGCAAACTCCGCTGGTAGGCTACCGCCTCCTCAAGGTCCACCTCCTTACCCGTTGGCCATTGGGCCAGCACCTCCTTACGCATTTCCAGAAACCGGTCTTCGTCTATACGCTTTTGTTTAACCTTAATTTCCATCGTCTCCTCCTGAATCTGGCCAGGCGGTCTAACTCAAGCTTTTAGATTACCTCCTCATCCTTCAATGTCTGTATCTCTTCCCAGGTGTAACCGAGGATATTCATCAGCACCTCTTCCGTATGCTGGCCGAAGTTTGGCGCACAGTTCTTAATTTGGGCCGGCGTCTCGCTGAACTTGATGGGGATACCTATCATTTTGACCTTGCCCAGGGTAGGATGGTCAACGTCGGTAATATACTCGTTAGCCAATACCTGCGGGTCTGAGGCGAGTTCGGTTAGCTCGAGAACAGGAGAAAAGGCGATGCCACCCCCCTTGGTTTGCAAAATACTTATCCATTCGTCTCTTGTCTTGGTTTTAAATACCTTCTCCAGAGTAGTGGTAAGCTCCAGGAAATTATCACGCCTGTCTTTGGCGGTGGCGAATTTGGCATCCTTTTCCACATTTTCAATGCTCAGGGCGAGGCAAAAGTCATGCCAAAACCTGTCGGACTGGGGCTCGGCCAACAGCAGCCATTTCCCATCGGCACATTCGTAGTGATTGGCCAGGGGGTTTTTAAGCGTCTGTCTGGAGGGCTTTGGCATCGGGCGCCCGCGCAGCAGCGCCACGTTGATGTTGTACGCCTGCATGTGTATTCCGGAGCCAAGCAGAGATACCTCAACCTGTTGCCCGATTCCTTGTCTGTCTCGAGCCGCCAGCGCGGCTAATATGCCGTTTACCAGCAGGGTCCCCGTCATCTGGTCAAATACTGCCCCGGCTATCTGCAGCGGGGGACCATCTGGCTCACCGACAGTACCCATTATCCCCGAGTGTGCCTGAGCGATGGTATCGAAAGCGCGTTTCTCACTCTCAGGCCCCAGTGACCCGTAGCCTGTGGCCACACCGTAAACAAGTTTTGGATTATACTTCTTAAGGGTCTGGTAATCTATGCCCAGACTGTCAATGGCAGAGCGAGAGAAGTTAGTGCAGAATACGTCTGATACTGCGACTAAACGATATAGCAGCTCCTTTCCCTTTTCCTTTTTTAAATCCAGCGTTATGCTCTTCTTGTTTCTGTTGGCGGTTTCAAACAGAATGTTGGTGCCGTCGGGCATAATCATGCCTCTACCAAAGGTGGATGACATACCTCGAACCGGGTCACCTTTGACCCTGTCTTCTATCTTGATTACTTCAGCCCCTAAGTCACCCAGCATGTAGCCCGCCGACGGAGCACTGAGATAGCCACCACACTCTAAAACTCGAATACCTTCCAGCGGCCCGGCCATAGAAGCCTCCTTTGTTAGTAGCTAACTAGATGGTTCTGAAGCTCATAAGCGCAAAGGCACCAGCCAGCGCAGCAATTTTAGCTCATCTGGTGTGGGTCTGGCTACTTCTTCAACCTTATCGGCCAGCTTGAGGAGCCAGCCGCAGTTGTCCTGCACCCGTTTTATCTTGTCTTCCAGGCTTGGTAGTTTTGGGTCAGGCAAACATGCTGCCAGGCGTAGTTCCGCTTTGCCGATTGGTTTGGTGAAAACGCCCATAGTCGATACCACTGTGGTTACCTTGTCACCCGGGCAGGTAGTGTAAGGCAGGGTTTCTGGAAAGCGGTCTCGTGATTGATTGAGGATTACGATTACTTCCCGGGCATTGGCGGCATCGTTGGCTCCCCCGGAGCCAACCAGAAACTGACCTTCGGCGGTTGTGGTGGAATTAAGGTTTCCGTTTCTGTCAATCTGTCCGGCACCGAGCACACTGAGGCATTTATTGTTCCTGCCGCCAACAAATACTCCGTGGGTCGTTATGGTATCGGTCAACATTTTTGAGCTATATACCCCGGCGACGCTTTGTATGGCTAGCTCTGCCGGTTGGGGCTCGTATCCAATCTGCCCATTCCCGGTAATAAGCTCCAGTTCATACCCTTTAGCTCTGAGTTGATAATATGCCAGTAACACGGCCACTGCTCGAGAGCCGGCCCCCATAAGGATGTTCCTGTGTTTGGCTTTCAGCACACTCTTGGTTATCTCCCTGGCCGCCACAATCAGCATCATTTCTTCGGAGCTAGAATATAGCTCCGGTTCGGGAGCGGATGTTACTGGAAAATCATGGCGCTCGGCGCCTTCAATAGTTATCTGCTTGAGGGCCTTTACCCTCTGGCTACCCAATTTATTTAGGTAATCTTTCGGCGTGGCGCAATCTATTACCCACTCCTTTATCCAGGCATCAAGTTTCTGGCTGTCGGAAAATGCCCGGTGCAGGTCTTCCAGAAACTCGGTATCGGCTTCGTAGGCACTAAAGCCGCTTATTCCCGGGTTAGCCAGCGAAAAGGGGTGAAGCCCTAAAGGCGCTACCGATACCGCCCTGACGATATGGCAGGGTATCTTTACCAGGGCGGCATATTTCTTTATAAAATCAGCGGGCACAATCCTCTCCACAGTAACCAGCACCCCGTTACTACTGGCCAGAGGCCCCCAGAGGTCATCGCCATAGGGAACAGGTAAAATGGTATTCCCCCGTTCATCGGCAACGCACCCGTGAACTATGGAGATATCAGGGTTAATGGCTTGCACCAAGCCTACCTTTGCCTCACCCCCGAAGGGGTCATCAATTTCCTGAAAGGACTCTTTGTTATCCAGCGCCATACTGCTCCGGGCAATAGAACGGGTCGGCATGAAGCTAACGCCTAAGGCTCCAGCTATTAACCTTTGTTGGAGAGAGCAGAGAGACCAGTTTTCCAGTTCAACGCTCTTTTCTGCCCAGACTTTCTGCATTATCTTGCTGGGGCGTCCTGAGGTCGATATGTCGGCGCAGGCTGAGAAAATCAGCTTCTTAACCAGGTTGCAGTGGAGGAGGTTTAGGGCATGACCTGATACTGTGCTTTGAATCAGTACGAAATTGGGGGTGGTACCATGATATTGTCGGATAATCTCACATATTGCGGCGCTGGGTCCCCCTATGCCGCCGGCAAGATGTAACTTCATCCCTGGTTTCACGCAGCGCCTGACCGCTTCCTTGAGGGGCAAAAGCTTGCTTTCAGGCTCCCGGTTATAGCCAGTAACATCACTCATGTTCATAATTATAGCACAGCCGAGCCCGGCACCCACAGTTTAAGAAGGTTGTTCACCTCTGGAGGCAATTTGTAAGAGTATCCGAAATGGATTACAATATTAAAACAACCAGTTGCTGACTAAAAATCGTTTGTTCTTGAAACTACACTATATCTGCGGAGGATGCCAATGAAATACAAGAATATTATCTATGAGAAGAGTGATTATATCGCCCGCGTGACCTTAAACCGTCCCCAGACATTGAATGCCATGTGTCCGGAACTCAGCGACGATATAAGCAAGGCGATAAAAGAAGTCAACGAGGATGATGATGTCAAAGTGGTAATTTTTAAAGGAGCTGGCCGTGCTCTTAGCGCCGGGGCAGACTTGACTAAGGTCGGCTTCGTTTACGGCTGGGAGGAGCCAAAGCCTGGAAAGAAAGCGCGCCGCCCCAGCCTGAGAGTGCGCTTGCACTTCGATAGGCGCACCTTCTGGGAACAGTCCCAGGAGCTGTTGCTGTGCCACAAACTGACTATAGCCCAGGCGCATGGTTACCTCCTCGGTGCCTCATTAGACCTGTTCCTCAATTGCGATCTCATTATAGCTTCTGAGGACTGCAAGCTCGGTCATGTCGAGGAGAGGCTCGGTTTAGCTGGCAACACTATCTCACCAATTCTGGTTCTGAGGTGCGGGTTGACCCGAGCCCTGGAGCTTTGTATTACCGGTAAAATGATTGATGGTAAGGAAGCTAGCCGAATTGGGCTAATAAATAGGGCCGTCCCTGCCGACAAACTAGAAGCCGAGGTTAATGAACTTGCCAAAGGATTGGCCCAGTTCCCTCGTGATGGTATTGCTCTGGGTAAGGCATCACGGCATTTCCTCTACGACATTATGGGGGTAACCCAAGGATTGACCCGTGGTTACCTGATGCATACTATGGGAACAAACTTAAGCTTTGAGCCTGATGAATTTAATTTCTTCAAGGAGAGAAGGGACAAGGGGGTAAGGGGGGCTGCTCATGAAAAGGAAGATTTCTATAAATCACTTGATAAGTAAGCCGGTGAAGACAGAGGCGGGACACGTTTCCGGGACGGTGATTGGTGAGCCCGGCCAAGAGGTACGTATCTATCGCGGCATACCGTATGCTGCCCCGCCGCTAGGAGAGTTGCGCTGGCGGCCACCGCAACTGGTTGCTCACTGGTCGGGAACTCGCCAGTGCACCGAATTTAAGCCCATAGCCCCACAAGCCAACCTCGGCGATTTACCCCCTTTCCCTCAAATCTTGCCGTCAAGTGAAGACTGCCTTTACCTGAACGTCCTGACGCCGGCGAAAAAGACCACGGACAAATTACCGGTAATGGTCTGGCTGCATGGCGGTGGATACCAGCTGGGTAGTGCCAGTGACCCGCTCACCAATGCCCCCCGCCTACCCCAGTACGGCATAGTGCTGGTAAACGTAAACATGAGGCTCAACACGATAGGTCTGCTGGCTCACCCCTTACTCTCTGAGGAATCACCAAAAGGTGTTTCGGGGAATTACATGTTCCTGGATATGATTGTTGCCCTCCAGTGGGTGCAGAGGAACATCGCCGCCTTCGGCGGCGACCCGAAAAATGTCACCATCTTCGGCGAGTCCGGGGGCGGGGCGAAGGTAGCCAACCTGATGGCTTCAACCTTAGCCAAGGGGCTTTTCCAGAGAGCTATTTGTGAAAGTGGAACATCAGTCAGGGCGTTCTCACCCGGCAAGCCCCTGAAAGAGCTGGAAGCTATGGGGGAGAAATTCTTCGCTAAGCTCGGCGTCAATAAGGAGAAAGACCCGCTGGCGGCGGCTCGCGCCCTTCCCTGGGAGAAAATTATAGAAACTGATAACACCCTGACCCGGGAGCTGGTTATGCTTGGACCGGAGGGTCTCTGGGAGGCAGGGGTGGACGGCTGGTTCCTGCCTGATACGCCAACCAACATCTTCAAGACAAGCAAACAGAATACCGTCCCCCTTATCGTGTGCGCCAACCTCGGGGAAGTGACCGGCCCAGGGATACTGGTGTTTCCCTTCTTAATTCCGGGTTATGTGGATATGCTTTCTAGTGTGAGCCAGACTGGTCAAAAGGGCTACGCCGCTATTTTTGACCACGTTCCGGCGGGGTGGAAGCGGGAGGGTTGTGTCTCCACCCACGCCATGGAGCTTGGCTACGTTTTTGGCGATTGGGACAACACCACTGGTAACTGGCCAATGTTATATCTTCTCACCAGCCAGTCCGGGGCTAAATCACCAGACCCAGGACTTACCAATATAGACAGAAAGGTCTCCGGGGCGATGATGGCGATGTGGGCACAGTTTGCCAAAACGGGAGACCCCAATGTGGAGGGCCTGGTAGAGTGGCCAGCCTGGGAAGCGGCTACCGACCAGTACCTATGTATAGCCGAGCCGTTACAGGTAAGACCTGGGTTTTCCACAGTCGTTCAGACAACACCACCGGCTGGGGAAGAAACGCCTCCAGGTAGTCAGCGGAAGTAGGGCAGTTCATCCGCCAGAAATGGGGACAAGCAGGGCAATACGGTCGCCGCTCTGGATTTTAAGGTCCATGTCGTCATAGTAAAAGCGCCCGTTGACATTGAACTTGTAATGCTCCACCAGCTGATCTTCCCCGACACGAATAGCCGTCCCCTCCAGCGCCGGGATTTTATCTTTGAGCGCAGCAACAACGTCTCTCAGGGTCGCCCCATCATCTAATTCGACCTCCACCTCCCGCAGCTCGGTTATCTCGCTCGGTAGCCCGAACATCTGCACAACGCATCTAAACATAGCCAGATGCTCCCATTGCTGTTGATTAATATTATCTAGGCGGCCAGAGCTCACGGGCTATATCATCTAGGCCCAGCTCCAGCAGCTTTCTCTTACTTGGTTTGGTTGTTACCTGGTCCCAATCAAGGGCGCCGAGGTTCCAGTAGACTTGAGCTTCGATATCTGCCGATACCCCAGCCAAGGGGCCCTCCTTAAAAGGAGGCCGCCCGATTATTCTGCCGTGTACCTTGAGTTCCAGAGGATTAATACCTTCGCGCAGGGTAAAGACATGCCTCATATTGGCAATTCTCTCACCGCACCTGAGCAGCTCATCAAGGGAACGGTCACAACCGGTCACGGCGCTCATGAATTCCAATATGTATTTGTTGGGGTCGGATACCACCAGGTTACTATGCAGGCAAAGTCCGGCAGCATTGACCACGTAACCCTGGAATTGACTGGGTCCAAAACCAGCGGTGTGTCGGCCAGGGGTAGCATCCATCTGGTACCTGGCAGCCGTCGGTACACCAGCAAAGGCTGCGAAATCGCACTTCGGGTCGTGCATCCCCAGTTCCTGCCCCCCGATATGAACCGCATATTCCTCGGCTCCCTTGCCGATTCTCCCGGCGGCTACCTTTACTCCATCGGCGAGGATGTCGCCAAAGCCCTCCCGCCGCGCCATCTTCTCGAGCATAGCTACCATAGCGCGATGATTACCCCAGGTGAGCTCAATTCCGTCGGTATCCGCCTTGGTGATGATACCGTGCTCATAGCATTCCATGGCAAAGGCGATGATGGAACCGGCAGAGATAGTATCCAACCCGTAGCTGTCGCAAATGTAGCCCGCCATGGCTGTTGCCTCGTTATTGTTGTTGAGGCACATGGCTCCGAAAGTGGCCTGGGTTTCATATTCCGGTCGGTGAATGCCAGCCGGGTACTTATACTCGCCGGCTCCCTCTTTTAATCTACCCTTGCAAGCCGCCGGACAACGCCAGCAGCCTGTTTTACTCTCCACTTTGGCATTTATCACCTCCCTGTCAAGAGCCGAGACATCGGGTAGGTCAATGATGCCAATGCCGCCCCAGTTCTTAACCGGGGTATCGCCGCTGTGGGCCGACTCGGCGGTGTGGCCGGTGGTGCCATACTTATGAAATTCCTCCAGGAATGGCCCTCTCATCTCGGCAATGTGTTCCTTCCTCAACCTATCGGCTGTCTCCATATCGGCTATGGGGACCTTCCGGTCTCCCTTTACTACCACTGCCTTGAGCTTCTTAGAGCCCATTACTGCCCCCAACCCCGAGCGCCCGGCAGCATCAACTCTATTGTTCATAAGGCAGGAAATGAGGGAGAGTTTCTCCCCGGCCGGACCGATGCTGACGACCTTAGCTGCTTTACCGTGTTCAGCCTGCAGCATATCATCAGTTTCAAAGGTAACTTTTCCCCAGAGGTGAGTCGCCGCTCTTAACTGGGCTTTGCCATTGTCAATAAAAAGGTAAACCGGCTTTTCGGAAATGCCGGTAAAAAATACACCATCATAGCCGGCAAACTTGAGGTTAGGGCCGAAATCCCCGCCGCAATTGGCATCTCCCCACCCGCCAGTGAGTGGCGATTTCGCCACAGCTACGTATCGGCAACCAAAGGTGGCCGGAGTACCGGTGAGCGGGCCGGTAACCAGGCCAAGCGTATTCTCCGGTCCCAGCGGGTCCACCCCACCCTTCTGGCGGCTGTAAAGAACCCTGGCCCCAATGCCATAGCCTCCAATGAAATCTCGGTAGAGGCTCTCGTCAGGCGTTTCCTCTTTTATCCCCCCTGTGGAGAGATTCACGAACAATAGCTTTCCCATATACCCTGCAGTCACTTCTTGAGTCCTTTCTATTGTGTGGTACCCCTGGCGCGACTCGAACGCGCGACACGCGGTTTAGGAAACCGCTGCTCTATCCATCTGAGCTACAGGGGCTTATTAATCATTGGTGGAGCTGGGGTTACAGTAGGTAGAACTTTTGAACTCACCTTCAGTCTCACTATGTAACCAACAGCTCTCATCACAGGTAATTGTAGCAACAAGACGTGTAGTCTGCAACTGGCAGCCAGTAATATCACGCCACTGCGTACCTGATTGGGTAACATTACGCCCTATCGTGTAGCATGACAGCAAACTCGGATCCTATTCCTCTTGAGGATTGACAGAGTCTCTATACCACGGTCAATGTGTTATAGATTATAGTCGGCAAGAGTTTGAATCTTGCCCAGTGAGCCAGATTCATGCCCATTTCCCTTTGCTTGATAGGATTATCCTTTCCTTACTGAGAGAACGCGATAGGTAAAAGGCAATCATTCCAAGAAGGGCTGCCCCGGCTAAGTTATACAGGGCGTAGTCCCATGAAGCTAAAAGCCACCAAATCCGCCCTCCAACCTGCGCTACCACCTGCAGCAGAAGTACCCCAACAAATATAATAATGGTCTGACCTATAACCGGGTTGGTGATTAGGCTGGCAATAACCCCCAATAAAATTAGGGCAAACATGAGCAGGGGAAGAAAGAGAAAGCTGGTAAATGCTTCCGGTAGCGGGAGGACAAAATGACCCGTAGTCGGGAGGATAGCCGCCAGGTTCATCGTCAGAATGACTATCAGCGTAGCGATAAGCCCGATGATGTAGGCCGGCAGGAAGATGGCTAGGCTTTTTCCTATCCAAACCGCCCTGGCGGTTAATGGCGTAGCCAGGAGAGACTCTATAGGCCCCTTGGCTTTTTCCTTAGCAATGGGGTCAGTAGCCCAAGTTGCCATGCAGCTAAACAGGACTATGAGCGGCACGTAGTTAACCGCTAACCCCATAAAGAGCTCTAACAGGGGCTTCGCCTCATCCCAGGCTGGTCCAGTGGTTAACCACCTATTGAGAGCGATAGGTACGCTTACTGCCGTCCCCACGATAAGGACACCGATGATAATAGCCACGATCAGAAATCCCTTGCTATGCAGGATATCCCCTACATCGCTTTGCAGAACAACAAGCGTTCCCTTCATGATGGCTCCACTTCTTTGAGTATGGCGGAGTAAATTTCCTCGAGGGAGGCTTCCTTTTTGCTTACCCCCTCAATCTCTACCCCTTGCCTAACGAGAAGACTCACCATATCAGGGATCCTTACTCCTTCTTGGGGAACGAAAGTGAGGACCTTGTCTTTCCTCTCTCGCAATCCCAGGTGGGAGAGGCTCTTGAGTTCAGCAAAGAGAGGCTCGGCGATGGCTTCAGTTGTCTCAATCTCCACCTCATTTCCGCTCATCTCTCGCTGTAGCTGCTCCAGCTCACCACAGAGCTTTATCTCACCACGGTCGATTAGAGCGATGCGGTTGCAGATTCTCTGCACCTCGTCCAGATTGTGAGAGCTTAGGAAGATGGTCTTTCCCTCCCTAGAAGCCATGTTAAGGATGACCTCTCTCACCTCTATCTGACCTGAGGGGTCAACTCCAGCAGTGGGCTCATCTAGAACCAGAAGCTCTGGGTTATGTGTCATAGCCCGGGCAAAAGCCAACCTTTGCCTCATCCCCTTGGAATAGGTGCCCACCTTGTCTTTGGCTCTATCCTGAAGCTCTACCAGATTCAAAAGCCTATCAATCCTCTCTGCGGGTTCAGCCATTCCATAAATTCGGGCGTAATACCACAGGTTCTCCTCAGCGGTCTTATTATCATAGAGCCCATCGCTCTCTAAGACGAAGCCCACCTTTCTTCTAGCCTCATCTCTGGAGACATCCTCTCCCAAGATAGTAGCCTTGCCTGAGGTGGGCTTAAGCAAACCAAGAAGAATTCTAATAGTGGTGGTCTTCCCGGCTCCGTTGGGGCCGAGGTAACCGAAGACATCTCCCTGCTTTGTAATGAAGCTTACATCCCTAAGGACTTCACGTTCCCCCAGTTGCTTAGAGATACCTTCAAGTCTTATGGCGTCGCTCATTCCATGTCCTCATCATCGATTTGAGGCTGATTTTGGGCAAAATGCTAGAACCATTATACTCTAGAATCTGGAGCTAAGAAAGAGTCGTGACAGAGTTGAAGTTAAACCATTCGCCATTGCACAAAAAGCCAGGATGTGCTGCAGCAAACAATGGGGCATGTGGTCAGTGCTAGGCAAGCCAAGACCATTGGATTTAGCTATGGCATCTTTCTTAAGAGCAGGTTTGTATGGCTTGACAAGGGGAGTCTCTTTAGTGTAAACTTTTTTCGTCTTAGCCTAGATTATTGGATGATTGTTTAAGACGCCTCAGATTTACCCGCGTATTGGGTGACCCTAACTTTTGCTAGGTGTGTGGAAGTGGGGTGGCTGTCTAACCAGCCTTCAGGATAAGTTGCCCCAAATTCTTGATTGTAGGATTGCTTTTGCTTTCAGCGCTGGCAAGGTAAAGGCGCTCAGCTACTTGACCCACCTCAACACGGTGGGCGGAAACAGAGGTATAAAAGTACTAAAATGGTATCTATCTACTTCGTGGGAACATACAAGCCTATAATGTGCGGGATAGCTGACTACACGAGCTTTGTTACTCGTGCGTCTCCGGCTGGAAGATGGGGCGTGATATCTTTTGACCTCAAGAGGTATGGCGTACCACTAATAACCGATGACGAGGTAGTGACAGGTCGGGTTTGGTATGGCATACCCGGTCGCCATGAGTTCTCTGCCCCGGTGATTATGCAGGGGCTCAAAAAACTTGGCGCAAAAAATGAAGATGCCGTCTTGTGGTTTCAGCACGAGAATGGCATCTGGCCTGGTAGCATACAGTTCATTGCTATGCTCAAGAACCTGCATATACCGAAGGTGGTGACTTTTCACACCCTTCACTTCCAAAGCTCCGAAACCCCAGCCGGCCTACGCAAGTATCAATATGACTTACTGCAAATCTTGCTGCCTTACGTTGAGGCCATCACCGTTTTCAGCCACGGCGTTTACCGTGCCGTCACTTCGGCATTCCCTGAACACCGCGACAAGGTCTATATCATGAAGCATGGCATAAATCCGTATCCCGAGATAAGTCGCCTCAGTCGTAAGGAGGCTAAAGAGAAACTCAACGACTTTCTGCTCTATGAATCAGGCCTTGACCGGGAAACAAAGGAAACCCTGGGTAAGCGGCGGATATTCCTTGATTCAAACACTGTGGTGTTAGGACAGACCGGATTCCTGGAACCTGCGAAGAACTCTGAGTTGCTTTATACTGCCAGAAATAGTTTGCAGAAGGCTATCCCTCACCGGAGAATCGCAGCGGTACGCATTGGTGTCCCGAGAAACGAATCGCAGAGAATTTACGCTGAAAAGCTGCGAAGATGGCAGAATGGCAGGGATAAATTTCTTCTCGGAGTTCGGCTGCCTCAGAATATACTCCCCCTGGCGCAACGGGCTTTCGATGTCAACTTCTACTGGCCTCACGAGTGCACTCAAAGTGGCCTTCTGACACACGCTCTGGGTGCCGGTGCAATATTAGCCTGTCGTGATTTGGAGGGTGTCAGCGAGGTGGTGAAAGAGGCTGGCGGAATTGTGGACACAGACCTAAGGCATTTGCTGTTTAAGATAACAAACCTCATACTCAACCCGGGTCTTGGAGAAGGGATAGAGGAAAGAGCGCTAAGCTATGCCGTAGAGTTCTCCTGGAAAAATCAAGCCCGGAGACATTATGAGTTGGCTGAGCATATTTTATCCTCAACGCTACATTCACCCCCACCGGCTCAGCCTATTGACCCGATGGCTACTCCAGCAACTGTGGAGCACATTTAATCAACCCGCTTAGGTGTATATCATTGACGCCGCTTCTCTTCACGCTCATACTATAAATCCCTGTTCAAAGGCATAATACATGAACTCGTTTTGTGGTGTAACACTAAAGAATCGGCTGGGGAGTTCTCGCCGGGGCAATATGATGCTAAACTAGGTATAAAGAATTGGCGGATTGCAAAAACTATTGTAGTTATGCGAAAATTCCTAGAGCCATTTTTCGGTATCTACTTGAAGGAGAATAGCGTGAAGGGCGTCAATCATATTACCTCTTCCGACTTAAGCTCTCAAACCAGCACCCCTTGGGAAAAGGTAGAAGTAGCCTCTTTGGAGAAAAGCGAGGAATGCTTCAGAGAGGCTATAGAAGAGCCATTAAGCCAAGCGGGGGAAATAGGCGAGGCTGGGATTGTGGTGGGGATTCCTTTCTATGACGAAGCCGACACTATCGGGGCAGTGTTGAAAACGGTAAGAGAAGGGTTGGAGGAATTTTATCCCGACCAGAAATGCGTCATCGTGGCCGTTGGCTCCCCGGCAGGCGGGAAAGCCCTCAAGGTAGTGAATGACCTCCCTCAAAGCAGTGAGATAAGCCAGATTGCCTTCCTGCTGAACGATGAAAGGATAAATGGGAAGGGCTGGGCTTTGCGGGCAATTATGGAAATAGCCCGAACCCTTGGTGCCGACCTAGCCATCGTGGAAGCTGATTTGAGAAGCCGGGAGAGGGATGGGGAGACTGAGGGGCTTGCCTCAGATTGGATTAACCTTCTCCTTGAACCTATTAAGAGGGAGAAGGCGGATTTGGTTATCTCTCGATTTAACCGCCATTACTTTGAGTCCCCCATTTCCACTCATGTGCTTTATCCCCTGCTCACGGCGATCTATAACTGCCCTATCCATGACCTGGTGGGGGGACAGTGGGGAATTTCCCACCGCTTGCTTCGAACTTATCTGAAAACCCCATGGAGTACCGAGATCGGAGGCTATGGTGTAGATAGCTGGTTGGCTACCATGGCTATTACTAATGAAGCCCGAATTTGTGAAGCTAACCTGGGAATAAAGATTCATTGGCCATCGGCGGGAAAGGCAGAGCTGGTGCTGCGAAAGCTGGCCAGAGTGCTGTTCGAGCAAATTGTGACCGATAAAAAATGGTGGCGAGAAACAGAGGAGATTGGCGAGCCACCTCTACTAAAGCCTTTGGCTACCTTCGGGACGAGGAAGCCACATCAACCCGATGCGGTGCCGATAATTCCTCAGCAACTTGTAACTAGATATAAACGGGGGTTCAACGAATTCCATTCCCTTTACCAGAGAATTCTCCCCCAGGAAGTCTACCGACAACTAGAGGAGCTAGCTGGAACTGAGACCAGACGGTTTGGCTTCCCGGCTTCGTTGTGGGCAAAAATTGTCTATCACCTCTTGCTGGATTTTGCTTTTCGCGGGGAATTTGCCAAGGACGACCTGCTGAATTCCTTTATCCCTCTTTATGAGGGATTCGTGGGCAGCTTTGCTCTGGGAATACGAGCCCTGAAAAATAGGGTGAAACGCTCCCTCCCTCAGGAAGCGGAACATCTGGCATCTTTAGAAGCCCAGAGGCAAATAGAGGCACTCGTGGATGAATTTCTCCGCCAGAAATCAGACTTCCTGGCAGCGTGGGAAATGAGGGAGGAAGCCTTCAAGCCTCCGGTGCCTAAAGTGACCTACCGCGAGTTCATTCCTGGCGTGCCCTTGGTAGTGCCCTCAGAGCTCACTAACCCGAACGGGGAGGTAGTAGCTACCGCCAACGGCACCTATGATTCCATCTTTCATAGATTCAAGAGAGAATTTGAACAATTTGTCTATGAAAAGCTGAGAGTCCCTCGAGATGCCAATTCCTGGGAAATAGCGGAAGGAATAAGAAATTTCATGCATCGGCTGGAGGGGGAGATAGACAAGACTCTCCTGCCGGGAAAGCTTTCCACTGTAGAAGGAACGCAGGAGGTAGCCAAGTCCATATTTCGCCATTTCCCCCGTCAGGATAGCTTTGCTCTGATTCCGGAAATGGCTTCCAGGTTTTTGTGGCAATACCCCCCCTACAATCTTCTGACCAAGCTAGGCTATAGCAACCTTGATGCGCTGCTCAGCCAGTATGAACCCAATGATGCTTTAGCCCTGGCTGGTTGGTCAGAAGAGCAAGAATATGTGGAGCAGATATGGGGGCTAACCAAGAAAAGTGTCCGCCCAGAGCATTTTGGAACCCGCGCCGTGAAACTGCTGGTGGTCCGCCACAAAGAATTCCCCTCGCTGGTAGAGATGAGAGAAATCGGTGCTCTCAGCAAGATTACCGGGAGGGTAGTAATAAGTAATCTGCACAAGGGTATGGGCGGTGAGTTCCCTAAATTGCGCTACTTTACCCATATTGCCAAGGCTATTATCGAGATCGAGAGGTTCGGTAAGATATGGCGAAGGTTCGCCGAGGAAAGGAAAGACTTCGGGGAAAAGGTGATAAATTCATTAGAGGGTCATTGGGGGAGAGAGCCACTATCAGCCCATAATGTTTTTGAAAACGGGCATCAGCGGGTGCTGGTAGAGCGGCTGAGGGAAATGGTGCAGCGAATCACCCAAGAAGCGGGTGGTGATGCCTCTCGCCTGAGCCTGGCTGAATACCTCCAAATTATGGCTGATTCTTATCACCTGGCTTTTGTCCTCCCCGATGGCACCTTCATCCCCTGCTCCGCCTGGACCTGGGCGAGTTATAGCTTTAATGGAGGCAAAGGATTACCTCCTCCTCTTTCCCAGCATGTGGAGCGGGATTGGTCCTCACGGGAATTCCTCACCGAGTATTTCAAAGCGGGGGGAGGCAAGGAGGAAGCAATGGAGGAGAAGATTATAGACCTTATGGAAGAGGGCAGGGAATGGGAGGATTTAGCTCCGATTCTACTTGGCGAAGTAAAAGAAGCCGAGGGGGTAGTGCCAGAACAAATTGTCACTCCTGAGCAGCCGCCGGCAGGAGCCCTGAGCCGCTTTGCGGCTAATCCCATAATTGAGCCCATTAAGGAGCACCCCTGGGAATCAAAAAGCGTCTTCAATCCAGGTGTCATAAATCTAGAAGGCAGGGTTTATCTCATTTATCGGGCTTGGGGAGAGGATAACATCTCCCGCTTTGGGCTGGCGGTAAGTGAAGATGGATTTAAGTTTACCGAAAGACTAGGAGAGCCAATATTTGAGCCAAAGAGAAAGAGTGAAGCCAGAGGGTGTGAAGACCCTCGGTTGACCCTCATCGGCGAGCGCCTTTACATGGTGTATACTGCTTATGACGGCTTAGTGGCTCAAATTGCCCTGGCCTCTATCGGAGTTAATGATTTCCTGAATCACCACTGGGGAGCCTGGCGTAGACACGGTCTGGTTTTCCCTGGCTTCACTGACAAAGACGGTACTTTATTTCCCGAACGCTTCAATGGGCGATTTGCTATGCTTCACCGCGTTGACCCACATATATGGATAACCTTTTCTTCCCATCTGCGCTGTCCCTGGCCTCGGAAAGAGCACAAAATAGTGGCCGGGTCATCGACTGGGATGACATGGGATGGGAGGAAGATTGGTGCTGGCGCTCAACCGATTAAGACCAAGTACGGCTGGTTGCTCATCACTCACGGTAGTGACCATACTCATGTCTATCGGCTAGGGGTGATGCTGCTTGACTTAAGTGATCCACGAATTCTCCTTTATCGTTCACCCAATTCTATTCTCGAACCCACGGAGAAGTGCGAAATAGGAGAACCGGGCACGCATTGCGTGCCCAATGTGGTTTTTACCTGTGGGGCGGTGCCACGTGAAGGTAATAAAGAGATACTTGATGCTGAGGACGAAGTGTTAGTTTACTACGGTGCCGCCGACTCAGTGGTGGCTGTGGCCGCAGCCAAAGTTGCTGACCTCATCCCTGAGGAGTTCCGAATTGCTAACTGGCTCTAAGGAAGTGCAATATGCCATGTAAAGCGTATTATTTGAGTCCCGAGGGTAACCTTCAGCGTGACCTCACTGGGGAAGAAATTAAAGCCGCTTTTGAGTCTAGGCAGGGTCTTCTCTGGGTGGACATCACAGAAACCACAGAAGAAGATGGCAAATTCTTGGATGTGTAGTTAATACGTCAAACGCCTACAAAACCATCACGATCTATTATCAATAGGTGTAACAATTCATCGGATTG
>JAGMCH010000039.1 GCA_023129255.1 Dehalococcoidales bacterium
TAGCTGATTTTCGCCATGGTCTCCATTTCCCTAATGTAAAGAGCCGTGGGAAAAAGACTTTGCGAACTTCATCGATAATAAAGGGAGAGCAACCGGCCAGGATAACAATACCCCACTGGTTAATAGTTAGAGGCACTGTACCGAAAGCCACCTGAAGAAAGGGTACATAGACAACGGCTAGCTGCAATATAATAGCTGCCGAAATTGAAAGGACCAGCCAGCGGTTGCGAAATACACCCAGCCTGAAGATAGTATATTCATCCGAGCGTGCGTTAAAAGCTCTGAACCATTCAAATGCAACCAGTGAGCAAAAGGCAAGAGTGCGGGCTTCCTCAAGACCTACCCTGGGGAGCGCCCAGCTGAAGATTAAGAATATACCCACACCCATCATTAGGGCTAGGAAGCCAACACGGAGGAGAAGCCCGGGGAAGATGAGGCCTGCTTTTGGGTGGCGGGGAGGGTATTTGAGCTCATCGCCGAATTTCGGCTCCAGCCCCAGTGGGATAGTCACTGCTGTGTCGGTAGCTAAATTAACCCAGATAATCTGCACCGCCAGCAGTGGTGCTTTACCAATAAAGGTAACAGCGAGGATAAGTGCCAGTAGCTCTCCGAGGTTAGTGCTCAGTAAGAAGAAAATCACATTGCGCAGGCGGTTGAAAATTGCCCTGCCTTCATCAACGGCAGCCACAATCGAGGCAAAGTTATCATCAGCCAGTACCATGTCGCAGGCTTCCTTGGCTACATCAGTGCCGGTGATGCCCATAGCAATGCCGATATTAGCTGTTTTCAGAGCCGGGGCATCATTAACCCCGTCCCCCGTCATGGCGACAACATGCCCTCGGCTTTTGAGCGCGTTTACTATCCTGAGCTTCTGTAGTGGCTCAATCCGGGCAAAAACGAAAGTATCCTCTACTTGCCTTGATAATTCTTCATCGCTCATTTCCTTGAGTTCAGCACTGGTTATAGCTTTGCCCGGTGGTAAACCCAGCTGGTGAGCCACCGACTCAGCCGTCACCTTGTGGTCACCAGTAATCATGATTACTTTGATACCGGCCTGCTTGCAAAGCCTTACTGCCTCTTTGGCTTCCTCACGGGGCGGGTCATCCATCCCCACCAGCCCAACAAAAACCAGGTTGCCCCTGATGTCTTCGTCTTTCAGCTCTTCTAATTCGGCGGGAAGGTCAGCATAGGCAATAGCGATGACCCTTATGGCTTCTTTTGCCATAGAAAGGTTAGCCTGCATAATAGCCTCAACGTCGGATTCGCCGAGGAGGGCAATCCCGTTCTCTTTTAGGAGATACTTACTGAGGGACAGCAGCCTTTCGGTCGCTCCCTTTACATAGACCACTCGACCTCCATCTTGGGGGTGAAGGGTAGCCATGTATTGCTTTTCGCTCTGGAAGGGAATTTCATCGAGGCGGGGAAAGGTTCTCTCTAGCTTTTCCTTGTTCATCCCTGCCTTGGCTGCAGCTACTAACAGAGCGCCTTCGGTTGGATCCCCCAAAATACTGAAGCCCCCATCCTCCTTGGTGAGCAGAGCGTCATTGCACAGGGCTCCTATCTTTAAGAGCAAAGTTAAAGGTGGCTTATCTTGCGGATCCAGGCTCTTTCCTTCCTGGCGAAATTCTCCCTTTGGCTCATAACCTTCGCCGGTTAACTCAATCCACTGACCGCTGACATAAAGACGCCGTGCCGTCATCTCGTTTAGAGTCAGGGTACCTGTCTTATCAGAACAGATGGCAGTAGCTGAACCTAGGGTTTCGACGGCTACCAACTTGCGGATGATAGCATTACGATTGGCCATTATATGCATGCCTATCGCCAGAACAATGGTCACAACCGCTGGTAGTCCTTCAGGTATGGCTGAGACGGCAGCAGCGACGGCTACCAAAAAGATTTCCAGCCACCCTATCCCTTTGAGCACTCCGACAACTATCAGCAGAGCACAAATTCCCAAAAAGAGGACAAGGATATACTGGCTAAGCTTCCTTATGTTTTGCTGGAGCGGTGTTTTTGGGGTCTCGACTTCCTGAATAGTGGTGACAATTTTGCCTATCTCTGTCGACAAGCCAGTTTTCACAGCTACAGCCGTGGCTCTTCCATAGGTAATGATGGTGCCCGTATATATCATGTTCTTTCTCTCGGCTAGAGGCACTTCTTTAGAGACGGGTTTGGTATGCTTATCTACAGCTATTGATTCGCCAGTGAGTGTTGCTTCATTCACCTTTAAATTTGATACCTCTATTAGCCTGGCATCGGCGGGTACTCTATCGCCGGTTTCAAGGAGCAGTATATCCCCGGGGACTATTTTTCTGGTTGGTATCTCCCTTACTTTGCTCTCACGTCTTACGCTTGCCCTGGGTGCCGCCATTCGCTTGAGAGCTTCCATAGCTTTCTCAGCTCGCGTTTCCTGCGTGAAGCCAACAACAGCATTGAGTAACAGTACTCCCAGTATTACCCCGGCATCAATGAAATGCTCCACAACGATTGAGATTATAGCGGCGAGAAGGAGTACGTATATAAGTGGACTAAGAAACTGTCTGAGGAAAACCAGTATTGGTGGGGTTTTCTTCTTGCCCTTTAACTCGTTGGGACCGTATTGAACTAACCGTGCCTGAGCCCCGGTTTCAGTTAGTCCAGAGTGCCTGGAATCAAGCGCTAGCAACGCTTCATCCGGGCTGAGATTATGCCATTGCTCTTTCACATTACATACTATAGCAAAATTCCACAGGTTCCATCTACACTGGAATAAACTTAAAGCTACGGGGGAGTAAACAAAGTGACGTTTTGTTAACAAATACTCATTTTGTTAAATACTGGATATGCTGGCTCACAGCAAGGTAAATACCATTGCACTTTCTGGCGGACTGTGTGGCGGTAATATCAATTAATAATTGCGCATCCTCCACGGTATTGTTACCTGCATGTATGCTAAAACAGCTGACGTGTGATAGAATTCCAACAAACTGGTGGCTAACTGCTAGCGTGAAAGGAGATAATATGGCTCGCGATGCTATTTTGGCTGAGGAACTGACCTACCACTATGGTGAACTGGTTGCCGTAGACCGCATCAGTTTTAATGTGGCTGAAGGCGAAATTCTGGGTTTTCTTGGCCCCAATGGCGCCGGCAAGACGACTACCGTTAAGATGCTGACCGGACAACTCAAGCCCAAAGCCGGAAAGGCAACGCTGCTTGGTATGGACATTGCCAGAAACGTCGAGAAAGTACAGGGGGAGATTGGCGTTTGCTTTGAGGAGATAAATCTCTATGAGCAGATGAGTGCCGTAGAAAACCTGAGATTGTTCGCCCGTCTGTTTAACATCCGCCAATTCGATGCTGAGGCTATGTTGAGGCGGGTTGGCCTGGCTGGTCGGGAGAAAGACCGAGTCGAGACCTATTCCAAAGGCATGAAGCAGCGCCTCATGGTAGCCCGATCATTAGTGAACCGGCCCCGTGTCCTCTTTCTTGATGAGCCCACCGCTGGGCTTGACCCAGCATCTTCTGAAGCCATCAGGAGCATCATCCTAGAAGAGCGTGAGCGAGGTGCTACCGTCTTTCTCACCACTCACGACATGATGGAAGCCGATAAGCTCTCCGACCGCGTAGCCTTTATGAATCAGGGTAAGATTGTCGCCCTTGATACACCACACAACCTCAAGCAGCAATATGGCAAGCGAGCACTTAAAGCTAAAGTCACGACCGAGAGTGGTGAACTTGAGGAACGCGAAGTCACTCTGGATACTCCAGAGACACCTAGTGCTGTCCAAAAGCTCTTTGCCCAGAATAAGGTAGTCACTGTCCATAGCGAGGAGGCTACTCTGGAGGATATCTTCATCAAGATTACGGGACGGGGGCTCACCGAATGAATTGGCGCATAATAGGCACCCTGGTCTCTAAAGACCTCTCCCTTTTCTTCAGAAAAAAGCTTATCATGGCTTTAACTGCCCTTGGTCTCGTCTTCTACCTGGTCATCTATTTTGTCATGCCGAGTTCGGTTAACGAGAACCTGAAGATCGGACTCTACGCACCAGTAATACCTCCAGTCTTTGAGCAGGTACAGGAGGAAGGTCTGGAAATTGAGGTGGTTGAATCCGAGGAGGCACTCAAGGAGGCAGTGGCCGAAGGCCAATATATAGCCGGCGTGGTGCTCCCGGCAGACTTAATGGAGAAGTTTCAGTCGGGGCAGAAACCCAAGATCATTCTATATTTCACTCCGGACGCGCCAGAGGAAATAAAAGATGCTGTTGAGGTTCTAATCAAGGAATTGGCCTACCTGCAGACAGGGCAAACCCTGGCCATAGACATATCCGAGGAGATACTGGGGCCGGACATGGTAGGTATGCCGATACCGCCGCGTGACCGCCTGCGTCCCCTCCTGGCTATTCTCATCATCATGATGGAAATGCTGGGCCTGGCCAACCTGATAAGTGAGGAAGTGGAGCGACGTACCGTCCACGCCCTGCTGGTTACCCCTATGACTGTTATAGACCTGTTTGTGGCCAAGGGTATCACCGGCGTAGGCTTGGCCTTTGTTCAGGCGGTGCTGTTCATGAGTATTGTCGGCGGTATGAGCAGGCAGCCATTGATAATCCTGGTGGCTCTGCTGCTGGGAGCAGTGCTGGTTACCGGAGTCGGCTTTATCATCGCGGCCGTGAGTAAAGATTTCATGTCGGTGCTGGGCTGGGGTGTTCTCAGCTTCATCATATTGCTAATACCTTCATTCAGCGTTATAGCTCCCGGTGTTATTACCGGCTGGATTAAAATCCTTCCCTCTTACTACCTCGTCGATACAGTACATCGGGCAGCGAACTTTGGCTCCGGCTGGGGTGATGTCGGGATTAACCTGCTCATACTCCTTGGTTTCAGTCTGGCTATACTCTGGATTGGTATTACGGTACTGAGGAGGAAGTTTCAATGAGTCTCAAACGGGTGAGAATTCTGCTGGGCAAGGAGTTCCTACACGGCCCCAAGAATTATATCTTTATTTTCTCCATCGTAGCCCCGATTATCATTTCACTCTTTTTTTCATTAATCTTTGGCACCCTGTTCAGTGAGAAAGCCAAGCTCGGAGTTGTCGACGAAGGCAGCTCTCAGTTGGTACCCATGGCCCAGGAACTAGATTCATTGGTCACCAGGGAGTATGGCACTGTTTCTGAGATGAAACAGGCGGTTGAGACTGGTGCCGTTGATATCGGCATTGTCCTTCCCTCTGGTTTCGATAGTTCTGTTATGCAGGGAGAGCGGATAGAAATTACGGCCTATGTCTGGGGAGAAAGCCTGGCCAAAAACCGTACCATCATAGGAGTGACTATAGCCGACCTGGTAAGAGAACTGACTGGCCAGGAAGCTCCTATCGAAATGGAGTCTATTACCTTAGGTGACGGAGAAAGTATTCCCTGGAATGACCGTCTGCTTCCATTCATAGTGCTCATGGCTGTGTTCCTGGGAGGGCTAATGTTACCGGCAACCTCGGTAGTAAATGAGAAAGAGAAGAATACACTCGAGGCGCTGGTGATAACCCCAACTACTATTGGGGACGTTTTTCTATCGAAAGGAATACTTGGCTTCATTCTCAGTCTGTTTATGGGCATCTTAATCCTGGTTTTGAACCAGGCCTTTGGTACCGAACCGTTGTTGCTGACCATGGTGCTGGCGCTCGGTGCCGTCATGGCGGTTGAGCTCGGTATGATACTAGGGGCTTTAGTGAAGGACTTCACCACCCTGTTCGCTGTTTGGAAATTCGGCGGAATTTTGCTCTTCGCCCCGGTTTTTGTCTACCTGTTCCCCCAAATTCCGGAATGGATTGGCAGAATATTTCCCACCTATTACCTTATCCAGCCAATCGTCGAATTAAGTCAGCAGGGCGGTAGCTGGCCCGACATTGCTATAAACGTTTTCATTCTCATCGGGCTGGACCTGATTCTGATCGCTGTAGTGATGCTCACACTAAGGAGGGTCAAGCAGTACGCGACTTAGGGCGTGTTATCATAGACGCAACCATACGCACTACCAGCTGCACAAGCTATTATTAGAATACCTGGTCATACAAAATAGCGTTTTGTGCCCTCGATGCCGCAAGGTGGACAAACACGAGAACGAGCAGAAGTTCTACCTATTGATACCCCTGGTGGAGATAGGGGGATTCGAACCCCCGACCTCTGCCATGCGAAGGCAGCGCTCTCCCTATTGAGCTATATCCCCAGACTACAGCAGAAATTATAGCATAAATCTTCCTTGTCAGCCATCAGCATTGTTGCTATACTAAAATGTGCTATGAACTACGAGACCATTATTGGGCTGGAGGTTCATGCCCAGCTTCTGACCAAGAGCAAGATGTTCTGCCGCTGCAGCACCGATTATGCCAGCGCCCCACCCAATACCCATGTCTGTCCGGTGTGCCTGGGGATGCCCGGTGTGCTGCCCACCATCAATCAGCAGGCGGTGGAATTTACCGTAATGACCGCTCTGGCCCTCAATTGCACTATCTCCGATTACACCAGGTTTGACCGTAAGAACTATCCCTACCCCGACTTGATGAAGGGCTACCAGATTTCACAGTCTTACGCCCCCTTTGGTCATCATGGCTGGCTTACCATTGAGGCTAACGGCGAAAAGAAGAGGGTGGGTATAGATAACGTCCATCTTGAGGAGGATGTGGCTAAATTAATACACCGCACCTCCCCAGGTGGGGAGTCCTATAGCCTGGTGGATGTTAATCGGGCTGGGGTGCCGCTGATGGAGATTGTCGGTGAGCCTGACCTGCGCTCTCCGGAGGAAGCCAGGCAATACCTGATGAAGCTAAGGAGCATACTCCAGTACCTCGGTGTATCCACCGCCAATATGGAGGAGGGGAGCTTCAGGTGTGATGCCAATATCAGCATCCGTCCTCAAGATAGCACCGACCTCTTGGCTAAGGTGGAGGTTAAGAATATGAATAGCTTCAAGGCAGTCTACCGGGCTCTGGAATATGAAGCTGAAAGACAGAGAAAGAGGGCGGCAGAGGGCAAAAAGCTCGCCCAGGAGACCAGGGGCTGGGTGGAGGAGAGGGGGATAACGGTTGCCCAGCGCAGCAAAGAGTATGCCCACGACTATCGCTACTTTCCTGAGCCTGACCTGGCGCCATTGGTGTTGAACCGGGAGTGGGTGGAGGCAATAAGGTCAAAGCTGCCCGAGCTGCCTGAAGCCAGACGCGACCGATTTGTCGCTGAATACAATCTGCCCCTCTACGATGCCAACCTGCTTACCAGCTCTATATTAATGGCTGACTACTTTGAAGCCTGCATGAGAGGAGCACCCCAAAAGAGTGCCAAGCCAGTGGCTAACTGGATAATTGGCGAGTTCAGTCGCTTGCTTAACGCTACCAATACGGGAATAAATGACAGCAAAGTTGGCCCGGTGGCGCTCTTTGACTTGGTACAATTAATACATGAAGGTAGCATCAGCAGCACCAGTGGCAAGTCTGTACTTGAGGAAATGTTCCATACCGGCAAGAGTGCTGACGATATCATTAAGGCGCAAGGGCTGAGCCAAATCAGTGATACCGAGGCCATTGAGAGGGAGGTCATGGCGGTAATAAGAAATAATGCTCAGGCAGTAGCCGATTACAAGGCAGGGAAGAAACAATCTCTGAAGTTCCTCGTTGGGCAGGTAATGAGGGCTACCAGAGGTCGTGCCAACCCCACGGTGGTAAATGAATTGCTGGAGAAGAAGTTGGAGGAAGGATGAGATGCAACTCACAGGTTATTTCAACGTCGCTCAGATTATATTATCCATAGCCTTGATATTAGCCGTTCTGCTTCAGGTTAGAGGTGGGGGGCTGGGGGGTATCTTCGGTCAGGCTGACACCGTCTTTCGGACTAAACGGGGCGTGGAAAAAACGCTGTTTCAACTTACCATCGTCTTAGTAGCTCTATTCATTATTATCTCTATGGTAGCTCTGAGAATCGGCTGATAATTGGCGGTAATCAATGAAGTGCCCGGTTTGCGGCAAAGAAGCCCGAGCCCATATCTACTACTGCGCCAGGTGTGCTGTTTATGTCCATGAGAAATGCTGGCAGAAGCATGTAGAGATGGCTCATAAGTAAGGGAAGTAAACCGATGAAGCTGAAAGTATGGTTTGCTGAAACCAGACCGCAGTTCCTGTTTCTTTCCGTGGTGCTGGCGTTCCTGGGTAGTTGTATCGCCTGGTATGAATTTAAAGAATTTGGTGGCACATTTCATCTTGGCTATGCCCTGCTGGCTTTCTTCGGGCTGCTGCTGTGCCATATCAGTGTCAATGTGCTCAACGACTACTTTGACTATAAAAGCGGGATAGACCTGGAGGTCAGGAGAACACCCTTCAGTGGCGGCAGTGGCATCCTTCCCGCTACTCTGCTCAAGCCGAGGCAGGTCTTGTGGTTTGGACTGGTCTCCTTCCTGCTGGCGGTGCCTATAGGTGTTTACTTTGTTATCGCCAGGGGTTGGGCTTTGCTCCCTCTACTTCTGGTAGCTGCGGTGTGCATCATCCTTTATACCCCCTTTATAACTAAGATAGGGTGGCCGGAGTGGGCTCCTGGGCTGGGGATGGGGGCTTTGCCCGTGCTGGGAGTTTACTTCGTTCAGACCACTGCCTATACCCTCCCCGCCGTTATTGCCTGCATACCATCGGGTATTCTGGTGCATAACCTTCTTTTGCTGAACGAATTTCCTGACGCCGAAGCCGATGGGAAGGCAGGTAGAAAGACGCTGCCCATCGTTATGGGGAAGGAGAAAGCTGGCATAGTCTATTCCGTCCTGACCCTGGCGGTTTATTTGTGGATAATCGGCTGGGTGGTGGCAGAACTAACGGGCGTAGTGGCAAAAGGAATGCCACCCTACTGTCTAATAGCCTTGCTCACCCTCCCCCTGGCGATAAAGGCGATTCAGGGTGCCAGAAAGCATGAGGAGATGGACAAGCTAGTGCCAGCGATGGCTAATAATGTTCTGGTTGTCCTCCTGACTCAATTCCTGCTGGGCATCGGCTATATTCTAGCAGGGGTTTTTTAATGTCAGTCGACTTGGTTTTACTTCATCCGCCCAGCGTTTATGACTTTCGCCAGAAGACCATTCTTTACGGACCGGTCAGCGACCTGATTCCATCGTCTTCTATGTTTGAGATGTATCCCATTGGCTTTACCAGCATTGCTGAATATCTGGAGGGTGCTGGGTATCGGGTGCGCATCGTCAACCTGGCGGTGCGGATGCTGAATGATAGCAAATTTGATGCCGAGGTAATGATTAAGCGTTTGCGTGCACCGGTCTTTGGCATCGATTTGCACTGGCTGGTGAGCGCTCACGGGGCTATTGAGGTCGCCAGGATAGTGAAGAGGTGCCATCCCGAAGCTAAGGTGATACTGGGTGGCTTTTCCTCATCTTATTTCTATCGGGAGCTGATGGAGTACCCGGAGATTGATTATGTGGTGAGGGGCGACTCCACCGAGGAGCCGCTCAAGAACCTTATGGATTGCATAGTGAATAAGAGGCAGCCTGAGGAAGTCCCCAATCTGGTCTGGCGAGATGAAAAAGGCGAGGTGCGGGAAAACCCCTTCTCTCATGTTCCCGCTGACCTGAGCCATGTTATGTTCAGCCACTATGCTAATACCGTGCGCTCGGTTATCAGATACCGTGACCTGGCTAGCTATGCTCCCTTCAAGGGCTGGGCGCGCTATCCCATTACCGCGGTGCTGACCTGCCGTGGTTGCACCCAGAACTGTGTTGTCTGCGGCGGCTCTGCCGCCGCCTTCAGAAACTTTTATCACCGGGATAAAGCTGTCTTTCGCTCTCCGAAATCGGTGGCTCGGGATGCAAAGCAGATAGAGCGTTTCAGCAGTGGTCCTGTTTTCATTCTGGGCGACCTGCTCCAGGCGGGGGAAGACTATGCCTATGAGGTTCTGCGCCGGCTGGAGAAGGACGGGGTGAAGAATCAGGTCATCCTTGAGCTATTCTCTCCCGTCCCTGCCGACCTTCTACGCCAGATGAGCCGAGCCTGTCCTAACTTCTGCCTGGAGATTTCCCCCGACTCCCATGACCCCCAGGTGAGGAGAGCCGCCGGCAGAAACTATTCCAACGAAGATTTGGAGCAGACGCTGGCTGATGCACTTGATGTTGGCTGCGGGCGAATGGACGTATTCTTTATGATTGGCTTGCCCCAGCAAACGCCAAAGTCGGTGATGGATACCATTGACTACTGCGATTTTCTGTTGCAGAAGTTTAAGGGAGATAAGCGGCTTTCCCTGTTTATTGCTCCCCTCTCCCCCTTCCTTGACCCGGGCAGTCTGGGTTTTGAGCAACCGCAGCGCCATGGCTACCGTATCCTGTTTCGGACGCTGGAGGAGCACCGCCAGGCGCTGGTAGCCCCAAGCTGGAAGTATTCCTTAAATTACGAGACGAAGTGGATGACACGCCAGCAGATTGTGGACACTGCTTATGAGGCTATACTGCGCCTAAATAGATTGAAGGCAAAATACGGGACTATATCCCAGCAAATGGCTGACGCCGGGGAGCAGCGCATTAAGGCGGCCCGGGAAATGGCACAACGCATCGATGATGTGTTGTCCAGAGGTGATTATCAGGAGGAGCTATCCCGGTTAAAACCAGAGATAGACCAGATAAACGCCTTTCCCGTAGTGGAGAGGAAGCAGCTAGAGCTACCGGTGGGAGTGGTTAAGCTAAAAATTTTGCGCTCCCTGTGGTCGTGGGCAACCGGGCGATAGTTATTTCAGAACCACCGCCGTCCCATAGGCTAATATCTCAGAGGCGTTCTGCATTATCATTGAGGTGGTAAACCGCATACTGACCACGGCGTTAGCCCCCTGTTTCTCGGCGTCCTCCACCATTCTCTGGATGGCTTCTTCTCTGGCTTGAGCCATCATCTTGGTGTATTCGGTTATCTCACCGCCAACTATGCCCCGCAGGCCGGCCATAATATCCCGGCCGATATGCCTTGCCCGAATTGTGTTGCCCTTGACCATGCCGATAGTTTTAGCAATCGTCTTTCCCTCTATCTGTGCTGAGGTGGTAATAATCATTTCTCTACCTCCTTGAAATCGTCGGTCTTAGCCTTTTTAATCCTGTCTTTGATAGCTATTCCAATGAGGACCAGTACCCCGGCACCGATGGCGCCAACGGCTATCCTGATAAGCAGGGGAATATCAGCCGCCATAAAGAAGCCTTTAACCGCCCAGCCGATTAGAACCAGTATGCCGATGCCAATTAAGATGAAAGCTACATTCTGCCACATAACGCACCTCCTGTTTGGTTTTTATTAAGGTAACCCACCCCCTTAATCCCCCCTGTTTTCAGGTGTTTTGCTTCCCACCCACCCGCCCTCATAGGCTTCTTACCCCTATTGGGTGGGTCAGGGTGGGAAGAAGAACACTCGCTAAAAGGGGGGCACCCCACTCACATTTTTAGTTATCTTTTTCTCTTCCACCTTATTATTGTGCTTTCAGGGGTATCCTCAAGGATTATGCCCATCTCATCTAGCTTAGCCCGAATCTTATCGGCTTCTTGCCACTTCTTTGCCTTCCGGAGCCTTTCGCGCTCTTCAACAAGAGGTTTAATTTCTGGAGGCAGTTGCGCTTCTGTGACCACAGTAGGAGCATAAGTCGTAATCGTAAGTCTGGCTGTCGGGACTTCTATAACAACATCACGTCGTCTTAAACCCAAAATAGCTCGCAGTGATAAGAGAACCCCTTTAGCATCCTGAAAGCTAATTCCAGAATCTGCTGCTTGATTTATTCCCCGCGCCAAATCAAAAAGGACAGCCAGTGCTTGTGGAGTATTAAAATCATCATCCATCGCTTCGATAAACTGCTTTTGGTAAGGCTCAGCATTAAGAGCTTCTCCGACGCCACCAGTGGGGTCATCTCTCGAGATCACCCGTGCTATTCTCTCCGCTCCCCTCTCCGCCGCCTCCAGCCCCTCCTCAGAGTAGGTCAGCGGACTGCGGTAGTGGGAGCTTAAGATGAAGATGCGCATGGCATCGGGGCTGTACTTTTCCAGAGCCTGCTTGATGGTTATCAGGTTGCCCAGGGATTTGCTCATCTTGTCTTCGCCAAGCTGCACCAGCCCGTTATGCAGCCAGTATTTAACAAAGGGCTTAACACCGGTAAAGCTCTCCGACTGGGCAATCTCGTTCTCGTGGTGGGGGAAGACCAGGTCCTGCCCTCCGCCATGGATGTCCAGGGTATCACCCAGGTATTTTAGCGACATGGCGCTGCATTCAATATGCCAGCCCGGTCTGCCCTCACCCCAGGGAGACTCCCAATATGGCTCACCCGGCTTTGACGCCTTCCACAGGGCAAAGTCCATAGGGTCTTCCTTCTCCTCCCCACCCACGGCACACTCGCCAGCCATCATAGAGTCCAGACTGCGGTGAGCCAGCTTGCCGTAGTCAGGGTCATTCCTCACCCTGAAGTAGACGCTACCACCTGCTGGATAGGCATACCCCTTATCTATCAAACCCTGTATCACTTCAATGATTTTCGGTATCTCTTCGGTAGCCCTGGGGTAAATATCAGCCCGCTCGATATTCAGGGCATCCATATCCTCAAAGTAGCTAGTGGTGTATTTCTCGGCTAGCTCAGCAGGCGGAATACCGAGCTTACCAGCCCGGTCTATAATCTTATCGTCAATATCGGTGACGTTCTGCACATACTTGACCTTATAGCCCCGAAACTGAAGGTAGCGCCTGATGACATCAAAGACGATGTAGCTCATGGCATGACCGATATGAGCATCATCATAGGGAGTAACCCCGCAGACGTACATCTTAACCTCGTCGCTTTGAGGCGCAAATTCTTCCTTTTGTCCGGAGAGGGTGTTATATACCTTCACTTTTTCTTCCTTCTACTGAAGCCAGGTGCTTCTCTAGCTCGGCTATCCGTTTTTCCAGACTTTCCAGCTTCTCTCCTACCGGGTCGGGCAGCTTCTCCACGGTATCGGTATCGGGGTTCCTCACTGCCACCACCCGCCCCGGCACTCCAATCACGGTAGCATTGGCTGGCGCTGAATTTACCACTACCGAGCCGGCACCCACCTTGGTATTATCACCGATAGTGATATCCCCAATTAGCTGTGCTCCCACCCCGACCACCACATTGTTGCCCAGGGTGGGGTGACGCTTTGTCCGCTGGTGACTGGTGCCGCCCAGGGTTACCCCCTGATACAGGGTAACATTGTCGCCAATCTCTGAGGTCTCACCAATGACCACACCCATACCATGGTCAATAAAAAAGCCCTCTCCAATCTTAGCCCCGGGGTGAATTTCGATGCCAGTAAGAAAGCGGCTGATATGAGATATGAGCCGGGGCAAGACCGGGATGTGCCACCGGAACAGGGCATGAGCTAATCGGTGGGACTGGCGGGCATGAAATCCGGGGTAAGCCAGCAGCACCTCCAGGGTGTTGATAGCCGCCGGGTCGTGGTCAAAAACGGCCTTGATATCCTTTCTTATGCTGGTGATAAATCCCATTAAATCAATCTCCACCTAATCGGAAGTACCTTCTATCAAGGCTACGGCATAGGCAGCCATCCCCTCCCCCCGACCAATAGAACCCAACTGGGCTGAAGTGCTAGCCTTCACGCTTACCTGGCTGGGAGCAATACCTAATGTATCACTGAGCTGCTGCCGCATCTGGTATATGAAATCTCTTAATTTAGGCTGCTCAGCTACGATGGTAGCATCAACATTGACTATTTGCCAGCCATTTTCTTTAAGCTTATCCACTATTCTCCTAAGCAGAACCAGGCTGGAAATATCCTTATATTGCGGTTCGCCGGGGGAGAAATGGCTACCGATATCACCTAGGGCGGCGGCTCCCAGCAGGGCGTCAATAATGGCGTGGGTCAGTACGTCGGCGTCACTCCAGCCACCAAGACCCTGGGCAAAGGGTATCTCTGTGCCGCCGATAACTAGCTTCCTTCCCTTGACCAGGGGATGGACGTCATAGCCTATACCAACCCGCATCTTATTTGCCATGTTTTTGTTGCCAAGCCTCAGCTATTAACAGGTCATCGGGGGTGGTTATCTTTATATTATCATAGGCGCCCATATATAGCTTAACCCGGTAGCCCGATTGCTCTACTAGCGAGGCGTCGTCGGTTACCTCACCCTTTGCCTGCTTATAGGCTTCAGCTATTATATCAAAGCGAAACACCTGCGGCGTCTGCACTGCCCATAGGTTTTGTCGAACTGGTGTCTCGCGCACTATTCTATCATCTCCAGCGACTTTGATGGTATCGGTAACGGGAACGGCGGCTACAGCGGCACCGGTTTCCTGAGCTGCCTCCAGTCCCCGCTCAATTAAGTCTTTGGTTACCAGCGGGCGGGCGCCGTCATGGATTACCACCCAGTGGCAACCCTCGAGTCGGCTCAGTCCCGCCGCCACCGAGTCCTGACGCCGCTTGCCTCCGGCACAGACCTCAATCGGCTTGGATAGTCCTTCTTTGGCTATCAACTGCCGGCAGCGCTCCAGGCTTTTCTCATTCACCACCGCCACAATTTGGTTAACCGAATTACAACTGTCAAAGGCATGTAGCACACGGGCTAAAGCCGGTTTCCCCCCCAGCGGGGCAAAAACCTTGTCTATGCCACCCATCCGCCGGCTCTCCCCGGCAGCCACGATTATGGCGCCTACCTGAAGATTACTTATCTACCTCACCCCCTCGGTCCCCCTCTCCTTCAAAGGAGAGGGGGAAGTAGTTGTATAAGAGGGGCTTCGCCCCTCTAAAACTCCCCCATTAGGTATTCGGGGACTTCGCCTCTCCTGTTCTCTTCCCCACCAGCCCCACCCTTATCGCCTCCCGCAGGGTGCTGACCGGCACAAGCTTGATATTTTTTGGAGCTGAAATCCTGGCGCCGGTTTTGGGCACCAGGCAGCGCTCAAAGCCCAGCCTGGCGGCTTCAGCCACCCGCCGGTCTAGCTGGGAGACGGCTCTTAGTTCACCGCTCAGCCCCACCTCCCCCACCGCCACCAGTTGTGGGTCAACAGCCACATCGCGGGCGCTGGAAGCGATAGCCAGGGCAATGCCCAGGTCAGCCGCCGGCTCGCCAATCCTCAGCCCGCCGGTAACATTAGCGATAATATCCTGATTGCCTAGCCTCAAGCCGGCTCTCTTGGTCAGCACCGCCGTAATCAGCAGCAACCGACCGAAGTCAACTCCGTTGGCGGTGCGCCGGGGCAGGCCGAAGGCGGTAGGAGTGGTCAGGGCTTGAATCTCCACCAGCAGGGGGCGGCTGCCCTCTAATGTAGGCACCACCGTCGAGCCTATGGCTTCCCCCCACCGCTGGGAGAGGAAGGCTTTGGATGGGTTGCCCACCTCTATCAGACCCTGCTCCTTCATCTCAAAGACGCCCACCTCGTTGGTGGAGCCGAAGCGATTTTTCACCCCGCGCAGAACGCGGTAGGCGCTGAAAGGCTCACCCTCGAGATAGAGCACCACATCAACGATATGCTCCAGTACCCTGGGACCGGCAATAGCGCCATCCTTGGTCACATGCCCGGCAATGAAAACGGGCACGGCGTTGGGCTTTGCCCAGTGCATCAGCCTCAGGGTGCACTCTCGTACCTGGCCTATGCTGCCCGCCGCCGAGTCCAATTCAGGGAGGTAAACCGCCTGGATGGAATCAATAACTACCAGAGACGGGGCTAATTGCTCCAGGTGGCTCAGGATAACATCAAGGTCAGTCTCAGCCAGGAGGTAAAGCCTCTCCCCGCTTACCCCCAGCCGCTCTGCCCTGAGCCTGATTTGGGACAGCGTTTCCTCACCGGAAACATAAATTACCTTACCACCAGCCTGCGCCACTAAAGCCGAGACCTGAAGCAGAATGGTGGATTTGCCAATACCGGGGTCGCCGCCGATGAGCACCATGGAGCCGGAGACCAGTCCTCCCCCCAGCACCCGGTTGAACTCAGCCAGGGGGAGGGGAATGCGGTCAGAAATCTTGGTCGCCACCTGAGATAGTTCCTGGGGAGGGTTTTCCAGGGCAGAAATATTAGTTGGGGTAGCCGCTTTGACTGTGGTTTCTACAAAGCTATTCCACTCCTGGCAGTTAGGGCAGCGCCCCAGCCATTTCAGGCTCTCCTTGCCGCACTGCTGGCAGACAAAGACGGTTCTAGAGCCGGGTTTACCTGATTTGCCCATAGCTTGACTTTATCCCATTTTGAGTAGTATTTCAAGGGGAATTTGGGAGACTGTTTACTAACGTTGGTTATTCCCACCCACCCGCCCTTAAGTTGAATTTCGGGGGCTTCGCCCCCGCACCCCCTTGGGACTAAGAAACAAAGCCCCTATGGGGGGTGGGTGGGAAGAAAAACAGATTAATAAATATCCTAAATTTGGTTTGGGAAGAAGGTTAGACTAACGGTTGCTTCAGCCCACCATGCCCAGGAATATCCCGGCGGCGGTGGCGGTGCCGATAACGCCGGCGATGTTAGGCCCCATGGCGTGCATCAGCAGGAAGTTCCTGGGATTAGCCTCCTGCCCCATCTTCTGCACCACCCGGGCTGCCATAGGCACTGCCGAGACTCCGGCGGCGCCTATCATAGGATTAATCTTCTCCTTGAGAAAAAGGTTCATGAGCTTGGCCAGGCTCACGCCAAAGGCGGTAGAGGTGGCAAAGGCTACTACCCCAAGGGCAAATACTATCAGGCTCTCTATATTGAGGAAGCTTTCAGCGCTCATAAAGCAACCGACGCACAGACCGAGGAGAATGGTGAGGATATTCATAAAGGCATTGGCTGCGGTGTCAGCCAGCCTATCAGTGACGCCACTAGCATATAACAGATTACCGAACATAAACATGCCGATAAGCGGGGCTGATTTAGGCACCAGCAGGATGATAATAACGGCGACCACTACCGGGAAGAAGATTTTCTCCCTCTTGGACACCGCTCTTAGCTGCGGCTTCATATATATCTCCCGCTCTTTCTTGGTGGTGAGCAATTTTATAACCGGGGGCTGGATAATAGGCACCAGCGCCATATAGGTATAAGCGGCTACTGCAGTAGCCCCGATAAAATGAGGAGCAAGCCTATTGGTCAGATAGATGGTAGTCGGCCCATCAGCACCACCGATTATGCCTATAGAACAGGCTTCTTGTATGCTGAACCCCAGCAGCAAGGCCATGAAAAAGGCGAAGTAAACGCCGAACTGGGCTCCGGCGCCGAGGATAAAGGTCTTGGGGTTGGCAATCAGCGGCCCGAAATCGGTCATTGCCCCTAGGCCGAGGAAGATAAAGACGGGTATTATCTCCCAGGCAAGTCCGTAGGCAAATATCCGGGAGACTACGCCCGCCGGCTCGCCGCCGATGATATAGGCTTCATAGACCTTCCCCTGAACGATGGTGGCCATCAAACCGCCGAGAGGCAAGTTAACCAGAATTACACCAAAGCCAATAGGCACTAGTAGCAGGGGCTCCATCTTCTTGGCGATACCCAGGTATAAAAGAACCCCGCCGATAATCAGCATTACCACGGAGCCCCAGGTGAGGTTTAGAAAACCAATCTCAAAAAATCCTGGCAATTTATTCCTTTCAGTATTCTATGATAGCTACTAAATCGCCAACCTCAACCACCTGTCCTGCAGAAAGCTCTATCTTGGTAACGGTGCCACCGACCGGAGCCAGTATTGGATTTTCCATCTTCATTGATTCTAATAAACAGAGTACATCCCCCTCCTTAACCGCATCCCCCGCTTTAACATTCACGCTGGTTATCTTGCCCGTTATGGGGAACTCGACGTTCTCCTGTGCCAATTTCTAGTCTCCTTTCTTCTTCCTTCTTCTCCTCGGCTTCACCCTTACCGGCGCCGATTTTGGTTAACACTAACCCAACCAGCCATATAACTACAGCCAGGATGACTAACACCGCAAAGACAAGGCCAAAGCCTATGCCGCCAACTTGTCCGGCAAAACCCCAATCTACTGCCATATCTTTATCTCACTGCTAATTTGGGCAAAATAAAAGGGCGGTTATTTATTCATCCTATTTTACCGCCCTTCATATACAAAAAGCTATCCTTTTAGCCATGGTAGCTTACGGTTTATCGTCTCCGGCTAATGCCTCCACGGCTGCTGGATGGACTACAATCTCTTCACCCTCAAGGTCAACTACCGCCGTATCTTCGGGGCGGAATTTACCGCGGAGCAGGCTTTCCGAAAGTTTATCCTCAACCAAATCCTGAATTACCCGCCGTAGCGGACGAGCCCCGAAGACCTCATCGTAGCCCTTTTCACCCAGAAAGTCTTTGGCGGCATCGGTTACCTCCAGCTTTACCCCCTTCTCCGCCAGCTGCTGGGAAACCTGAACCAGCATGAGGTCAACTATCTTTCGGATGTGCTCCTTGGTCAGGGCGTGGAATACCACCACCCCGTCAATGCGGTTCAAGAATTCGGGGCGGAAAGCCTTCTTCATTTCGTCAAGCAGCTTTTCCTTCATCTTCTCGTAGTCCATCTGCCTGGTTTTGGTTTCGTCACTGCGCGAGGCAAAACCGATTGTGCTTCCCTTCCTGATAAGCTCAGCACCAATATTACTGGTCATAACAATAATGCTGTTACGGAAGTCAACCCGCCGACCCTTGGCATCGGTCAGATGACCATCATCAAATATCTGAAGCAAGATATTGAACACATCAGGGTGAGCCTTCTCAATCTCATCCAGGAGTATGGCACAATATGATTTACGCCTCACGGCTTCGGTTAGTTGCCCGCCTTCCTCAAAGCCAACGTATCCTGGAGGTGCTCCCACCAGCCGGGATACAGTGTGCTTCTCCATAAACTCAGACATATCAAGCCTGATTAAAGTGTCCTCGCTGCCAAACATGAACTCAGCCAGGGCTCTGACCAATTCTGTCTTACCGACGCCGGTAGGACCGAGAAAGATGAAGTTGCCTATAGGATGCCTGGGGTCCTTGATTCCGGCTCGGGCTCTTCTTACCGCCTTGGCGATGATATTAATCGCCTCATCCTGGCCGATAATGCGCTTATGCAGTGCCTCCTCCATATTGAGCAGGCGGTTGGTCTCATCACTAGCCAGCTGCACCACCGGAATCCCGGTCCACATACTAACTACTTCGGCGATATCCTCTTCAGTTACTACCGGCTTCTCCTGTTCCTGCTCAGCCTGCCATTCCTCTTCCATCTTCTTTATTTTCTCTTCAATCTGAAGCTCACGCTGGCGCAGTTCGGCAGCATACTCATACTGCTGGGTAGCCAGGGCAGCCTCTTTATCCTTACGCACATTGTCCTCGGCTCGCCTGGCTTCCTTCAAGGTGATAGGAATAGTCCGATGTTTAATCCTTACCCTTGACGATGCCTCATCAATCAGGTCAATAGCCTTATCGGGCAGAAAGCGGTCGGGGATATATCTAGCCGATAATGTTGCCGCTGCACTCAGCGCTTCTTCACTTATGGTCAGCTGGTGGTGCTCCTCATAGCGCTCCTTAACCCCGCGCAATATCTCCAGTGTTTCGTCTACGGAAGGCTCCTCCACCAAAATCGGCTGGAAGCGCCGCTCCAGAGCGGCGTCTCGCTCTATATGCTTACGGTAATCATCAAGGGTGGTAGCGCCGATGCATTGCAGTTCCCCTCGTGACAGCGATGGTTTGAGAATATTAGCGGCATCAACCGCCCCCTCAGCCGCCCCGGCACCCACCATAGTGTGGAACTCATCAATAAAGAGCACACAATTACCGGCAGTTTTTATTTCATCAATGATCTTCTTTAGCCGTTCTTCAAACTCGCCGCGGTACTTTGTCCCGGCCACCACCGCTCCCATATCCAGGGTAATTATCCTTTTCCTCTCCAATGTCTCAGGGACATCGCCGGCGATGATGCGGTGGGCCAAGCCCTCAACGATGGCTGTTTTGCCCACCCCGGGCTCGCCGATGAGAGCCGGGTTATTCTTGGTGCGGCGGCTGAGAATCTGAATTACCCGCTCAATCTCCTTTTGCCTTCCGATAACCGGGTCAAGTTTCCCGGCCTGGGCGGCGGCGGTTAGGTCAATGCCCAGCTGGTCTAGAGCCGGGGTGCGGCTTGTGGAGCGGGCGGGTCTGGCTCTGGCTACACCTTCACCTAGCACACGGTTAGTTTCGGTGCGCGCCCGCTCCAGGGTGATGCCAAAGCTATCTAGCACATCAGCAGCCACTCCTCTCCCCTCGGCGGCTTCGCCTTCTCCCTCGCGCAGCAATCCCAATAGGAGGTGTTCGGTGCCAATATAATTATGACCGAGGTGGCGTGCCTCGTCTATAGCCAGTTCAATAACCCTCTTAGCTCTGGGGGTAAGCCCAATTTCACCGGTGCTTGGTTTTTCGCCACGGCCAATAATGAATTCCACAGCCGAGCGCGCCTTGCTCAAGCCTACGCCCAGGTTGGCTAGCACCTTGGCTCCTACTCCTTCTTCTTCACGCACCAGACCAAGCAGGATATGCTCGGTGCCGATATAGTTGTGGTTGAAGTGCTTCGCCTCTTCCTGAGCCAGGGTGAGAACCCGGCGGGCTCGCTCCGAGAATTTCTCAAATCGGCTAGCCATCTTTAAAAACCTGCTCCTATTTTTAATCTAATTATAAAGCAAGTAGGGGCAAAGGTCAAAAGCCTCCTGGCAGTGGCATATTTTCCACAAAGGGTTGCCCCCTCAGTATCGTCTGCGCTGGGGCGTTTCACTTCCGTGTTCGGGATGGGAACGGGTGGTTCCACCCCGCTCTAACCACCAGAAGGCAGCCTATATTGTAGCACATTTTTCGTATTTTGCAACCAAAAAGGGGGAGTACTTTTGTACCATATAAACATAACAAAAGTTGACCCCACCCCCCCCCCCGTTTTTAATCTGTGTCTTTCTTCCCACCCAACCCACCCTCATAGGCTAGTGCCTCTAAAACTCTCTGATTTTTGGGGGGAAGAAAAAGAAAGAGGGGCGTTAGCCCCTCTTGGACCCTCTATTTAGTTTGTTGTGAAATGGTCAATCGAGAACTAAGTGTGCTTTATGCCCACTCTTGAGGCCTTTCTAAGACGAACCCGTCTGCCTTTTTAACCTTGTCAGGGAACTGACTTTGGGCAAGCTTTGCACGGCTTATGTGTAAACAAGCGTTAGCCACCTTTTCCAAGTCTGCCGAGTATCGTTCAGGGGGAAACGCAACCACAACACTTTTTTCAGGATATTTTTCTCTTACAGCCTCTATAAGTGGAACTAAGTCGCTATCTGCAGATACCAACAGCGCTTTCTCAAACTTATTATTAAAGGCATCCATGAGCATTCGTGTAGCGATATTTACGTCTGTCATTTTCTCATGAGGTATGTCGTAAACGCGTTTACAATGTGGACATTTATAGGGGTCTTTCCGGTAGTGTCCATAATATATTTCAAAGTCATTGAAATCGCGCAATGTTTCAAGTGCTTCGATGTATGTCGTTTGGCGCTTCTCCTTGGTTGGGTCGCCTGTTATTCTTGCTGTGAAATACTTTGCAAATGTTAACTCTTGATTCAACTTGAGTAATTTCTCCGCCAGCAAACGAATATTGAGCCAATAGTACCTCCTATATCCTGCTTCCCTCAGGCCGAAATATAGATTAAATCCATCTACATATGCAATGACTCTTACCATTTTGTTACCTCACTAATACATAGTATTCACGGCATTTTTCGATATATCACGTATTGCCATATACGTTACAATATACACTTGACAAATATTAAAGTCTATATTATACTTATAACTAGTTTACAGCGCCAGTGTTAGTAGCACTGGCTCAACGGTCCCTTGTGAAAGCAAGGGGCTGTTTCTTTTAAGCAATAAACCGCAGACGCCTATAGGGCGGCGGGTGGGAATAGATGACATAAAAAAAGAGGGGCATAAAAACCCCTCTCTTAAATTAAAGCTAATACCAAATATGAAGCAGGTCAAGCCCTCGACCATTAGTACGGTTTAGCTAAAAACATTACTGCTCTTACACTCACCGCCTATCAAACAAGTAGTCTACTTGCGGTCTTACTCCTTCACCCGAAGGCAAAGGATGGGAGATATTATCTTGGGGCTGGCTTCGCACTTAGATGCTTTCAGCGCTTATCCTAACCAGACTTAGCTACCCAGCAATGCTCCGGGCGGAACAACTGGCACACCAGAGGTCTGTCCCTCTCAATCCTCTCGTACTAGAGAGAGCCCCCCTCAAATCTCCGGACGCCCACGACGGATAGAGACCGACCTGTCTCACGACGGTCTGAACCCAGCTCACGTGCCGCTTTAATGGGCGAACAGC
>JAGMCH010000004.1 GCA_023129255.1 Dehalococcoidales bacterium
TCGGCGAAGTGGTCTATGGCCTGGCTTATCCTCCCCCTAAAAACCTCTTCATGAACCTTGGTCAGTTCACGGCAGACGGCTATTCTCCTATCGCCAAGAACATGCAGTATATCGTTCAGTGCCGCTGGCAGGCGGTGGGGGGATTCCAAAACGACAATAGTAGCATATTCATCGGCAACAGACTTCAACTGGCGCTGCCGGGCACCCGCCTTATGCGGCAAAAAGCCGAGATAGATAAATTGCCCCGTATCCAGCCCGGAGATAACCAGTGCCGTGATAACCACCGAAGCCCCGGGGATGGGAACTATGGGAATACCCCGCTGGCTAGCCGCCACCACAAGCTCATAGCCGGGGTCGGACATGCCCGGCATTCCGGCGTCAGAAACAAGAGCTACGTCCCCGTCTTCAAGGCGATTCAAAATATAATCCAGCTTGGCCAGTTTATTACGCTCATGATAGCTGGTCATAGGGGTCTTGATATCATAAGCCGCCAGAAGTTGCTTGGTGCGGCGGGTATCCTCAGCCGCAATGAGCTTTACCTCCCGCAGAGTCCGCAGAGCCCGTAAGGAGATATCTTCTAAATTACCGATAGGGGTAGCCACAATATAAAGAGCCGGCATTACCTTATATCTTCTTCAACTGAGCTATTATAGCTTACACTTCGTCGTCCGTCTACCTTGATTGTTTATCAACCTCACCCCCTTAATCCCCCTCTCCACTCTTGGAGAGGGGGGAAAAGAGGAAAGAGGGGCTTCGCCCCCTAGACGCCCCAATTAAAGAGGGTATTGAGGACAAAAGCCTCTCTATAACTCTCCCCCTCTATTCAAAGGAGTTTTAGAGGCGGAGCCTCTTTTGGGTGGGAGGGTGGGAAGAAAAACACAAATTAAAATGGGGGAGGGGGTAGGTTTCCAAACATCTCACTAAAATTTCTTGACTTTCAAGAGTTGCTTTTGGTATAGTTTTTGTTTAAGAAGGACGGCAAAATGGCTAAGCATAAATTCAGGGAACTGCGGCGTTCATACGGATTTGATGAAGTGGCTATCGTTCCCGGGGACATAACCATCAATCCCGACCAGACAAATATCGACTTCAAGGTAGAGGACTTCACCTTCTCCACCCCTATCCTGGCGTCAGCCATGGATGCCGTGACCGATGTCAACATGGCTATCCTGCTGAGCAAGCGAGGAGGGCTGGGCGTTCTCAATTTAGAAGGGGTGCAAACCCGGTATGATAACCCCCAGGAGGTCCTGGCTGAAATTGCCCGGGCTTCCGATGCCGAAGTCACCACCCTGCTGCAAAAGGTCTACTCGGCACCAATTAAGGAAAAACTTATCGGGGAGCGAATTCAGGCGATAAAAAAAGGCGGGGCGGTATGCGCTGTTTCAGTGACGCCGGCTAACACCAAACGCTTTGCCCCCATAACTGCTGAAGCCAAGGCTGACATTTTTGTCGTCCAGTCCACGGTTACCACTGCCAAGCATATATCCAAAAGCTACCGGGGGTTAATCTTCCCCGAGCTTCATAAGTCCATACCTATGCCCGTCATTGTCGGCAATTGTGTAAGCTATAGCGCCTGCCTGGAGATTATGAGAACCGGAATCTCGGCGGTTCTGGTGGGAGTAGGGCCGGGGGCAGCCTGCACCACCAGGCAAGTCCTTGGCGTCGGTGTCCCCCAGGTAACCGCCACCATGGATTGCACCGCTGCCAGGGACGAATACCAACGTGAGTCGGGAAGATATGTGCCCATAATCACCGATGGTGGCTTTCGTAACGGTGGAGACCTGTGTAAAGCCTTCGTCGCCGGGGCTGACGCCGTAATGATTGGCTCCATCTTTGCCCAAGCCAAAGAAGCGCCGGGGCTAGGTTATCACTGGGGTATGTCCCACCCCCACCCGGCACTGCCCAGGGGAACACGGATAAAAGTAGGCACTACGGGCACACTGGAGCAAATTCTTTTCGGTCCGACCTCAGTTACCGATGGCAGTCAAAACCTGGTTGGGGCGCTGCGCACTGCCCTGGGCGTCTGCGGCGCACGTAACATCCGGGAAATGCACAAGGTTGAGGTGGTAATTGCTCCCGCCATTACCACCGAAGGAAAATCCTGGCAGATGTCCCAGGCCAGCCCCTAAAGGCTACTCCTCTTCTTCCTCTTCAGAGGCTACTACTGTCTCTTCCCGAATATAAGGCACCAAGGGTTCTGCTTTTCTGCGCTTGCCTGGTGATGGCAAGGTCAATTTATCAATCATCTGGCGTAATTTTGTTAATTTCTCCGCCGGCGGCTCAATTCCAGCCTCCACCACCACACCACCCACCCCGGCTTCCCATAGAGCCTGAAGTTCACCGGCTGCCACGTCTGACGGCACCGAGACCAAAAGGGGTTTAGTCAAAAGATTAGCACAGCGCCGAAACAGCATGAGGTGATGCCAAGTAATAAAATGGTCCTTCCCCTGTTCACCGGCAACGAGCACAGCATCTACCGGCAGGTCATCTACTGCCTTTAGTAAACCCGGCTCGAGCGATGGCTCAACCTCTAATATTTTGCCCAGCTTTTTATCCTGAAGTATTTCCAGTGAGGCACTGGCTGCTGGAAAAACGACAAAATCGCCGCCCGCTTCCACCATCTGCCCTACCCCTCCCCTGCCGATTTCTTTCAGCCAGCCACCCCAGGGAATATCAGGCACCGCCTGGCATATTTGTTTAAGGGTTTTAACCCCTGAACTCGGTTTTGGGATTTGTAACAGCCCGGCGTCAGCCCCAGCCACACCACCAGCCAAACGGTCAACATCAACCTGAGCCAGAGTGGCAACTAGCAGCATCCTGGGCTTCTGTGGCACCCCTTGCGCCACCCTAAACCCCATAGGCTGGAGCCCGGCTTGCGAAACTAGACTCAATTTATCTATAAATTTACTCATCTATCTACCACGGGCTTTTAACTGGAGCCGGGGTTGCCACAGGCTCAGCCAGCCTGTTTCTCAGCGAAGTTACCGGCCCAGGGGAGCTTATATTTCTGACCCTGATAAGCTTTAATCATCAGTATTATCCACAGGACAAAGGCGAGCACGCTGATGAGGTAGCTAATTATCCAACCAATAATTGGTATGAGGATGAGGCTGAAGCTTAAGTTAAGTACACCAAAGGTGACTATTGACTGCATAGCGTGAAAGCGCACGAACTTGTTGTCTTTTTCCAGGAGAAGAAATACCAGCCCGCTTATCCACCACCCCACGTAGCACAGTAATCCAGCAACATTTGGCTTCAGACCGGTGCTTGTTTTGCTCCTTGCTTCACCCAGCTTAAATTCTCCCTTCTGATTTCAGACTAGATATAGCACTAATTAAGGGTAAAGTCAATGATTTCTCTCACCTGACAAAAAGCCGATAATCGGCTAAACCTCACTTAATTGAATAGAAAGTAAAGGCTGAGAACGAGACTAGTAGGTCTCAAAGGCTCTCGCCCTTCTTATGCTTAGCCCTCGGTCCGATTTTCTAGTGCCTCCACAGCCATATTCCAGCAGCGACGTTTATCCGTGGAGATTCAACCGCGGACTTTCATATATAAGGCGTCCTCTTCTGAAGGTCGAACATACGTCAGGTGATGAGCTGATATGGGGCAATAGACATCTATATCATTCCCATGGTTATCTATTCGACCTGATTGTAACCAGCAGAATATTCGCCCAATCTGCCAAGATGCGTGAGCTAATTGGCAAGTTCAACAGAGAGCGAGGCGACACTTTCAACGATGATGTGGCTAAGGTGCGCCCAGTTGTTCTAGCTGCCGACCTTGTGTTGGCTAATGATAAACGTGCCCGGCGTTATATTGAAGCGTACCGGCAACGTCAGAAGCAGTAGAAATAGGCAAAAACGAGCTTCAAGGAGCAGAAAGGGGCTGAAATTTAGCTGAACACGACCCATTATTGACAAAGGGATAATAATGTTTTACATTGGAGCTGAAATCAGCTTCCGAACATAATTGTAACAGCTTAGCATTGAGTCAGGAGGTGATACCATGTGAGCCTATGGGGAGCAGAGGAAATTTTCAATACTTATGGAGGGAAACAAATGAAAAAGATATTGCTGGTTTTCGCGGCGCTTACTTTATTGGCGTTTCCTTTCTCTGGCGGCTGCGAAGCAGAAGAACCCGAGTACGAGCTAACCTATAACATGTTGTTCCCACCTACCCATTTACACACCGTATTGGCTCAAGCGTGGGCAGACGAGATAAATGAGCGCACCGATGGCAGGGTAAAGATTACCATTTATCCGGGATTTGCGCTAGCCTCCCCCCCAGCGACTTATGATGCGGTGGTTGAGGGCATCTGTGATATCGGCTTGTCCTGTTTGACTTATACTATGGGGCGCTTTCCTGCCTACGAGTTGGTTGATATACCTCATGGTTACCCCAATGGCTGGGTAGCTACCATGGTAGCCCAAGACTTCTATAACCAGTTCACGCTGGAAGAGCTTACCGATACCCATCCCCTTTATTTCCACGCTCATGCTCCTGGCGTTGTTTTCACCGTCGAGAAGCCAGTGTACACGTTAGAGGACATGGAGGGATTGATATTAAGGTCTACTGGTGTAGGAGCTGCGATAGCGGAAGCTCTTGGCGCCACCGGCTATGCTGCTTCGCAAGGAGAAGCTGCTGAGCTTATGTCCAAGGGTACAATAGACGGCAGTATGACCCCCTGTGAGGTGCTCAAAGGGTGGGAGCAAGCCCCGGTGGTATACTATGTCACCAACTGCTATGAGGTGGGCTACACCACCGTTTTCTTCATAGTCATGAACCTAGACAAGTGGAATAACCTGCCCAGCGACATCCAGCAGGTGTTTACCGATGTCAGCGAAGAGTGGATTGAAAAGCATGCCATGGTCTGGGACTATTATGAGAAGGCGGGAAAAGACTACTTCTTGACCTTTGAGGGCAGAGAGTTCATTGAGCTTTCGGCAGCCGAGATGGCAAGATGGGTGGATGCCGCCGCGGTGGTGAAGGACGCCTACATGGTGGACAAGGCAGCTCTGGGACTGCCCGTAGATGATTACGAGAACTACCTGAACGGACGGATTGCCTACTGGTCTGCCCTGGCACCATCAGAAGGGGAGTGTGTAGCCTGGGTTGAGGCTAATGTGATACCGCTAGTGCCTGGAGAATAGAGAATCTCGCAGTTTTGAACTAGGCTTATTGGGGGTGCTCGGGAGGCGATTTCAGATTTCGGGCACCCCCAAAGAATGGTTTAATGGTATGTCAGGCAAAATAGAGCGCCTGGAAAGATTTACCAATTCTTTTAGCAACTGGCTTAACTGGGTGGCGGGTGTCGGCTTGGTTGGCATGCTCGCCCTTACCGTGGGTGACATATTCGGAATCAAGCTCTGCCAGGCGGGAGTTCCTTTCTTCCGTCCCATCCCCGGTGGCATCGAGGTGGTAGCCTTTCTCGGGGTGGTGGTAACTGGTTTCGCCATCGCTTATACCCAGGTTCTGCGGGGGCACATTCGGGTAGAATTTGTGGTAATGCGTCTGCCCCAGCGGGCGCAGGCAATTATTGCCGCTTTTGTCTGGCTCCTTAGCCTAGCGCTGTTTATCCTGCTGGGTTGGCAGAGCGTTGAGTACGGGCTGAGCCTCCAGGCTGCCGGGACGGTCTCCATGACCCAGAGGATACCCTTCTATCCCTTCGTCCATGGCATAGCTTTTTGCTGCATTCCCATCTGCTTGGTGCTGGTGGTGGAATTTCTCAGGTCAGTTATGAAGGCGGTGAAAAAGTGAGCCCGGTAGCCATTGGTCTCATAGGCATTGTGGTTCTGGTTCTGATTTTCCTCCTTGGCATGCCAGTGGGCTTTGCCATGGCTTTTGTGGGGCTTGCCGGTTTCTGTTACTTAACTTCAACAGAGGCAGGGCTTAGCCTCCTGGCTCGGGATGTCTTCTGCAATTTCTCTGCTTATTCTCTCACCGTCATCCCCATGTTCGTATTCATGGGCTCTATTGCCTACGCCTCGGGGATGAGTCGCAGGCTATATAATGCTGGCTATACCATGTTTGGGCAGATGCGTGGTGGTTTAGCTATAGCTACCATTGCTGCCTGTGCCGGCTTTGCCGCCATGTGCGGGTCAACCAATGCCACTGCCGCTGCCATGGGCAGGGTATCCCTGCCCGAGATGAAGAGGTATAACTATGATGACTCACTAGCCACCGGCTGTGTTGCCGCTGCTGGTAGCCTGGGCATACTGATTCCCCCCAGCACTATCTTTATCATCTACGGAATACTAACTCAACAGGACATAGGGAAGCTGTTTATAGCTGGGGTTCTTCCCGGCTTACTCCTAGCCACTCTTTTTATGGCTGTGGTGGTGCTTCTCTGCCTGCGCAACCCCAGTCTTGCCCCCGCGGGGGCACCAACAAGCTGGAAAGAGAAGCTCGCCGGGCTTACCGGAATTTTTGAGATGCTGGTCTTATTTGGCTTGGTGGTAGGGGGGCTATTTATGGGCTGGTTCAGCCCCACACAGGCTGGAGCCGCCGGCGCCGCTGGCGCTTTGTTCATTGGTCTAGCCAGGCGGCAGCTAAGCTGGCGGGGATTCCTGTTTGCCATTAAGGACGCCCTGCGCATAACCTGCATGGTGATGGTCATCATTACCGGGGCTATCATCTTCGGGCATTTCCTGGCTGTAGCCAAGCTCCCCCTGGTCTTATCTGACTGGGTAGGCGGGCTTCCCCTTCCCACTGCGGCTATTATGGGACTCATCGTTCTCATGTACCTTTTGGGCGGCTGTTTTATGGATGCCCTGGCTCTGATTACCCTTACTATCCCCATCATCTACCCGCTGGTCTTAACTCTGGGCTTTGACCCCATATGGTTCGGGGTGATAATAGTTCTGGTCACTGAGATGGGGGTGATTACACCACCGGTGGGGGTAAATGTGTATGTCATCAAGGGAATTGCTGAGGATGTTCCTCTGGAAACTATCTTCAAAGGCATATTCCCCTTCCTGGCAGCACTGATAGTAGCGGTAGCGATACTGATGGCTTTCCCCGATATCGCAACATTCTTGCCCAGTTTTGCCCGATATTGAGCTAAAGTATATCGGCGCTGGCTAAATCAGGTCAGTTAGTGGGCTCGTTCAGATAGATGGGCGACACTTGATAGCAGATGAAAGGGCGCTATAATGGTTGTATTATGAGCGTTACCGGTACAATCATATCTGGAGCCTCTCGCCTGGCAAGGCTTGGGCTTCTGAGTCTCCATTTTGACGACGACACACTAAGGATTGGCAGGCATCCATGCCACCTTTTGCCTAGCACAACTAACTTTGGGGAGGTAAAGCGATAAATGACCATAGTAGAGATGCTGGCTAGAAATGCCAGGATGTACCCCAATGATAGCGCCCTTATTGAACTAAAACCGAGCCAGAAGATAAGAAGGGAAATCACCTGGAAGGTCTTTGATGAGAGAGCTAATAGAGTAGCCAATGCCCTCATTGATAAAGGGGTCAGCAAGGGCGATAAGGTTATACCCTTGATGATGAACTCCATAAACTGGCTGGAGGCGTATTTCGGCATCATCAGAACCGGGGCTTGGGCAGTTCCACTTAACTTCAGGTTCACCAGTAGCGACATTAAATACTGTGCTGATATAGCCGAAGCCAAGGTAATGATTTTGGGTGAAGAATTCACCGAAAGAGTAGAAGCTATTCGCTCCCAGCTACCCACGATAAAGGACTACATCTTTGTCGGTCAAAATCTGCCTGAGGCTATGGAGAGCTTTGAAGATGTAACCAGCGAAGCCTCCCCGCAACCGGTAGATATGGAGCTAGATGCCGAGGATGGGTGTGGGCTCTACTTCACCTCAGGCACTACCGGAGCACCAAAGCCGATACTGCTCACCCACAAGAATATGGAATGTGTTGCCATAACCGAAAACTGTCACCACTATCAAAAACATAGTGATAATTTTATCCTCATTCCCCCCCTATACCATACCGGAGCCAAAATGCACTGGTTTGGAAGCCTGATTGTAGGTGGTCGAGCTACACTGCTAACTGAAATTAGCCCTCAATATATCTTTGAAGCCGTCCATCAAGAGAAAGGGACAATAGTATGGCTGCTGGTGCCGTGGGCTCAGGATATCCTCGGCGCACTGGATAGAGGGGAGCTTAAGAAAGAGGATTATGACTTAAGCTGCTGGCGCCTAATGCACATTGGGGCTCAACCGGTACCTCCTAGCTTGGTTAAGCATTGGAAACAATACTTTCCCGATATGCAGTATGACACCAACTACGGGCTGAGTGAATCCACAGGTCCGGGATGCGTCCATTTAGGGATAGAAAATGAGCATAAGGTGGGAGCTATCGGCACGGCTGGCTTTAACTGGGAGGCTCGCATCGTCAATGACAAGGGTGAGAATGTTGCCCCGGGTGAGATTGGCGAGTTGCTAATCAAGGGCAACGGTATTATGAAGGAATACTATAAGAACCCAGAAAAGACGGCAGAGACTATCAAAGATGGCTGGCTATATACCGGCGATATGGCTAGAGAGGATAGCGAGGGATTTATCTACCTTGTTGATAGAAAGAAGGATGTGGTCATCACCGGGGGTGAGAATATCTTCCCGGTAGAGGTAGAAGACGTTATCCACAAGCACCCCAAGATTTATGATGTCGGCGTAGTCGGTATCCCCGATGAGAGGCTGGGGGAGATAGTTGCTGCCGTAATCGACCCCAAGCCAGGCATGATATTGACTGAAGAAGAGGTAAATCAGTTCTGCGAACAGAATTTGCCCCGGTATAAGAGACCAAGGCGCATCATATTTGATAAGGTGCCACGAAATCCCACTGGTAAGATAGAAAAGCCAAAATTAAGACAAAAATACGCTCACGTAGAAGGCTAGCTTGAAGGAATTAACCGTAAGTTCTGACGCCCCCGGAGAAAGACTATTCCAATAGCATTCCACCGCTAGGCTTGGTAGGTTAAGAAGTGAGGCCAAAATTCTTCTACGGCTGGGTAATAGTTATAGCCGCCGCCTGTGTGATACTGATAATGTATGGCACACTGTTTACCTTTGGCGTCTTTTTCAAGCCGGTACTAACAGAATTTGACTGGACGAGGGCGATGACCTCTGGTGCTTTCTCATTATGCATACTTACTCACGGTGTGCTCACTATTGTTATAGGAAGGCTAACCGATAAGTATGGTCCGAGAATAGTAGTTACCGCTTGTGGTCTTTCTCTAGGAGCAGGCTATCTGCTGATGTCGCAAATCACTAGTACCTGGCAGCTCTATCTATTTTATGGCATTTTAATCGGGATGGGCATGGGTGGTGCCTGGATTCCACAGGTGTCAACCATCGCTAGGTGGTTTGAAAAGAGGAGGGGTTTAGCCACTGGCATTGCTGTATCTGGAGAAGGTGTTGGAATCCTGATTATGGTGCCTTTGTCTAGATGGCTTATATCTGCTTATGGCTGGCGCACTTCATATATTATTGTCGGCATCATAGCCCTGGCGTTTATTATTTCAGCGGCACAATTTCTCAAACGTCACCCTGAAAAGATAGGGCTACTACCATACGGCAGGGAGGCAAATGCTACAGACATTAGCCCAGCTAAATATCATAAGTCATCAGTAACCCAAGACTTCTCTCTAACCGAGGCAGTTAAGGGGCGGCAGTTCTGGATGATTCTCGCTGTATTCTTCTTTTTTGAGTTCAGTATACTAAGTATAATGAATCACATAGCTATTCACGCCACAGATATTGGTATTTCAGGAACTACCGCAGCTAATATATTAGCTGTTATTGGCGGCACTAGTATTCTGGGTAGGATTACACTGGGCGCTTTTGCCGATAGGGCTGGGAGTAAGCAGGCAATAATCACCGGTCTTGCTATATTAGCAACGGCTTTTCTCTGGTTACAATTAGCCAATGTGGAGTGGATGCTCTTCTTGTTTGCTGCCATTTTTGGTTTTGCTTTCGGGGGGTTGCTAGTCCAGCCTTCACTAATTATTGCAGAATCGTTTGGATTGACTTCCCACGGAACAATCTTTGGCGTTATTAGCTTTGGTTTGATAATGGGCGGAACGCTAGGACCATTCATAGTCGGTTATATATCTGATGTGACTGCCAGTTGCCAGCTAGGTTTCTTAATCTGTGCCATAGCCAGCATTATCAGCTTTGTGCTAGCCGTGTTTCTAAGGCGAACTTCCAAGAAAAGGAGCTAAAGCGAGAGGCACCACTCAGGATAGTTACCCAATGCGGATACGGTCAATGGAGAATGAACCTAGGCTTCACTCACAGAGCAATATATAATATATTAACCTAATGGTCTACTCACTGGATAAGGAGGCTAGCTTGAAAGAATTAACCATAAGTTCTGATGCTCCTGGAGAAAGACTTTTTGTGCTGGGCAATGAGGCGATAGCCAGGGGGGCGATAGAGGCTGGAGTCCAAGTGGCAGCTGCTTACCCTGGTACCCCATCAAGCGAAATACTGGAAACCCTGGGCGGGGTAGCCAAAGAGCTTGACATGTATGTCGAGTGGTCAACCAATGAGAAGGTAGCCTTTGAGGTCGCCCTAGCTGCCTCAATCTGCGGGGTGAGAGCCATGGCATCAATGAAGCATGTTGGGGTAAATGTGGCTCACGACCCGCTAATTACCGCCAGCTATATAGGGGCTAAAGGGGGGCTGGTCCTGGTCTCCGCCGATGACCCCTGGGCATGGAGCTCTCAGAATGAGCAGGATAACCGTTATATCGCCCTGCAGGGCTACATACCGGTTCTTGAGCCCTCCTCAGTCCAGGAAGCCAAAGATATGATGGCTGACGCCTTCAAACTCTCAGAGGAATTCAGGCACCTTTTCATGCTCAGGTCGGTAACCAGAATAGGGCACGCCAGGAGCGATATAGTGCTGGGGAAAATATCAAGGGAAAGGAGAAAGGGGCAATTTACAAAAGACCGCACCCGGTTGGTCTATACGCCGCGTGAGGCTAGAATAAACAAACCTTTAATGCTGGAAAGGTTTGAAAAAATAAAGAAAAGGGTGAATACACTGGTCTATAATCAGCTAAAGCTGGCTGATGGCGCTAAACTGGGTATCATCGCCTGCGGACTGTCATACAGCTACGCTTTGGAGGCGGTAAAGTGGCTGGGAATTGAAGACAGGGTCTCCATACTGAAGATTGGAACCCCCCACCCCCTCCCTGAGGAACTGGTAATAAGATTATTAAAATCAGTGGGGGAGATACTTGTAGTAGAGGAGCTCGACCCCTTCGTTGAGCTTCATGTAAAAGCCATCGCCGGGGAACATAATATCCCGGTCAAAATCCACGGTAAGGATTTAGTTCCGGTAGTTGGAGAGCTATCCACCAGAAGGGTCACCGAAGCCATCGCCCACTTAACCAAAGTCAAGCTCCCGGTGGATTTCACCGAGCTGGATAAGCTGGAGCAAGAGACAGCTCCGCTTTTGCCCTGGCGACCGCCCGCCTTATGTCCTGGCTGCTCACACCGAGCCTCTTTCTACGCCATTAAGACAGCCTCAAAAAGGGTGGCTAGAGATTATGGCCAAGAGATAGAGCCTATCTACCCCGGTGA
>JAGMCH010000040.1 GCA_023129255.1 Dehalococcoidales bacterium
ATCTGGAGCCGCACTATGGCATCCCTGACCTCATCTTGCTGTTCAGCGATAGCCCTGAGCGCCGTTGATGTTGGCTCGGCATCCTGTGGCTCAATATCAACATTGATGGTGACAAAGCGGCGCCCGACTACCGGGTGAAAGTCAAAGGAGACCCGCCTCTTGCCTGCTTCACTATCCGGCTCAATTTCTACCAGATAAAAACCTTTGTCATCTTCCTCCTCGCTAAAATCCAGCCGCTCCAGACTACCGGCATAAACCACCGGCGGGTTATGGCTTAAGACCTGGTGCTTATGAATATGACCTAAGGCAATATAATCAAAGGCGGGATGGGCAACATTGCTCAGCAGCAAGGCATGCTCCTGCCCTATGGTCATTGACCTCTCTGAGCCTACCGTGGCGCCGGAGACCCAGACATGAGCCGCCAGTATGGCCGGCAGTCTGGGGTCAAGTTCTTGAGCTTTGGCGGCGATGACTTGAGTCAATGCCTGCTGTAATCTCTGATTCATCTGGTCAAAGGTAAGGTTTTTGGTCTCTTCTTTGCTCAACAGGGCACTGCGCCTCAGCCAGGGTAAGGAGACTACCTGAACCGTCCCGCTACTGGTCGGGATGGGGTAGATTTGGGGGCGGTTGGAGACATAGACATTTTTGACCACCAGGGTATCAAAAATTTCGGTGGTTGTAGCTTTACCGATAGCATTGGGCAGGTCGTGGTTACCGATTAGGAGGAAGATGGGGATGCCGTTGGTGGACAGGCGGTTAATTCTTTTGGCAAATTCCCTCTGTTGAGTCTGAGTTGGTTCACGGCTCTTATAGGCATCACCGCAGAAGAGGACAAGGTCAACCTTGTTCTCCAGGGCATAATCCACCACCTGGTCAAGGGCTTTCAGGAAATCAAGCAGCCGTGAGGATAGACCGGTAGCCGGGTCAAGACGACCGTAGCTCTCCACACCAAGGTGAAGGTCGGCAAAGTGGAGGATTTTCAACCCCATCCCCCTTTATCCCCCTTCCCCTTGCGAAGGGTAAGGGGAAGTGATATTAAAAAGAGGGGCTTCGCCCCTCTTAACTCCCTACTCCTTCCACACACTCCCGCCGGGAGGGAGGACGAACAGGTCTTCCCCCTCCAGCTTGGCTTGTAGGGTTGCTCTCAGTTCGCTGATGGGGACTCGTATCTGGTTCAGGGTGTCGCGCTCCCGGATGGTGGCTTGCTTATCTTCCAGCGATTGGAAGTCGACGGTAACACAGAAAGGAGTGCCAATCTCGTCCTGGCGCCGGTAGCGCCGCCCGATGCTCTGGGCATCGTCGTAGTTCACCATCCAGTGCTGGCGCAGGTCAGCGTAAATCTGCTTAGCCAGGGGGGCCAGGGTCTCCTTGCGGCTCAAGGGCAATACCGCCACCTTGATGGGAGCCAGGGTGGGGTGGAGGTGGAGCAGCACCCTCTTTTCGCCCTCAGCTATATCTTCATCATAGGCATCGCACAGCAGAGCCAGGGCAGTGCGGTCAACCCCAGCCGATGGCTCAATAATATAAGGGACGATATGCTCCTTGGTCTCTTCATCATAATAGCTCAGGCTCTTGCCGCTAGAACTGGCATGTTGCACCAGGTCAAAGTCACCGCGATTGGCAATACCCTCCAGCTCAGCCCAGCCCATAGGATATAGATAGTCGATGTCATAGCACTCTCGGGCGTAGTGTGCCAGTTCTTCCTTGGTGTGCTGGTGAAGCCTGAGGTTTTCCCTCTTGATGCCCAGCTTCACATACCAGTTAAGGCGTTCCTCAAGCCAGTAGTCAAACCACTGCTTATCGGTCTCCGGCTTGACGAAGAACTCGATTTCCATCTGCTCAAACTCCCGGCAGCGGAAGATAAAGTTGCCAGTGGTAACCTCATTGCGGAAGGCTTTGCCTATCTGAGCGATGCCAAAGGGTAGCCTCTTTCTGGTGGTGTTTAGCACATTTTCAAAGTTGACAAACATGCCCTGGGCGGTCTCCGGGCGCAGATAGACCACGCTGGCTTCCTCTTCAATGGGACCGATAAAGGTCTTGAACATTAAATTAAATAGGCGAGGCTCAGTCAGTTCGCCACCGCAAGAAGGACACTTGTCACCCTTTAGGTCATCACTGCGCCATCTCAGGTGGCAGCTCTTACACTCTACCAGAGGGTCAACAAACCCCCCGAGGTGTCCGCTGGCTTCCCAGGTCTGGGGGTGCATCAGGATGCTGGCATCCAGCCCCACCATATCATCACGTTCCTGAACCACGTCTCGCCACCAGGCTTGCTTGATATTACGCTTCAGCTCCACGCCCAGAGGTCCATAGTCCCAGCAGCTTGATAGCCCTCCATAGATTTCACTGCTGGGGAAAATAAAACCACGCCGTCGGCAGAGGGAGACGAGCTTTCCCATATCAACCTTTCCTGGCGTCGGTTCAGTCACTACCGCCCTCCTTAGCCCCTTGGCTGAGGCATCGGTTATCGTCTCGCCCTAGCGAAAATAAAGACCACAAATATCCCTAGGGCAATGGTAGCTAGCCCCGCGATAGCTAGCAGAAATATCCACATCGGCATAATGTGTGTTTGGTATGAATTGTAGCTGAAAATATCAAGCATTGCAAAGCAGACTATAAGTTGTGGCAAAGCCACCAGATTGCCCATAAATGATACTATTCTTTCCGGTTTCGCCCAGGTGTTCCCTGTTTGTCCAGAGGAGATGCCAAGTTTGGTTATTCCCCAGGCGAGGGCTGCCGCTACAAGGACGAGGAGAAACTGCGGCATCAGCATCAAAACCACAGTCATCTCACGACTGAGCCACCTATCAGGTGTGCCATCAAGTTCAAAGTGAGTAGCTACCTCAGCGGGCAGCAGGTGATAGAAGTAAGCTGACAGGATTACAGATAAGAGAAGAATAGCCAGCGGGGCTACGATATAGCTCCAGCGGAAGGGCAATCCCTTTTCGGTAGTTATTTTCTCACCCTCAGTAGGCTAAAGATAGGGAGCTAATACCCTCATTGGTGATACAACGTTTCTTGACAAAGCCAAGGCGTCAGCCGGGATGCCTAAGGCAACGCCTATCAATTGCGTGAGGAACAGAACAGGCAGGTTATACTTGGTCTTGAACTTACTATTGACCTGGCTCTGATAGACATCCAGGTTAATATGACACAAAGGGCAAGGGGTAACCAGGCACTGCGCCCCATTTTCCTGGGCGTTGCGCAGCAGCTTATTAATCAGTTCCAAGGCTACATCCGGCTCAGACATAACCAGAGAGCTGCCGCAGCAGCGAGCCTTCAGCTCCCAGGAGACAGCATCAGCCCCCAGGCTGGCTACCAGCTCATCCAGCGAATGAGGAAACTCCGGGTCGTCAAAGCCGTTAGGACGAACCAACTGGCAACCATAGTAAGGCGCTACCTTGAGCCCTTTAAGGGGCTTGGTTACCTTAGCCCCGATGACCTCCGGGGTAATATCGGTATATAAAACCTCAGCCAGGTGCCGAACCCGAACCCCACCACTGTACTTCAACTTAGCCACCGCCAGTGCTTTATCTACCTGCTCCCTGAGGCGGGGGAGTTCTTTGAGCTGAGTGTTAGCTGAGTGTAAGACAACAAAACAATTGGAACAGGGGGTTACCAGGTCAAACCCTCTCTTTTCGGCCAATGCCAGATTTCTGGCTGCCATACAGGCTGCCGCCAGTTTATCCACGGAGCCAAAAGGGGTGGAGCCACAGCAATTCCAATCCTCAAGCTCAGCCAGGTCCATATCCAGTTCTTTAGCCACCGGTAGAACCGAAAGGCCCAGGGGCGAAGCCGCAGCCTCTGCTGAGCAACCAGGGAAATAGGAATAATATTTCATTTAGCACCTCCCAAGGCTTTAGCCTCATTTAGGATAGCCTTAAGTTCACCCACACCCTTTATTCGGTTCGGCTTTAGCGGCAGGCGCTTATGCAAGAACAAGCCCAGCCCGACAGGCGCCATCTTAAGGGCGGCAAAGGGGTTGGTCCGCAGGAAGAACTTGAGCATCATGCCCAGCTCATACACTCGACCGTTGCCCTTGGCGGAATCAACAAAGCACTTATACATCACCGGTGTCCGACTCCGCTTAGTGCTCAAGCCATCCCGGATGGCTAGAACCTCCAGGGCATGCATGATATCAGCCGGTTTAATGTCCCGGGGGCAACGCACGGTGCAGGTATAACAGGAGGCACAGAACCACATTGAATTGCTGGATAGTAGCTCTTTCCTCAGCCCGGCTCGCACCATGGCGATAGCCTTCCGCGGTGGGTAATCCCACCTACTGGCAGTAGGACAGGAGCCAGTGCACATACCGCACTGAATACAGGAACGAATAGCCTCGCCACCGGGAATGGAACAAACCTCATCAATGAAGCTCACCTCAATAGCTGGAGATTTGACCATTGTTTCAGCCATTTACCTTCCTCCTTATCTCCAAACTCCACAGCCTTGTCATACCAAAGCCCCTTCTATCTCAGCCATCAGCTCATCAACAGTAAAGTGCCTGCCAGTAATGGCGCCGCTAGGACAGGCGGCTACGCATACACCACAGCCCTTGCAAAGGGCATCATTAATACGAGAAACCTTTTTCTCCTCGTCGAAGGAAATGGCATGGAAAGGGCAGAGGTCGGAGCATATCTTGCATCCGGAACAGAGCTCCTCATCAACCACTGCCGTAGCCGCCTCAATCTCTATTGAGCCGGCACTAATCATAGCCAGAGCCCGGGCCGCCGCCGCTGAAGCCTGAGCCACACTGTGAGGTATATCCTTAGGCGATTGACAGCAGCCGACGACGAAAATACCATCGCTCATGGTAGCCACCGGGTCAAGCTTGGGGTGCTTCTCCAAGAAGAAGCCATCGGCGCTCCGACTAATCGAAAACAGACGGGCAACCTCTTCAGCATCTGCCCTCGGCTCAAGAGCCGTGCTCAACACCACCATGTCAACCGGGATACGGCGCTGGCGACCGATAAGGGTATCCTCGCCGATGATGATAAGTTTGCCCTCCTCCTCTGGGCTCTCGGCTAAATCGGTTACCTCACCAGGACGACCACGGACAAATATTGTGCCTTCATCCAGAACGCGGTTGTAGAACTCTTCAAACGCCTTGCCCACACACCTGAGGTCAATATAGAATTCAGTGACCTGAGCTCCAGGCACATGCTCCCTTATCAGGTGACCGAACTTCATGGAATACATACAGCACACCTGCGAGCAATACTCGTGATACTTCTCATCCCGGCTGCCCACACAGTGGATAATGCCCACTGTCCTGGGATGGGAGCCATCCTTGAGCAGAACCTCACCGGCGGTTGGTCCTGAGGCATTAATCATCCTCTCAAACTCAAGGGAGGTAATTACATTATCCAGGCGGCCATAGCCGTAATGGTAGAGGGGAGATGGGTCAAAGGCATCATAGCCAGTGGCGATGATTATATTGCCGACTTCAATCTCTTCATATTCGTCTTCCATCTCCTGATTGATTGCCTCTGGCTCGCATGCCTTAATACACTCCATACACTCCGAGCACACGCCACAGTTCAAGCAACGCTTGGCTTCATCAATAGCCGCTTTTTCATCAAAGCCAAGTTCAACCTCGGCAAAGCCTCCCCGCTTCTCCGGGTCAAGCCTTGGCATAGCTTGCCTTGCCTTTGCTTCCACCCCCTCCTTCGATACCTCTTTTACCCTTTTAATAGGGGTTGGTCTTCCCTCTTTCAGGTCGACTCCCCTCAGGTAGCGGTCTATAGAGATGGCGACTTCCTTACCCGCAGCCACAGCAGCGATAACATCAGCCGGACCAGAAACCACATCGCCACCGGCAAAAACACCCTCAATGTTTGTTTGCAAGGTGACTGGGTCAACAACGAGGGTTCCCCCTCCGGTGTATTCCAGCTCCTGGGGAAGCATTGCCTTATCCACCCCTTGTCCAATGGCCATAATCACGCTATCAACATCCATATCAAATTCCGAGCCCTCAATAGGCACCGGGCGCCGCCGACCGCTGGCATCGGGTTCCCCCAGCTCCATCCGGATACACTGGATGGCGGTTACTCGGTCATCCTTAGCCAGGACTCTAACCGGCGCTGCCAGGATGTGGAGCTTTACTCCTTCCCGCTCGGCTTCATCCACTTCAGTGCTAACGGCAGGCATCTCGGCACGGGAGCGCCGATAGACAATGGAAACCTCTTTAGCTCCTAAGCGCTTGGCTACCCTAGCGGCATCTACGGCAGCATTGCCGCCACCGATAACCGCCACCCGCTCCCCGAGGTCAACCTTAATCCCCAAGCCCGCCTGCTTGAGAAAGTCAAGGGCGTGGATTACACCCTTGGCGTCTTCACGAGGGATACCCATCTTCTGGCTTATGCCGGCGCCAGTAGCTAGGAATATCGCCTGATAACCCTGATTGAAGATTTCTTCAAGGTTCTTCACCGGGGTATTGGTCTTTATCTCCACCCCCAGCTCTTCCACATAGCTGATTTCGTTATCCAACACCTTCTTGGGCAACCGGTATTCAGGGATGCCCCAGCGCAACAGCCCACCGCCCTGAGGGGCAGCCTCAAAAACGGTAACCGGATATCCCTCTCTTATCAGGTCATAGGCGCAGCCTAAGCCCGCCGGACCAGAGCCAATGACAGCTACTTTGTCTTCCTTTGTCCTTTCAATTGGGGTTGCCTTTTCTCTGCCCACACTCAGTTCGTAGTCAGCCATGAAGCGCTTGAGAGAGCGGATGGACACCGGCTCATCAACCTTCCCCCGCTCACACTCCGATTCACAGGGATGGGTGCAGACCCGCCCGCAGACTCCGGCAAAGGGCATAGTTCGCCGCAGCACCTCAAGAGCCTCCTTGAACTTGCCCTGAGAAATAAGGGCTACATACCCCTGGGCATTGACCCCAGCGGGACAGGCAACCCGGCAGGGCGGGTAGCCCCGTTTATCGATAGCAAAAACGTTGGGCACAGCTTGAGGAAAAGGTCTATAAATTGCCTTCCTCTGACCTAATCCGAGGTCAAACTCGTTAGGCACCTCAACGGGACACGCATTAGTGCACTCCCCGCAACCGGTACACTTGTCAACATCCACATATCTAGCTTTCTTCTTTATCTTGGCCTTGAAGTTGCCAACATACCCTGAGACCTCTGCTACCTCGCTATAGGACATCAGCTCAATATATGGATGAGAACCCACGTCGCTCATCTTGGGAGTAAGGATACAAGCCGAGCAATCAAGGGTGGGGAAGGTCTTATCTAACTGGCTCATGTGTCCGCCAATGCTGGGCTCCCTCTCTACCAGGTAGACCTTGTGTTTAGCCCCAGCAATCTCCAGAGCCGCTTGAATGCCAGCAATGCCCCCTCCCACCACCAGGGTATTGGGGTTAACCGGGACTTCCTTGGTCTCCAGTGGTTCCTGGTAGTAAACGCGCCTTACGGCAGCGCTTACCAGAGCCTTGGCTTTCTCAGTGGCTGCCTCCCGGTCTTCAGTCACCCAGGAGCAATGCTCCCTAATATTAGCCATCTCAAAGAGATAAGGGTTTAGCCCTGACTCCTGGCAGACCCGGCGGTAGGTTCGCTCATGCATTAGAGGAGAGCATGCAGCCACCACTATCCGATTAAGTCCCAGCTCCTTAATATCCTGTCTGATAAGGTCCTGCCCTGGGTCAGAACACATATATGTATAGTTGCGGGCAACGGTAACAAAAGGCAGTTGCCGAGCAAACTCAGTAACTGCCTCCACATCTACCGTACCAGCGATATTAGTCCCACAATGACAGATATAAACGCCAATTTTGGGCTCCACTTTGCCCTCCTTTGCCTTCTCTGTGTTCAGTGGGGAAATACCAAAAGGGGCGGTTCATCAAACCAAGTTATATTAACATACGCCGATGTCATGGTCAAGAAAATGCCGCCATTTTGATTACGCAGGAAAGGAGATTTGTCGCCTATTTCTCAGTTGAGAAATCTGTCAGCTTATCCACCACACCCTTCTGCCCCATAGCCAGGGTCAGGTCGCTGCGCGTTCTTTCTAATACCCCACGAACCATGTCAGTAGTACGGCGCAGGCCACCAGTTATGGCATCAGGGAAGTCCATGGTAACCAGGATGTTGTAAATATCATCCATGGCTAATAATAGTTCCTCCCCTTGAGACAGGTCGCCCCGCCTCATACTATCCAATAGGTAGCGTCTGAGCTCACCTACTGCTTCGCCCAGTCCGTTCAAGTAGGCGACGGCATCAATGCCCAGCCCGTCAGGGTCAGGGAGTCGGTTTCCGGTTACCAGGGCGAGGGTGATACTGCCCTCGGCAAATTCCTTTCTGGCGTCTCTGACAAAACCAGCGTAGCCGAGTTCGCCATAGTCAGCGGCTCCCCGCTCAGCTTCGGTTAACAGGTTACGGGCTGATTGGAGCAATTGTTTAGCCCGGTCAAACTCCCGCCGATGGACAGCACGGATAGCATTGCTGCAGTGCCGAATCGCCTCACGGCACAGGGGCAGCACCTTCTCCCTGGCGGCGTCTTTAGCCGAGAAGCTTTCTCTAATCTGATTGGCGATTGATTCCAGATTATCGGTCAGTCCGCTCACTTGCCTGCCTCAAAGCCAGCTATTATCTGTTGGGCTGCTTCCGCTACATCCTTTGCCTGTAATACAGCAGTAATCACTGCCACGGCATCGGCGCCAGCCGCCCGAACCTCAGCCACATTGTCTTTACTAATGCCCCCGATGGCAACCAGGGGCAGGCTTACCGCCCCCCTGATTTGGCGTAGCCTTTCCAGACCAACCACCTTTGCCCTTTTCTTGGACGATGTTGGGTAGATTGAGCCAACGGCAATGTAATCAGCCCCGCTAGACTCGGCAGCGGTAGCCTGGTCTACAGTAGTCACCGAGCAGCCCAGGATTATGTCAATAGGCAACAGTTTGCGGGCTACCGTTATGGGCAGGTCTTCTTGCCCCAGATGCAGTCCGTCAGCACCAGTAGCCAGAGCTAAATCAAGATAGTCATTCATTATGAAAAGCACGGCCTGCTCGGAGCACAAGTCCTTTAGCTGCTGAGCTATGGGCAGTAGCTCGTCTTTGCCGCTGAGCTTATCGCGCAGTTGGATTGCCTTAACCCCACCCCGGATTAGCTGGCTGGCTACCTCAATATGACCGCGACCGCTTAATGCCTGGCTGTCTATAATGGCATAGAGCCCGGTTAAATACTTGACTTTATCCTGCCGCGATAATTTGGACAGCAGTTTTTGCTCTATAGTGTAGAGGGCAAAGCGGGCGTGTTTGAATTTCTCGGCGTCTAATTTGGGAACGGTGCCTGGAATCTTAGCTAGCTCCTCTAGAATTCTCAGCGATTCCTGAACCCTTCTGGCATTAGCCACTACCATAATAGGTAGCTCCCTCTGTTTCTCTTCCCCAGGGGCTTCAATATCAACTCCCACGTCACTTTCTGAGTCTCGGGACTGGAGGAGCTGCTGGTTGAATGACCAGTCGCCCTTTAGTATCTCATGGCGTAT
>JAGMCH010000041.1 GCA_023129255.1 Dehalococcoidales bacterium
TCTTCAAGCAGGTGAAGCCCCTCGCCGGCGCGGTTTAGATTGGCATCAATAATGCGCAACCTCTGTCTTGACATTGTCTCCGGTGAAGCCATATCCATCGCTCCAAGCAGCTAATTCTAGCACAGCCAGATTAGGAGAGTAAAGCTGAAAGCCTCAGGCATCGCCGACGGCATTTTCAATAAGTTCAATTCGTGACGGCTTTCCTTTTTGGTCCAGCTCTACAGCGACAACATCAATGCGCCATAGCTGGGGCAGGTTACTGTGGGTCTGCTGGTAGTGGGAAGCAACCGCCCTTAATCTTTCCCTTTTTGTTGCTGTGATTGACTCTTCCGGGCTGCCGAACTCCAGGCTCTTTTTTGTCCTCACCTCAACAAAGACCAGGTAATCTTTATGCTCAGCTATTATGTCAATCTCACCTTCGGGGCAGCGGTAGTTAGTTTCCCAGACACGGTAACCCCGTTTCCTGAGAAAGTCCTTAGCCAGCTTTTCACCCAGAATACCGGTTTCTCTGCGCCTCATTTCTCTCTTATTGGTAACCTCACCCCCTGTATCCCCCTCTCCTTAAAAGGAGAGGGGGAAGAGATTTATGAGAGGGGGGCTTCGCCCCCCTCTCTTCTATACTCCCCCTTCCCTTAACAAATTACGAAGGGAAGGGGGTCAGGGGGATAGGTTTCCCCAAATGGTTTAACAGCCTATAACTGGATATAGGTCTTGGGTTCGGAAGCGGTCTGAAAAGTCCAGACGTAGGCCACCCCTTTCAACCGGAAGACCCCCATTGCTTCGTAGCCCCCTTCTTCTACCCGCTGCTTTAAGAACGGGCGCTGGGCGATTATCTCGTCTTTCAGCTTCAAATCATCCACTTGTTCAACAGCGCCGCTTACCCTTACCTGAGTACCCTGCTTGGCATTAAAGAAGCACAGCTCCACGTTGGGGTTGGCCGAAAGCTGTTTATATACGTCTTTGAAGGTGCCGGTCTCGATTATGATGCCGTTTTCATCGGCTTTAACCATGCCCATGGCGCGCACATGGGGTTTATCCCCTTCAACCGTGGCAAGGTAGCAAGTGGGATTGGCATTTAAAAAGGCAAGTATTTCAGCTTTGTTCATAATAAACCTCCAGTTTTGTTTTTACTCCAAGATAAACGCCCATATAGTATAACGTCCCTCACTGGCCTGAATGACCGGCGGTGGATGGGGCAGGGACCAAGGCGGGACAGGCAGGCAAAGTGCTGCCTGGTGCCATAGCCCTTGTGTTGAGCCAGCCCATAGCCGGGATAGGTTCTATCAAACTCCACCATTAGCTTGTCCCGGGCTACCTTGGCAATGATAGAGGCGCAGGCTATAGAGAAGCATAGATTATCGCCATTGGTGATTCCCTTTTGGGGCAGCTTGACCTCGGGAAGACGCATATAATCTATGAGCAGGGACTGGGGTGGCGGTGAGAGCTGGTCTATGGCTAACTTCATTGCCAGGCGGGTGGCTCTGATTATACCCTGGGCATCTACCAAGTAATGAGGAGCCAAGCCGATGCCTATGGAAATGGCTATCTCGTGAATATGATGAAACAAAAACTCACGCTTGGCTGGACTCAACTGCTTGCTATCTTTCACCCCGCCAAGCCAAGGGGCATCTACATGATTGGGTAGAATGACGGCGGCGGCTACCACCGGACCAGCCAGAGCACCACGACCAGCCTCATCAATGCCGGCAATGAGCCGGTAACCCTGTGCCTCAAGCAGTTCTTCCTCAATGAAGGACGGCATCTATTATCCCCCCACCCAGGACAGCATCGCCTTGGTAAAACACTACCGATTGCCCAGGAGCAATCGCCGACTGAGGCTCAATAAAACAAACCTCAGCCACACCATCTTTGGGACGAAGTTCAGCGGCTGCCTCAGCCGCCTTATAGCGGACCTTAGCCGTTATATTTACTGGCTTTTTGGGGGCTTTCCCCGATATCCAGCTTAGTCCGCTGGCAGTGAGCACGTTATGTAAAGTCTGGTCCTTAGTGCCCACCACCAATCTGTTATTGGCGGCATCCAGTTTGAGCACATATAGCTGCTCATTTGAGGCCAGCCCCAAGCCCTGCCTCTGCCCCACCGTATATCGAGCCAAACCATCGTGTTTGCCCAGGACTTTGCCTTTTATGTCAACTATTTCCCCTGGTTTAGGAGAGATATGCTCAGCTATAAAAGACCGATAGTCATTATTGGAGATAAAGCAAACATCCTGGCTGTCATGCCGGCTACTAGTGGGCAAACCCAGCTCAGCAGCCAAGCTTCTGACCTCTTCTTTGCTAAGCTCGCCCAAAGGCGATAGCAGATGTTGAAGCTGCCTTTGCCCTAAAGTATAAAGGAAATAGGACTGGTCTTTGGTTATGTCAACTGCTTTCAGCAGCCGGTAGCCGTCCGGCGTGGATTCTATTCTGACATAATGACCGGTGGCTAAGTATTCTATCCCCATTTCCAGTGTTTTTTCCAGAAGAAGACCAAATTTCACATGCTGGTTGCAGGCGATACACGGATTGGGTGTTTTCCCCCGGCTATACTCCCGGCAGAAGTAGTCAACGACCAGGCGCTGAAATTCTGTCTCCAGGTCAAGCTTGTAAAGGGGTATATCCAGGATTTGGCAGGTATGCTCCAAGTCTGAGATGGTCGGGGGCAGATTATGGTCTGACCACAGGTGCATATAGATGCCGCTGACCTCATAGCCAGCCTGTTTCAGCAGGGCAGCTGCCACCGAAGAATCCACCCCACCACTCATAGCCACCACCACTCGCTTTTGAGCCATCTATCAGTCTCCTCAACTTGAAAGCAGTTGGCTCACCCTTTGCCAGATAATGTTAGCTATTTTTTCTTTAGATTGGCTAGCGTCTACCACCAGCCATCGCTCTGGCTCGTCGGCAGCCATTCTGAGGTAGCCCTCCCTCACACCGTGGTGAAAGGCTAGAGTCTCCCGCTCAAAACGGTCTTGCTTTTTGGTCCTCTTGCGGGCAAGCCCCTCCTCCACCAGCATATCCAGCAGGACAGTCAGATTAGGCGTTAACCCCTGAGTGGCAGCTTTATTAGTAGCCTTAACCATTGCTAGGTCCAGTCCCCGCCCGTAGCCCTGATAGGCAGTGGTAGAGTCGGCATAGCGGTCGCTGATAACCACCTTCCCGCTTTTTAGACCGGGCTGGATTACCTCGGCTACCAATTGGGCACGGGAGGCATTAAACAGCATCAGCTCAGTCAGTGGTGATATATCTGTATCTTTAGCCCACTTCAGCCAGCGACCTATTTTTTTGCCAAAAGGGGTACCACCAGGCTCATGGGTCAGCAGGACAGGAACAGCTAGCTGCGATAGTCTCCGATATAGCTCTTTAGCCTGGACACTCTTGCCACTCCCCTCCCCCCCTTCAAAGGTGATAAAGAGAGACATATACTATTCCCCAAATGACAATAAACCTTTTGTGGACAGTAATAATTCTTTAATTTTATCCTTATCTATTTCATCCTTTAGAAATTTGCAAAAGATATTATATAACTGCTCCGATGTTATCAAGCAAAAATCTTCTGCTTCTGCATGCTTCAATGCAGCTGGTGTGAAAGGTTCATCTCTTTCTGATAGGGGATAATTACAGTAAGGATTAGCAATTAATACTCCCTTTGGTTTTTTCCCTCTTTCCTGTTCATATCTACGACACCAGTCAAGAAGTTGTCGAGTTTTGGTTATATTAATCCAATCTTTTCCAGAGGATGTCACTTCAACAACAAAATCGCAATCACTTTCACATATTTCAACATCGTGTATACCTTCGTACTCTTTCATTTCTGAATTAAAGCCCATGCTACTTAAGACGAAGGTAACCGTTTTCGTTAATGTCTTGCTCATTTCATAAAAAAGTTTGTGGGCTTCAGTCAACGTTTGGTATTGCTCTTGTAATTCACTAATCTTATCTCTAAGCTTAAGCTCCTCAGGAACGACATATTTTTCAACCCAGTCAGGTTCTTCACTTTCCTTCTCAGCAAGTTCCTCTATTTCTTCCTTACACAAGTCAACCAGCAATCTCAAGAATGCAGAGTATTTCTTGGGGTCTTTAATATCTATTTTAGGAATGGGGATTAAGATAACTTTTCCCTCTCCAATACCTGCCATCAAAGCCACATTTTGACCTGTAATATTATTTGCTATTGAAACATAGCTCGGAGATTGCGAAGGCACAATGCTGAAGCTGCACAGCCACTTCCAATTATAAGCATTAAATAGCTTAATATAACGGCCACTGTTCTCCGTTGGCTTTAATGATTCGCCTGTCTTATTTATTACCTTAAATCCCTGTTTACCAGGTAACCAAGCATACTGGCTGTATTTTTCAGGGAGATCCTCCTTATCTGATATACACAAAATAACACTTGGCTTATCCAAGAATTCACTAAAATCATCTTTATCTAGATGAAGTGACTCATACGTATACAAAGTTGGTAAATTAACGATGAGAATGTTGTAGTCACAAACAGACTCCCTATTGAGAATGTCTATGTTATCACTTACAGAGATATTCTCGTCTGGCCTAAGTGGAATGTTACTTTCCATTTTGGTTATTATCTTCACCCTAAATGCTTCCACTATAACCTTGCCCCTACTATTTATAAATTCTCACCCGTCTATTGGGGTCTTTGCCCGTGCTTTGTGAGGATAGGCTATTTCTTTCGGCTATCAGGTGCTGCAAGCGCCGAATATAGGCGCTCTGCGGGCTAAGTTCCACCGCCTCCTGCCCACCCTTTACCTGCTCCGCAGCCTCTTCCGCCTCGCCGAGGGCGCCCTTAAACCGGTCAGCCTTCCCCGTGCCCTCTGCGGGGGAGATAGCTTCTAATAGCTGCCTGATTTGAGCCGGTGTGTTGCTCTTGAGGACATAAATGGGCAGGTTAGCCACCTCGGCATCTTTGACCTTCTGCGGCTTGCGCCGATAGTAGCTCTTAGAGGTTATAAACAGGTTGGTATCATTTAAGCTATTGACTATATCCAGGCTTAATCGCATCTCTTTGGCCATCTGCTCCATTCGTCCCCGATTTACGCCGAAGAGATAAAGCTTGGGTAGTTTTCCCCCTCTGACCTGTGGCTTGATTCTAGCGGTTTTCTCTGTGGTGGTCGCTGGCGCTTCCTTTCGGCTCCTGACTTCCCCTGCCTCGTCAAGCCAGCGAGTCTCGGTGGCTATAGGTCGACCACGCAGCAGGGCATCAACCGCTTCGCCGACATCAGGATGAATGGCTACCTTGTCCCAATCCTGAATCTCAACCACAATATCAAAGGTGGGCGGCGACATCCGCTCCAGTATGGACTTCTGGGTGCCTCTCCGCTTTGCCTCTTCATCGCCCAGGGTTACCGTCTGAATACCCCCAATGAGGTCGGCCAAGGTAGGGTTCATCATCAGGTTTTCCAGGGTATTGCCGTGGGCAGTGCCCACCAGTTGAACTCCACGCTCAGCGATAGTTCGGGCTGCCTGAGCTTCAAGCTCGGTGCCAATCTCGTCAATGACGATTACCTCGGGCATATGATTTTCCACGGCTTCAATCATCACCGCATGCTGCATGGTGGGGGTGGTTACCTGCATCCGCCGGGCGTGGCCAATGGCGGGGTGGGGAATATCGCCATCGCCAGCAATCTCATTTGAGGTATCCACGATGACGACCCGCCTATCAATGTCATCGGCTAGCACTCGAGCCACCTCGCGCAGCATGGTTGTTTTGCCAACCCCGGGGCGACCTAAAAGCAGGACGCCTCTACCCGATTGGATAAGGTCTTCAATAACCTTTATCGTGCCGAAGATGGCTCTGCCCACGCGACAGGTCAGCCCAACAATACGCCCCTTGCGGTTACGAATGGCTGAGATGCGGTGCAGGGTGCGCTCAATTCCGGCACGATTGTCATCCCCAAAGCTACTGACGCGAGAGGACACATAATCGATGTCCTCCTCGTCAACTTCCTTGGGATTGAGAACCATTTCCCGCCGGGGAAAGCGGGCTTCTGGAGGACGACCCAGGTCAAGGACTACTTCTAAAAGCTCGCTGATATCCTTCTGCTGGCGTAATGGCTGGCGGATGTGTGGCGGCAGAATGTCAATCAGTGCATCCAGGTCGTCGGTGATTACCTTCTGCAAAATATCTCCAATAACCCTATTGTCATATTACAGTCCCCTAGATGCCAGCAATTCTTCAGTAGGGATTTGCTTTATATCCAATCCGGCCATGGCTTCTCCCAGGTTCTTGGAGACCTCGGCAATGATTTTAGGGTCTTGGAAGTGGGTGGTAGCCTCAACTATAGCCTTGGCTCTAACCTCCGGGTTGCTGGATTTAAATATACCAGAGCCAACGAAAACGCCGTCGGCACCCAGTTGCATCATCAGGGCGGCATCAGCCGGAGTCGCTACCCCACCAGCGGCAAAGTTGACCACAGGTAGTTTCCCTGTTTTATGTATCTCGGTTACCAGTTCAAAGGGGGCTCCCATTTCCTTAGCCACTGCCATCAGTTCCTCCTGAGGGGTATCCACCAGTTTGCGGATGCCATCCATCACTGCCCGCATATGCCTGACCGCTTCTACAATGTTACCGCTGCCGGCTTCGCCCTTGGTCCTAATCATAGCTGCCCCCTCGCCGATGCGGCGTAGTGCCTCACCCAAGTCACGGCAGCCGCAGACGAAGGGAACCTTAAAGTCATGCTTCCAGATATGATGGCTCTCATCAGCCGGGGTAAGCACCTCAGACTCATCTACATAGTCTACGCCAAGGGCTTCAAGCACTTGAGCCTCGACGAAGTGCCCAATGCGGCACTTAGCCATTACCGGGATAGAGACCGCCTTCATAATGGCTTCAATAATCGTTGGGTCAGCCATACGAGCTACTCCGCCGGCAGCCCTAATATCGGCTGGCACCCTCTCCAGCGCCATCACGGCACAGGCGCCTGCCTCCTGGGCAATCTTGGCATGCTCGGCATTGACCACATCCATAATTACTCCGCCCTTTAGCATCTGAGCTAGCCCGGTCTTGACCTTCCAAGTGCCGGTTTCCATGTTTTTCTCCTTACCCTGACTCAAACCATGACTTTTCATAACTATATTTTACTATTGTTTAGGGTACTTATCAACCTCACCCCCTTAATCCCCCTCTCTTTAGTAGCTCCTTCGGGAGACCTCATTACCCTGGTTATCGTATAGCGCAGCTACATCAGGTTCGCTGTTGTTCCAAATGGCTTGGCTATATTCAAAGCTGAATCCTCCCCATTCGGGATGATATTCGTTGGTATAAACTCGGATGCTTTCGCCTGGAGCCAGGATATAAGACGGGAAAGTGAATGAGGGATGCCCGTCTGATATATCCACTAGCACACAGCCGGTCAAATCTTGTGGCTGGCTCCCGAGATTGGTGATTTCTACATACTCATCGGACTCTACATGAGGCACTAGACCATCATAAAAAATGGAGGTAATTTGTACATTTTCAACTCTTATAGGCGGTGATGGTTGGGACTCTTGCCAAATCCCCACTTTGTCTTGCCTTGCTTCTGCCTCGGCTTCCTCCAGAATGCCCTGGTGCCTAATATCAGGTTCGTAGGCTTTAGCCCAGGCAAGCCCCTGTCTTACCAGCTCGGCGTTAACAAAGGTATCACCAACATAAACATAGCGCAGGAGCCTCCCGTATTTGTCAGTCTCGGAAACATCCTTCTCAAGCCGAACGGTTTCCCCTTCTACAAGCTGCCTATTCAATCTGGTAGCCTCTTGAGCCAAGGCACAGAACTCAGGGCGTTCATCGTCTAGCTCTGGCGTATCTATGCCAATATAGCGAACCTTGTATATTGTGCCACCAATGTCCACCTCAATAGTGTCACCATCAATTACCCTAGTGACCATAGGAGCAGTAGAAGCTGCACAACCAGTCGCCAAAATCAGGAGAATCAAGACCAAGATAGTGCTTAGATATTTTATTTTCATATTTATTTACCCCAGCGGTCTTTTAGCTGGCATGCCTGAACGGCGGGGGTATTGTGCTGGTGTCGGCGATACCTTATCAATCACCACCAACCAGCGCTCATCGGCAAATTCTTCCAGGTCAACCCTTTTCACCTCCCGCAGATTGCCACCCAACAGTCCGATTGCCTTACTTGCCCGACTTATCTCCTCGCTAGTATCTCCCTTCTTCTGAGCGATAAAGCTGCCCCCAAGGGCACAAAAGGGTAAGGCTAATTCAGCGAGGGTTGGTAGTTGCGCCACCGCCCGGGAAAGCACCAGGTCAAACCTCTCCCGGTATTGAGCCAGGTGGGCGATATCCTCCGCTCGGCCAACTACAATTTCAACATCATTCAGCCCCAGTTCTTGTACGATGTGACGCAAAAAGGCTGCTTTCTTAGCTGTAGCCTCAAGCAATACCAGCTTTATATCGGGGAAGACAATCTTGAGCGGAATTCCCGGTATGCCAGCGCCGGTGCCAACATCAATAACGGTATTGCCTTTGGCTTGCTGCCAGGCTATGGTCACGGTGAGAGAATCAAGGAAGTGCTTTATCTGCACCTCTTCATAATCGGTGATGGCGGTAAGGTTCACGCGCTTATTCCAGTCCACCATCTCCTGATAGTAGATATCAAACTGCTCAAGCTGAGTAGGAGTAAGCTCCAGTCCTAATTTTTTAGCCCCGAGACTGAGTTTCTCCATAATAGTTTCATTATATCACTAAGGGAGAGTTCAAGAGGGGCAAACCTCCAGATATTATTTTATGGAATTTTGGAGATGCGATGCTGGTTCTTTGAGAGTCGAGAAACTACGAGAACAAAGGCAGTTGATAATCAGTGACAGGTGTGACTGGTTCTTTTACAATCCTTCCTTTTCGGTCTCTCTTCAAGAGGAGTCTCCGTAGTTGCTCATAGCGTTGGGATGAAAATGGTTCTGGTGGAACCGTTTGACATGCCAGAATGACACGCTTTAGAGAGGTTTCAAATACGGGTGGATTTTTCTCAATGGCTCTACTAAACAAACGCTCATTTAACCCCGTCAAGGCAATTCTCGCTGGTTCTTCTGAAAACTTGATTTCTTCATTAAGTTTATCTATGAGAACCGTGGAGTATTGCAGAAGTAACTCACGTATCCACTTTATTCTAGGCCAAGCGTTCAGAGCTGTAGGTTCAGCAAGTAACACAAGAAGTAGTTGCTCACACTGCCGAATTATGTAACTCAAGTTTCTTAATACTACAGATGCATACATGGACTCGATTTCATTCAATACATTATAAATTATGAGGATTTGGGTACTAACAAGAGAATCATGATGAGCAGCGAATGTTTGCACACAATTGGCTTCTTTTATATCAGCTTCAATAGGAATACTAAAGATATCTACCTTAGGTAGCACCTCCTTTATTAATCCAGAAATTACCAGTTCACGTGCAGGTTGCCACTCACGAACCTTTTCAATCAGATTCAGCGTTAACCGTTTGAGTTCGTGAGTAGATTCGTTGTAGAACAGGCAAAGACCGTAGGTTTCAATGGCTGGGCCTGCTCCAACTAGCGTCACCGTGAGTTCTCCATGAGCATCCGGCATTGGTATAACGGTTGGGTTAATTGCTTGAACTCTTTTTAGATGGGCGTAAGCAAGATACGCATGGCGCTCGCCAAAAGCAGCAAGGTAGCCCGCCCTGTTCTTAGACTCTCTAAAGTCAATCCGTGTTGGAGACTCGGCTCCCAATTCGCCTTTGAACCTGTATACACGACGGATGTATGACAAGGCTTCCCGGGTTTTCCTAAGAAGATTATCATCGAAATTATCTTGGTAAGAGCCCCAGGCTTTAATCAAGATAGGTTCAAATGCCTTGATAAAGCTGGTCTTTGGCTTTGCCACGTGATTCCCGTTCTCTTTTTAGTACAAATATTCTACCACAAAGGAGCCAGGTAAACAAAGTAGATGGATTAATATTTGCATTTTAGCCCAACCTATGTTATATTTACACTAGAGTAAAATTAAATACAATCGCTAGGGGTGCTCAAAAGGCTGAGAGGCGGTTTGGCGCCAACCCTTGAAACCTGATCTCGATAATGCGAGCGGAGGGAAGCAGCAGTGATTTAGACCAAGGGTTTAGTACAACTGCCAAAGCCCTTGGTCTTAATTTTTGGAGGCAGATATGACTCAACTGGAATTAGCGAAAGAAGGTACCATTTCCCCACAGATGAGCCTGGTGGCGGAGCATGAGGGGATAGCGGCTGAGTTTATTCGCCGGGGTGTAGCCGAAGGGACGATAGTTATCCCGGCTAATACTAACCACACAAACCTCGTTCCCTGCGGCATAGGTCAGGGGCTTAAGACCAAGGTCAATGCCAATATCGGCACCTCATCTGACTTTGGCAACATAGATACCGAGCTGGAAAAGCTGCGGGTAGCTACCAGCTGCGGCACCGACACCGTTATGGACTTATCAACCGGCGGCGATATATCAGCCATCCGGCGGACTATTATTGCCTCAAGTTCCGTGCCACTAGGAACAGTGCCCATCTACCAGGCAGGAATTGAAGCTATAGCCAGTCGTGGAGCTATAGTCAAAATGACTGTTGACGACCTGTTTTCAACCATAGAAGAGCACGCCCGAGACGGCGTTGATTTCATAACCGTGCACTGTGGTGTCACCCAGTCAGCCGTTGACCGGCTCAGAGAACAGGGCAGGGTAGCTGATGTGGTATCCCGGGGTGGAGCTTTTTTAATAGGCTGGATGCTCCACAATGAGCGCCAAAACCCACTCTATGAATACTACGACCGCTTACTGGAGATAGCCAGAGAGTCTGATGTTACCCTCAGCCTTGGCGATGGCATGCGTCCCGGTTGCCTGGCTGATGCCACTGACCGGGCTCAGGTGGAGGAGCTGCTGGTTATCGGCGAGCTGGTAAAGAGGGCACAGCAAGCCGGCGTCCAGGTGATGGTTGAGGGTCCGGGGCACCTGCCCCTGAACCAGATTGGGGCTAATGTCCAGCTAGAGAAAGCTATCTGCAAGGGGGCTCCCTTCTATGTGTTAGGGCCACTGGTAACCGATGTCGCTGCTGGCTATGACCATATCACCGGAGCCATAGGCGGAGCTATTGCTGCCGCCGCCGGTACCGATTTTTTGTGTTATGTAACCCCAGCCGAGCATCTATCCCTGCCCGACCCTGAGGATGTAAGGCAGGGGGTTATTGCCTCACGCATTGCCGCCCATGCCGCCGATATAGTTAAAGGAGTCAAAGATGCTTTAGAGTGGGATAGGAAGATGGCAGTGGCTAGAAAGAAGCTGGATTGGGAGGAGCAAGCCAGGCTTTCCTTAGACCCCGATCTAGCCCGCCAGGTTCATAGCAAGCACACCTCCACAGGCAAGGCTTGCAGCATGTGCGGTGAGTTTTGTGCTATGGCACTAATGGAAAAATTTCTAGGCATCTCAGCACCGAAAGGTTTTTAATATAATATAGTGAGTAACTAATTGATAGAGAAGGATTTATAATGAAGAAAGTCATTGTAACAGGTATGGTGTTGATTCTGATGCTTTTCCTGTTGCCTTCCTGTGGAGTATCTCAGGAGGACTATGACCAGGTGAGTAGTGATCTTACGGCCGCTCAGAGCCAAATTCAATCCTTGCAAGGTGATTTGACTGTGGCAGAGGAGAAGCTGGCAGAGGCATTGGCTTACGCCGAGTTATTGGAATCGGTTTATGCCGAGTTCTTGGATATACCTATGTATCAAGCTTGGCTAAGAGTTGAGGTTAACCAAGAATTTGTTATTCCCCTTGTCTCTAATCCTACCACCGGCTATGGTTGGCAGGCAAGCTACGACGAGACCATGCTGGAACTGGTGGAAAAGACATATGAGCCGGGCGTAGCGGCTAAACAAGATGTGGTCGGTGCCGGTGGCACCGAACTTTTCCACTTCAGGACACTAGTAGAGATGGGTCAAACCGAGATAACCCTGGTCTACAAACAACCGTGGGAAGAGCCGTCCCCGGATGATGTAACCAAGGTATTTACAGTTAACATAGTACCCACGGTAATACCTTTACCACCACCAGAACCGGTAACGCCAGGGTATATCCGGGTTTATGACTATATACTTGGCTATGGCTTTGAGTATCCTGAGGATTGGGAAACGCAG
>JAGMCH010000042.1 GCA_023129255.1 Dehalococcoidales bacterium
CTGCCCGACCCTGAGGATGTAAGGCAGGGGGTTATTGCCTCACGCATTGCCGCCCATGCCGCCGATATAGTTAAAGGAGTCAAAGATGCTTTAGAGTGGGATAGGAAGATGGCAGTGGCTAGAAAGAAGCTGGATTGGGAGGAGCAAGCCAGGCTTTCCTTAGACCCTGAGCTGGCTCGCCAGGTTCATAGCAAGCACACCTCCACAGGCAAGGCTTGCAGTATGTGCGGTGAGTTTTGTGCTATGGCACTAATGGAAAAATTTCTAGGCATCTCAGCGCCCAGGTCTGGCTTCTAACCTAATAGAAAGGAGAGCTTGAAATGACATTGTTTCACCCGGTTAGAGAAAGGGAAGTGACCAAGGCTATTGTCAGCAGTTTCCTACGCCAGGTCGAGGAGTATGCTGAGAGCGAGGTCATTATTGTTGGTGCTGGTCCCAGCGGACTGGTGGCGGGAAGAGAGCTAGCTAAGGCAGGGCTCAAAACTTTGATTATAGAGAGGAATAACTATCTGGGTGGCGGCTTCTGGATTGGTGGCTATTTTATGAATAAGATCACCATCAGGGCGCCAGCCCAGGAACTTCTTGATGAGCTGGGTGTGCCCTATTCCCCGGCAAGCCAGGGTCTATATGTAGCTGATGCCCCCCACGCCTGCTCCAGGCTCATTGCTGCCGCTTGCGATGCCGGGGTTAAGGTCTTTAGCCTGACCATGGTTGAAGACATAGTAGTTCGTGAAAATAACCGGGTTGGTGGGGTAGTGGTTAACTGGAGCCCTATTATCCATCTCCCCAACGAGGTTTCCGCCCTAGACCCAATACCCCTGGAAACAAAGGTAGTGATTGATGCCACCGGTCATGATGCCTGTGTGGTCAAGAAACTGGTGCAGCGGGGTATGCTCAAGATGGCGGGGGAAGGAGCGTTGTGGATTGATAAATCGGAGGATGCGGTGGTCGAGCGCACCAGTGAGGTCCATCCCGGACTGATTATCACTGGTATGGCGGTAGCCAGTGTTTTCGGGCTACCCCGCATGGGACCTACCTTTGGCGGCATGCTTCTCTCCGGGAAACGAGCCGCTGAAGTCGCCATAGAAATTGTGCAAAAGCGATAGAAATGGGTAGCGGTTTTAATCTGGGCAAGATATTTGGCATCCAGTTCCGGCTGCATTATACCTGGTTCTTCATATTCTTCTTAATAACCTTCTCGCTTTCGTGGCGGGTCTTCCCCGTTTTCTATCCAGGGTGGAGCCAGTTACTTTACTGGACTATCGGCATAGCTACCAGCCTGTTATTCTTCGCCTCTGTGTTAGCCCATGAGCTAGCTCACAGCCTGGTGGGCAGAGCCAACGGCATCCCGATAAAAAGTATAACCCTGTTTATCTTTGGCGGCATGGCTCAGATGACCAAGGAAGCAACCAAAGCCAGCGCCGAATTCAAAATGGCGGCTGCTGGTCCTGCCTGCAGTCTGGCAATTGGCGGGGTGTTTGCCCTGGTCTGGTTCTTAACCCAGGGCATAATTGAACCGCTGTCAGCTATGGCCTTTTATCTGGCTCAGATTAATGTGATTCTAGCTGTGTTCAACCTGATTCCAGGCTTCCCTCTGGACGGTGGGCGTGTCTTCCGCTCTTTATTGTGGCGGTTTAGCGGCAACTACCTGCGTTCGACCCGAATTGCCACCCGAGTGGGGCAAGGCGTAGCCTATAGCTTTATTTTGGGCGGTATTTTGATGATGTTCCTCCTCCATGAGTGGTTAGGCGGCATATGGATAGTCTTTATCGGCTGGTTCCTGCAAAATGCCGCCTCGGCTAGCTATCGTCAGACTCAATGGCGCGAAGTCCTCCGCGGGCTTACCGCATCGCAGGTGATGACCTCCAACTACATGGAAGTTCCACCAAATATTACCATAGCTGAGCTGGTTAAAGGATATGTTTTGCCCTGGGGGTATAGCTTTTTCATGGTAACCAACGGAGGCGGGGTTAAAGGAATTTTGAGCCTGCAAAATATTAAATCCGTCCCCCAGTCAAGCTGGGATACGACTCAAGTAGAGAAGATAATGCTCCCCCTTGACCAGCTAAAGGTAGCCCCTCCTGAACAGGATGCCCTGAGCATAGTGGAACAGATGGACGAGAATGATATAAACCAGATGCCGGTGGTAAGTAAGGGCAAGATTATCGGGCTGGTTACCCGTGACAACCTGATAAGGTTTCTCCGTGCCCGTTCTGAGGTGGGGATGTAGATGGTGAAATTGCATGATGTAATAGTTATCGGCGGCGGACCGGTGGGTAGCTATGTTGCCTACAAGCTAGCCGGAATGGGGCATGGGGTAGCGGTGCTGGAGCAGCATAAGCAGCCGGGGGAGCAAGTTTGCTGCACCGGGATTATAAGCCAGAAGTGTATCACCACCTTTGCCATTGATGAGAATGTTATTTTGAGGCAGACAAACAGCGCCAAGTTATTTTCGCCTTCAGGGACATTGATTAGGCTCTGGCGCGAACAAACCCAGGCCGGCATTGTAGACCGGGCAGCCCTTGATGTGGCTATGGCTGGCAGAGCTCAAGGTAAGGGGGCAGAATACCTACCAAATAGCCTGGCCAGGGATATACAGGTTGGAGATGATAGAGTTAGGGTTAAGGCAGTGCGCCAAGGTGAAAGGCTAAACCTTGAGGCAAGAGCCGCTGTTATTGCCACTGGCTTTGGCTCAAAATTGGTTGAGAGGCTGGGTTTAGGCAGAGTTGGCGATTTTGTTATGGGAGCCCAGGCTGAGGTAGAAATGGTTGGAATTGATGAAATGGAGGTCTACCTTGGGCGGGAGATAGCTCCTGGTTTTTTCGCCTGGCTAGTGCCAACCTCGCCCCCCAAGGCTCTGGTGGGATTGCTGTCCCGTAACAGCCCACGGCTTCATCTGAAAAGGTTGATGTCATCCCTACAGGCTCAAGGGAAAATAGCCTGGGATAAGGCTGAGCCATGCTATAGAGGGATTTCATTAAAGCCATTAGCCAGAACCTATGGTGAGAGGTTGCTGGTGGTAGGGAATGCCGCCGGGCAGGTAAAGCCAACCACCGGCGGTGGCATCTACTATGGTTTGCTCTGTGCCGATATAGCCGCCGATACTTTACACCAGGCGCTCAAAGATGATAACCTTTCAGCCAGGACACTGGCTAACTACCAGCGCCGCTGGCGAAAGAAACTGGGGCGAGAGCTAGAGATTAGCTACTATGCCCGAAAATTCTATGAGCGGCTGAGTGACAAGCAGGTTGATAGGATGTTCAACCTAATAAAATCCCATGGCATCGACCAAGCCCTGTGCCAGGCGGAGGACTTGTCCTTCGACTGGCATGGCGAGGCAGTAATGAGGTTAATAGGTCACAAGATTGTAGCTAACGCCTTGCGGGCGATGAGGGCTCCTTTCTCATTCAGGAGGCAGGGATGAATAGTAGCCGCCAGAGTCCAAGCCTAGGTGAAGCAGCCGGTAGCTTTCTGGCTAGCCTACCACCCAAGAAAGGAGAAACAAGCCAGCAGGCGGTATATGGATTTGTTCGCTGGTATGGGTGGGAGCACTCCTTCGCTGGACTCACTGCCCACGAGGTGGCTAACTATGCTGAGCAATTATCGTCATCACATACCAACTATTTGAACAATCTTGAGCTAATACGAGCCTTTTTGGTTTATGCCAAAAAGCAAGGCTGGAGCAAGACCAATCTGGCTGCCCACCTCAAGCCCAGGAAGACGAAAGCCAGATTGACCTCCCTAGCAAGGCGGAATTTGCCACCGGCTATCTCTTTAACTCAGCAAGGACATGCTGAACTGAAAGCTGAGCTGGCCGACCTTAAGAGCCGGCGGCCTCAGGCTATTGAGGAGATGCGCCGGGCAGCGGTAGATAAGGACTTCCGTGAAAATGCGCCTCTGGAGGCAGCCAGGGAGGAAAGGGGACACCTGGAGGGGCGAATTAGAGAGTTAGAAGAGGCTCTGAAATCAGCCACTATCATTGATAAAACACCAAAGGTCACTCTTAAGGTAAGTATGGGTGATAGCATTGTCCTGCGTGACCAAGTTTCCGGCGAGGAGCTGCGCTATACCATAGTCAATCCCAGGGAGGTAGACCCGACCAAGGGCAAGATTTCTGGCAATTCGCCCATAGGTAAAGCCGTTACCGGTCGAGCCCAGGGAGAGATAGTAGAGATTACAGCACCGGCGGGCAAGCTGCGCTATCAGCTGGTGCAGATTGAGCGTTAGCCAACTTGGCAACGCTAAACTCTGTTTATATCGCTCTGAAGGAAAATGAGAGGCTTCCCTAATCTGGGTCGGATTTTCGGGGTTAGCATACGGTTACATTATACCTGGGCGCTGGCCTTTGCCTTGATAACAGCCATCATGGTGACCCAGTTCCCCGAGGCTTATCCCCTATGGCAAAGGGTAAGCTTTGGAATAGCCACCAGCTTGCTTTTTTTCATATCGGTAAGTATTCGTGAATTTATCATCAGTCTTACTGCTCTCAGTAGAGGCATCCCGGTGAAGAGCATTACTTTATTTGTCTTCGGTGGAGTGTCTCACACAAGTAAAGAAGCCACTTCCCCTGCTCTTGAGTTGTTAGTGGCGGCGACTGGACTTTTGACCAGCCTGGTAATAGCCGGAGTGTTTTACGGGATTTATGCTTTACTGGCAAACACTGGCAGTATTGTGATTGCCGGCCTCATCCAATGGTTAGCCTTTATCTATTTCTTTCTGTTTTTATTCCACTTCATTCCTGGTTTTCCACTAGGTGGAGGCAGAATCTTGCGGGCACTGCTATGGAAAGTGACTGGCGATTATGAGTGGGCAACACGTATTGCCAGCTGGACAGGATGGGGTATTGGCTTACTCTGTATCGCCGGTGGGATTCTGTTACTGATTTTCGGACGCCAATGGTTTAACGGGCTGGTGCTGGCTGGCGTGGGTTTGGTTTTGCAGACCGCAGCAACACAGAGTCGCCGTCAGGCAGCACTGCGTGAAGCTCTTAAAAAAATTAAGGCTCAGGATATAATGGCCAAGGAATATTCTCCCATCACCCCCCAATCCACTATCAGTCAATTAATCCACGATTACATTCTAGTTACCGGGCAGCATTACTTTGTCGTAGCTGATGGTGATAAATTACAAGGGGCAGTGACTATGCGTGATATAAAACGAGTACCTAAAAGGCGCCGGGGTTCTCATATAGGTAAAATTATGATACCCGCTAGTGAGCTTAAGACCGCTCATCCCCAGCAACCGGCAGCAAGCCTGCTTGACCAAATGGACGAGTTGGGAATCGACCACATGCCAGTGCTAGAGGAAGATAAAGTAATTGGCATTGTATCGCGGGATAGTCTAATTCGTTTAGCCCAGACTCGAGCCGAGCTTAGAATGTAATCGGCTCCCGGCTTAATTATAACAAGAATTTAGCCGGAATTTCGTCAATAACTTTCCTTTGCCGGATTTCCTTAGAGTAGATTCTCCATTCAGCCTGGAACCAGCGGAAAGGGCTTTCTGCCTGCGACCATATTAGCGCCCTCAGGTCACGGGGGTCATTAGTTAACCATGATACGTGTGTAATGCCGGTAAGGGGTGTGCCGGTGGCTATTTCAACTTCATAATGGTCACGCTCAGTCCCTGCGGGCAATAATCCCTGCCGATAAATACTCCAATCCACCTGCACACGATTTCTGGGGGCAGCCCTGGTTCGTAAGTAGAGCCGATAATCTTCAGAATTGCCAGGACTTAACCAGCACGATTCCCGAATGCTGGTAAAAAACAGGAAGGGATTCACATGACTAACCCGGTAACTGCTCCGTTCGCCCCCAGGAGGAGACTCACCAACCACGTCCTCCCACTCCTGCCACCTAATATAGGACTCATTCATATGCTCCAGCTGACCACTATCGACAAGAACTTCACCGATAATGTCCTTCCAATGATCTGTTCCCGGTAGCCAATTAGCTTTATGTTCGAAAGTGCCACCCCTAGCAAAGACAGAACATTCTATAGACCCTCCAAAAATATAACGGAGGATTTGCTCCACCATGAATCTTGCTACCTCGTCTGATTCGGCAAAATCGCCATGAGCATGCTCTCCGTAGTAGACTACATCAGCCCCATCAGAATATTGAGCTGAGATTGGTATAGCACTGTCATCCATATTTCTGGGCCAGGCGTCAATTCCACCGAAATCAAATTGCACACTAGCCGGTGCAGATTCACCTGATATGAAAGCTAGCCAGTGTTTATTGCTGCCCACCCAGCTCCCGTCTTGAGAGCTATCGTGGTAGGCTATAGAATTACAAATCCCCCGGTCAGCGAGTAACCATCGGGCTCGACAATAATCCACTACCGAGCCACCACCAGTAACATAATACCCGTCCAACCTCTTAATCGGGCTATTGATAGTTACCACCA
>JAGMCH010000043.1 GCA_023129255.1 Dehalococcoidales bacterium
GCACTGTGCCCAATTAAGATTAGATTCTCCTTATCATAGAAGTGCTCCTCGATGCTTTCAGCGATGTTATTAGCCCAAGTATCAACATCTACATCGCTGGGATAGCACCTTTCCAATGTATCAAACTGAATCTCAGTGCCGGGATTGGCTTGTTCATACTCAAGGATATATGGTGATAGCTGCTCCCGGATGGTATCAGCCAAAAGCTGCATAGAGCAGATGTTGCTCCCAGCGCCATGAATAAAAACGAAGTTTAGCTCCTTGACCTGAACCGGGGCTTCCGGCGCTGCCTGTGCTGGACTATAGAAACCGAGTTGGACGAATAGTCCGATGGCTATTAGCAAGGCTAACCGTTTCGTAGTGCCGGCAAACATCTTATTTCTAAACCTCAGACCAAAGGTAGCACTTGCTCCAGCTAGTGTCAACACTGCAATTTTGCCGACAGGAGAGGTTTTAAGGTATAATCTGAACCTAGGAGAGGTGTCCGAGTGGTTTATGGTGCCGCTCTCGAAAAGCGGTCTCCGGTTATACCGGAGCGTGGGTTCGAATCCCACCCTCTCCGCCAAAGTATAAATTAAGGGGGTAAGGGGGAGATGAACAATAAAAAGAAGTGCTTTGTTATCATGCCGGTTTCAAAAACGAAATCGTGCACTGAAGCTGAGTGGACAGGAATATTTGAGCATATGGTCAAGCCAGCGGTAACAGGAAGTAGGCTTGGATTTGAGTGTGAGCGAGCAAAGCCACGCAGCGGCGCTTTTATTAAGGACATTCTAGAAGGATTAAATAGGTCAGAGGTGGTCATCGCTGACCTGACCAATAGAAACCCAAATGTCTGTTACGAGTTAGGGATAAGGCACACATTAAAGAATCGCACTATTTTGATTGCTCAAAATATAGATGATGTGCCTTCAGATTTACAGTCGTACTGGGTGGTTGTTTACAAGAAAGATTTAACTGGCGCCAGTGAGTTCAAAAAGAAAGTAAGAGATATATTAAAGGAAATGCAAAAAGACCCTAAAAAACCTGACAGTCCTGTAGCCGACTTCCTACATTTAAAAAACATAGATATAATTGCTTACGAAAAATCAGAAAATTTGCAAAAGTTAACTGCGCTAATATCTGAACTATCATATAATATAACTTTCATTGATAACATTCTAAACACCGTTAAAGAAAGTAAAGAGCTAAGAAAACAGGATAAAAATAAATTCAGAGTTTCAAATTTGCGTTTTTGCAACGCCTGCCTAGAATTACTTCTCTCAACCTTTTATGTCAAACTACCTCAAAATTTGTTAAAAGATACTAAGACTACCAATGACAGTATCAGGACAATTAATGCTAGGTTAGACCTATGGGGTAACCCAGTCTTTACAGAAGACGTTGAAAAAAGGCTTAAAGAGGATCTTCCCAAGTTTAAGGAACAGCTAATCTCTGCGCTCAGAAGAATAGATAAAATCAGAATTGATTACAGTAATGATAATTATCTGGAACCCGAGACACCTATTATCCTGCTAAGCAGCCCAGAACACGAAGAATTCCTCAAAGCAACATAACAGGCTAGATAAAATCTGTGGAGAGGTGCTGGAGTGGACTATCAGGCGCGCCTGGAGAGCGCGTGTAGCCTTTGGCTACCGTGGGTTCGAATCCCACCCTCTCCGCCATACCTCCCGCCGATTTTTCAAATAAATAACTAGAAGGAAACTTATCATCAAGAAGCCAAGGTTTCTTGCCTTTATGTCGGGGCTGCTACCCATCTTTGTCCTGGCCCACTTTAGCCATCACTTCACCGCTGCCATCTTCCAACCCCTCACCCCTTTTATCCGCGATGATTTCAACCTTGACTACACACAAATGGGCTGGATGATGTCCGCCTTCAACATCGCCTACGGCGTCAGCCACCTACCCGCCGGGTGGTTCTCCGACCGGCTCGGTCCCCGGATGATGATTACCATAGGTATTTCCGGGGTGGCACTGTTTGCCATACTCATCGGTATTGCCCCCACCTATCTGGCAATGGCTATTTTCCTCGTTTTGCTCGGGGTGATGGGTGGTGGCTATCACCCCGCCGCAGCACCCCTGGTCGCGGCATCCGTCGACGAAAGGAACCGGGGCAGGGCGCTGGGACTGCACCAGATAGGCGGCACTGCCAGCTTCTTCCTGACTCCACTGATTGCCGCTGCCATCTTTCACACCCTGAGCTGGCGGGGCACCATCATTAGCCTGGCCATCCCCGCCTTCATCATCGGCATCGTGCTCTTCGTGCTTCTAGGAAGGCGCGGCTATGCTCAAAAAGCCCCCCCAGTGGACACCAGCCGCCGGGCTGAAACACGGGAAACCCCCAGCAATCTGCGCCGGCTGATACCCTTCATCACTCTGGGAGTAGCGCTTCAGGTGCTGATACTATCGGCGATATCCTATATTGCCCTCTTTGCCGTTGACGACCTCAAAGCCAGTGAGGAAACCGGCGCCTTCCTCTTCGCCATCTTCCACTTTGCCGGGCTGTGGGCAGGACCCGTCGGCGGTTACCTCTCCGACCGCCTGGGTACAGTGCCGGTGATGCTAGTGGTGAGTATTATCGCCGGTCCCGCCCTATACCTGCTCAGCCTGACCTCTCTGGGCTGGAGCGTCTGGTTAGTATTGTTCGTCCTCGGCATCTGCATGTATATCGCTATGCCAGTCACGGAGGCTCACATCATCACTCATGCCCCGGAGCGCCGCCGCTCCACAGTGCTCGGCATCTACTACTTTGCCAGCCGAGGAGGTGCCGGCCTAATCATACCGGTAGTGGGCATTCTCGCCGACCGTTTTAGCTTTGACACCAGCTTCACCATTGTAGGGGGTGCGGTGCTGGGGGTAACTCTCATCTGCTCGGTATTCCTGCGGGGAAGCCGGGGTTAAAGCGGTTCTGACCAATTTTACTTTTTAATCAGGACCCTCCCCTATCCCCTTTATATCTTTTTATATCTTTTCCCACCCACCGCCCTTAAGGAGGGGGAGGTTGACAAATCGTAATTGCTACTAGTTTGCCTCTATGCTAGAATTGCTTTGAAAATGACTAACAAAGACATCAAATACTGGATAGGCCTCAGCATGATACCCCGCATCGGGCGGGTCAAACTTTCGCAGCTGGAAAGCTATTTCGGTAGCCTGGAAACAGCGTGGCAAGCTAACCCCGCTGAACTGAAGCGCTCGGGGTTGGATAGCAGCTCAATAAATGCCATCGCCCACTGGCGACCCAAGATTTCCCTGGAAGCGGAGATGGAAAAGCTAGACCGCTACGGGGTAAAGGCGCTTACCTGGCATGACCCGGATTATCCACCTCGGCTCAAGGAGATATATGATTATCCCCCAATACTTTATGTCAGGGGTTCCCTGCTCCCCCAGGATGAGTGGTGTCTGGCGGTGGTGGGCACCCGCAGGGCTACCGCTTATGGCCGACAGGCAACAGAGGAGATAGTGGCTGACCTGGCTAGAAACAAAATCACTATCGTAAGCGGCTTGGCTAGAGGAATTGACTCTATAGCCCACCATAGCGCCCTGGAGGCAGGCGGCAGGACGATTTCCGTATTTGCCTCTGGACTTGATATCGTTTACCCCGCCGAGAATGCCACTCTAGCCCGCAGCATCATTCAGCAAGGAGCCGTGATAAGCGAATATCCATTGGGCACCAGGCCCAGGGCTGATAACTTCCCCCGGCGTAATCGGATTATGAGCGGGTTGAGCCTCGGCGTGCTAGTGGTTGAGGCTGACGAGACCAGCGGGGCGATGATTACCGCTCATCTGGCACTGGAGCAAAATAGAGAGGTGTTCGCTGTCCCGGGCAGCATTCTATCACCAGCCAGCCGAGGGACCAACCACCTCATCCAGGAAGGGGCTAAGTTAATCCGTGACTACACCGATATCCTGGAGGAACTGAACTTGACGGCGGTAGCTCACCAGATGGAGATTAAAGAGGTTATACCCGCCTCCAAGACTGAGTCGCTGTTACTAAAGCAACTGGGTACCGAGCCTACCCATATTGATGAGGTCTGCCGCGGCAGCGGTCTGCCTACATCAGTGGTCAGCAGCACTCTAGCTATGATGGAACTCAAGGGCTTGGTAAAGCAGGTAGGAACTATGAATTATGTTCTGTCCCGGGAAGCAAGAGAGGCATACCGGGTAAAGGTAGATTAGGACGATGAAGAATCTGGTCATAGTGGAGTCGCCAGCCAAAGCCAGAACGCTGAGCAAGCTATTAGGTGCTAACTATAGCCTCAAAGCCTCAATGGGTCATGTAAGAGACCTGCCCAGGAGCGGGTTGGGGGTAGATATTGAAAAGGGCTTTGCCCCTAAATATGTGGTGCTCAGGGCAAAAAGTAAGATTGTGAACGAGCTTAAAAAGGCAGCTAAAGATGCCTCTGCTGTATATCTTGCCACCGACCCCGACCGCGAGGGAGAGGCTATCTCCTGGCATCTGCAAAAGGTAACAAAAACAAACCGCAAACCCTACCGCCGGGTCACCTTCCACGAAATAACCAAGGAAGCTATCAAGCGTGCCTTCGACCATCCTCGCTCTATAAACATGCAATTGGTCAATGCCCAGCAGGCGAGGCGCATCCTGGATAGATTGGTCGGCTATAAGCTAAGCCCATTGCTCTGGCGGAAGGTGAGAAGAGGGCTATCAGCAGGTAGAGTCCAGTCGGTGGCACTGAAGATTATTGCTGACCGCGAGCGTGAAATCGAGCAGTTCGTCTCCGTAGAGTACTGGACTATTGAGGCTGAGCTAGCCAAGGCTACTGAGACAGCCACCTTTAGAGCCATGCTCATTGGTCTCGCCGATGGCACCAAGATAGATATTCACAACGAGCAAGAAGCCACTGAACTCAGCGATAAGCTGAAACAAGCCAGCTATAAGGTAAGCAAAGTGAGCGTCAAGAAGGCGACCCGCCAGCCAGCGCCACCGTTTATCACCAGCACCTTGCAGCAGGAGGCATGGCGCAAGCTCCACTTCCCGGCCAAGCTGACGATGAGTGTGGCTCAAGAGCTTTATGAAGGTCTGCCCATCGGCGATGAGGGGAATGTGGGGCTCATTACCTATATGCGCACCGACTCCACCAGGGTAACTCGCTCAGCCATTACTGAAACCAGAGCCTTCATTACTGAGAAGTATGGCTCTCAGTTTGTTCCATCCCATGCCCGTTCCTTCGCCAGAACGGTGAAGGGAGCGCAGGAAGCCCACGAAGCTATTCGTCCCACCAAGATTTGGCGGGAGCCCTCCCTGCTTAAACCACACCTTACCAATGCCCAATTTAAGCTTTACCAGCTCATCTGGAAACGAATGGTGGCTAGCCAGATGTCAGCCGCCACTTTTGATAATACTACGGTTGATATTCAAGCCCGACGCCCCCGTTCTAAAGTTAATTATCTGCTAAGAGCCTCCAGCTCGGTTAACACCTTTCCCGGGTTTATGATTCTCTATACTGAGAGCAAAGACGAAGCTGAGGAAAAGCCCAGCCCCACCCTCCCGCCGTTGGAAAAGGGCGATAAACTTGAGCTTATAGAGCTTTTCCCCGAACAGCACTTTACCAAGCCCCCACCCCGCTTTACCGAAGCTACCTTGATTAAGATGCTGGAACAGTGGGGAATCGGGCGCCCCAGCACCTATGCCCCCATCCTGTCCACCATCCAGGAGCGGGAATATGTTACCAAGACCGAGGGTAGATTTCAGCCCACCGAGCTGGGCTTTGTGGTCAATGACCTGCTCAACAAACACTTCCCTGACATCGTTGACATTGAATTTACCGCCCATATGGAGGAGGAACTGGACAAGGTAGCCAATGAAAATAAGGACTGGGTGACGGTGGTTCAAGATTTCTATATCCCCTTTGAGCAAAGCCTTCAAAGTGCCGCCGAGCTTATGGAGAAGGTGAAGCTGGAGGAGCTAACCGACGAAATTTGCCCTGAATGTGGCAAGCCCCTGGTAATCAAAACCGGGCGCTACGGAAAATTCTTAGCCTGTAGCGGTTACCCAAAGTGCAAATATACTAAATCCTTTCAGGTCAAGGTTGGCGTTAAGTGCCCGCAGTGTGGAGGTGAGCTGGTGGAGAGGAAGAGTAAAAAGAAGCGCACCTTTTACGGCTGCAGCAACTACCCCGATTGTAAGTTTATCCTGAACGCCAGACCCCTCCCCCAGCCTTGCCCTAAGTGTGGCGGACTGCTCACCGTATATAGGAGAAACCTGGCAAAATGCACCAAGTGCCAGTATAGAGGGAAACTGGGAGAAGCCGGAGAAAGAGAGGCCAAGAGGGGCGAAGCCCCTATGGGGCAGGCGGGTGGGAAGAAAGACACCCGAAAACAGGGGGGATAAGGGGGGCACCTTATCAGGACTGAACATGCAAAAGATTTTCGACAGATATATCCAGCACCTTGAGGTGGAGCGCAATGCCTCAGTCTATACCGTGCGTAACTACAAGGCTGACCTGCTCGATTTCTTTTACTTCCTCAGGAAGAAGAAAGCTGATTCGCTGGAGGGAGTGGACAGGCAGGTCTTGCGTGATTACCTGACCTATTTAACCAAGCAGGGCATTGTCAAGGCAAGCATTGCCCGCAAGCTATCGGCTATCCGCTCCTTCTATCGCTATCTGGTGCGAGAAAAAATAATCTCCGCCAACCCCATAGAAATGGTCTCTTCACCCAAGCTGGACAAGCGCCTGCCCTCCTTTCTCACCCTGGATGAAGTAGAGCGACTGCTCAACGCCCCCGACTTATCCACCCCCCAAGGACAGCGCGACCGGGCTTTGCTGGAGATGCTATATGCCTCCGGTCTCAGGGTAAGCGAGCTGGTAAACCTGAACCTTAATCAAATCGACCTCGATACCAATGAAATTCGCGTCTGGGGGAAGGGTTCTAAAGAGCGGGTGGCGCTGATGGGCGAGCCAGCCGCCGAGGCACTGCGCTATTACCTTGAGCAGGGCAGACCTAAACTCCTAGGAGAAAAGAGAGGCAATGCCCTGTTCCTCAATCGCTATGGGCAGCGCCTCCCCGAACGAAGGGTGCAAAGAATACTAGAGCAATACGCCAAAAAGAGTGGCATCGGCAAGAGGGTTCACCCCCACATACTGCGTCATACCTTCGCCACCCACTTACTTGATGGTGGCGCCGATTTAAGAGTCGTCCAGGAGCTTCTGGGGCACGCCAGACTATCATCCACCCAGATCTACACCCACGTCACCAAGGGTCAGGCGAGGAAGGTATATCTGGCGGCTCACCCCTTAGCCAAGGAAAAAGACGATGAGCCTGAAAGTAAGCCATAGAATACAAAAGCTGCGCCAGGGGCTAAGCGAAAAGGAGATTGACGGCATCTTTATCTCCCAGCCGGAAAACAGGCGCTACCTCTCCGGCTTCGACGGCTCGGCTGGTTTTCTGCTGGTTACACCACAAGACGCCATTTTAGCCACTGACTTCCGCTACATTGCCCAAGCCAAGAGCCAAGCCCCCGATTATGAGCTTTTTCCGATAACCAATGAAATAGGTGACTGGTTCCCCCGGCTGGTAACCAAGCTGGACATGAAAAGGCTGGGATTTGAGGCTGAGCACATCGCCTTCGCCCGGCATCGGCAGTTATCTGATATACTGACTAAAGGCAAATCCCGGCTTAGGCTTATCCCGGTAGATGGACTGGTAGAATCACTACGAGCAATTAAGGAGCCTGAGGAAATCGAGCTTATCACCAAAGCCTCGGAGATAACCGACGCCGCCATGGAATATATCGGGAACAAGCTACGCCCCGGCATAACCGAAAGGGAAGCCGCCTGGGAGATAGAGAGATTCATGCGAGAGAAAGGTAGTGAGCCTCTTCCCTTTGATATTATTATTGCCTCAGGACCAAATTCCGCCCTGCCCCACGCCCAACCCTCAACCCGTGCCATTCAGGAAGCTGAGCCGATAGTAATTGATATCGGAGCCAGGGTCGGGGGTTATGGTAGCGACCTGAGCCGAACCATCTGCCTGGGCACTCCTGATGACACCTTCAACAAGATATATGATACCGTTCTTGGCGCTCAAGCAGCGGCAATGGCTATAATTAAGCCGGGGATGACCGGCAGTGAGGCTGACCAGCTAGCCAGGATAGTTATTGAACAGGCGGGCTATGGTGAAGCCTTTGGTCATGGCTTGGGCCATGGCGTAGGGCTAGCCCCCCACGAACCGCCACGCCTCGGTCCAAACTCACCGGAAAAGCTGATTGATGGCATGGTATTTACCATTGAGCCCGGCATTTACCTTGACGGCTGGGGAGGAGTGAGGATTGAGGACTTGGTAATAATGGAAAAGGGCAAGGTGAGGGAAATCTCAAAAGCCAAGAAATAAACCGTATTGGAGTCTACTATGATAGATAGCGGTGAACTAAGAAAAGGGCTTACCATTGAGCTGGAGGAAAAGCTGTATCAAGTCCTGGATTACCAGCATATTAAGATAGGGCGTGGTAGTGCTATGGTTCGTCTCAAGCTCCGGGATATCCGCGGCGGTCACACCATTGAGCGAACCTTCCAGGCCAGTGAGAAGTTCACCCGGGCACGCCTGGACTACCGCACCATGCAATACCTTTATAATGATGGCGATTCGTATTACTTCATGGACGAGGAGACCTTTGAGCAGATGCCCATCAACGCCAGGCAGCTGGGCGACACCCTCAACTACCTAAAGGAGGGCATGTCTCTGGAGGTATCAAGCTACAAGGGCAAGCTGGTGGGGGTGGAACTATCGGTTGCTGTCGAGCTTGAGGTGGTTGAGACCGGACCCGGTTTCAAAGGGGATACCGCCACCGCCGGCAATAAGCCAGCTAAGCTGGAGACCGGCATTACCATTCAGGTTCCCCTGTTTATCAATAATGGGGATGTTATCAAGGTTGATACTCGCAGCGGCGAGTACCTAGAGAGGGCAAATTAAAGCCAAATTGCTGAAAGCTGACCTTCATATTCATAGTGAATACTCAATGGACTGCGATATGCCGTTGGAAAAGATAGTCAGTCGCTGCCAGGAAGTCGGGATAAACTGCATCGCTATATGCGACCATGGCACCGCCGAGGGGGCATTAAGGATGCGGGAGATATCGCCTTTTCCAGTAATCGTCGCCGAGGAAATTTTAACCCCACATGGCGAAATTATGGGCATGTTCCTTGAAGAGACAATACCCAGCGGACTATCTGTGGAGCAGACAATATCCCGAATCAGGGCTCAGGGTGGCTTGGTTTGCATACCGCACCCCTTTGATATCTTCCGCCACTCGGCACTACGCAGCAACATAATAGAGGAAATAGCCGAACAGATTGACATTGTAGAAGTACTCAACTCACGATATATTCTCGGCCGGAGTTCGGCTAAAGCCCTAGCCTTTGCCTTGAAGTATGGTATCGCCCAAAGCGCTGGCAGTGATGCCCATACCCATTATGAGATAGGCAATGCCTATGTAGAGATGCCTGAGTTCAATGGCAGGGATGATTTCCTTAAAGCTCTGGAGAAGGGCAAAATTTCGGGGCATAGGACGACTCCCTTAATCCACTTTGCCAGTGCCTGGGCAAGGCTAAAAAAGAAGCTCTGAAGGAGAGTTAAAGAGAGGCGAAGCCCACTAGGGTGTGGGGAAAGATAAGAGGGTTTAAGAGGGTCGCAGCCCCTATAGGGTGGGCTGGGTGGGAAGAAAAACAAAAGTTAAAAACGGGGGGTGGGGTTGAAAAAAACTTATCAGCTAGGCTGGTTTTCTACCGGCAGAGATAAAGCCGCCAGGGATTTGCTGACCGTGGCGCAACGGAGCATCGCTCTGGGTGAGATTGAGGCTGAGATAGCCTTTGTCTTCTGCAATCGTGAGCCTGGTGAATCACAAGACAGCGACCTGTTCCTCAAACTGGTTGAGAGCTACGGCACGCCTGTCATCTGCTTTTCCTCCCGCAGGTTTAAAGTCGACAAAGGAGCACAGTGGCGGCTTGGCTATGACCGAGAGGTGATGAAACGATTACAGGGATTTGATGCTGACCTTTGCGTTCTGGCTGGCTATATGCTCATCGTCGGCGAGGAGATGTGCCACAGATACAATATGATTAACCTTCACCCAGCAGCTCCGGGTGGACCTAAAGGAACCTGGCAGGAGGTAGTCTGGCAGCTAATCGATAACCAGGCTGAGGGAACCGGCGTGATGATGCACCTGGTAACCCCTGAGCTGGACGAGGGACCGCCGGCGACCTACTGCACCTTCACCATCAGAGGCAAGCCGTTTGATAAATACTGGCGGGAAATAGAAGGGCAAGCAGTAGAAGAGATTAAAAAAAGGCAAGGCGAAAACAACCGCCTGTTTAAGCTTATCCGCCGACATGGGCTGGCTAGAGAATTTCCGCTGATAATAGCCACCCTCAAGGCGTTCAGCCATGGTAAGGTTGAGATAAAGGGGGGAAAGGTGGTTGGTGCTGCGGGAAAACCTATTAAGGGGTATAATCTGACCGACGAAATTGATACACAAATAAAAGAGGCGTACTAATGGCGAACTTCATCTGTTTTGACCTTGAAGGACCTTTGTCACCTCAAGATAACGCCTATGAGCTAATGAAGCTCTTCTCCAATGGCGACAGGATTTTTGAGGTTATAAGCCGCTACGATGACCTGCTGACGCTGGAAGAGAGGGAGGACTATGAGCCGGGGGATACCCTGGCTCTTATCGTGCCCTTCCTCATTCTCCATAATATCTCCGAGGATAATATCGCCACTTTAGCTGCTAAAGCCAGCTTAACCGGTGGCGCAGCTAAACTTATCTCCTGGCTCCAGTATAGCAGCTGGAAGGTATTCTGCATCAGCACCACTTACGAACAATACGCCATTCACATTACCCAAAAGTTGGACATTTACGCTCATAATGTTGCCTGCACCCCCTTCCCCTTAGATAAATTCCGAGCCGCTCTAAGTCAGGAAGAGAGCAAGCTACTACGGCAGGCTGAAGAAGATATGCTGACCATGCGCCCCCCTACCGATGATAAGCGGATTAAACAAAGCCTGGACAGCTTCTTCTGGGAGAAACTGCCCGCCACCGACCTGGGCACAGCCATAAGACAGGTAAAGCCGATTGGCGGGCGGCGTAAGGTAGATGCCCTGAAAAGATTTGCTGATAAATACGACCAGCCTTTAGCCAAATGGGTGGTGATAGGCGATAGCATTACCGATTTCAGAATGCTCCAGGCAGTGGAGGAGGCAGGCGGGCTAGCCATTGCCTTTAATGCCAATGAGTATGCCCTGCCCTATTCAACTATGGGCTTAGCCTCCACCCTCATCAGTGACCTAACCGAGGTGTTGGAGGCATGGCCGAAAGGACAGCGAGGCGCGGTGGAGAGAATAGTGAAATATAAGGAGAAATGGGATGGTAAAGGTGATAGGGGCTACTTCCACTGGCTATCTGGCAGAAAAGATATAAACGATGTTATTGAGGTCCACAAGAGAATAAGAAAGCTGGTCAGGGAGGAAGCGGGGAAGCTGGGGTGAAGCTCTATAAAAAAGGGGCTACAATGTCAGACGGTGAAGATTGGCTACAAGACTCCCTCATGGAAATTGGCAAAGGCACTTTCCAATTTCGCAAAGCAAAAAGCCTTGGGGAAAAACAATATAACCCATGGCGAAGTTTCCACTTTGCCACCAGACTTAAACTAGACGGAGCTGACTATTTTTGCAGACAATTGCTCGGTGCAGCCAGCAGGCCAGACCACTTAGGTTTGCCGCTTTTAGCCCATAGGCAGTTAAAATGGTATCTGGATGCATTCTTTTTTGAATTAATGTCAGCTTATGACACCCTCTTGCAAGAATTAAACATCGTCTATGCGTACGATTTGGATTTAAAGCCTGATAATGTCCGTTGGAATAATAAAAATAAGAATAAGTTTATGGAGAAGTTACCTGAAGAATTGCTTGAATATATGGAGAAAGAACGGAGAAAGGAATGGTTTGGGAAAGTACGCAGCTACAGGAATACAGCAACCCATCATTATTTAGTCCCCACAGGGCATTATACAGCAGGATGGGGAGGTAAGCCATGGGATTATGACGAGCATGGAGTATCTATATATTATCTAGATAACACTGGGGAGGCACAAGAAGAGAAAATCGGTGTTTGCCTTACCTATTTAAAGAATATGGTCGAGCATGTTCATCAAGTTTGGAAAGAGATGGCACAGGAATTTCAATAAGGGAGTCTTAAAGGGGCGAAGCCCCTCTCCCCTATTCCTTTTATATCTTTTCCCACCCACCACCCTTAAGGTGGGGGAGGTTGAAAGAGAGTTGAAGAGAGGCGAAGCCTCAATGGGGAGGGTGGGTGGGAAGAAAAACACAGGGGGATGGGGTTTATAATGAATATTCAAATAATGGGGCTGGGAGCACTGAATATAGACCATATATATAAGGTAGAGCGTATCCTTGACGATGGGGAGGCGGTGGTAGAGGAGGCCGAATCTTTTCCCGGTGGCTCAGCCGCCAATACCATCTACGGTCTGGCCAAACTGGGAATAAGCGCCAGCTTCTGCGGGGCTGTTGGCGATGACGAGGAGGGCAGAATATTGCTCCAGGACTTTCAGAAAGTCGGAGCAGACACCAGCCAAATAAAGGTAAAGCCCAAAGCAAAAACTGGCTCAGCGTTATGCCTCAGTGATAAGTTAGGCAAGCGCTCTCTCTATGTCCTGCCCGGCGCCAATAATTTGCTCACCATTGATGACCTGGACTCGAGCTATATAAACCAGGCAGGGGTGCTTCACCTCTCGTCATTTGCCGACGATAGGCAGTTCAAGGTATCGCTGGAATTGATAGACAAGCTGGACTTGTCGGTCAAGCTCAGCTTTGCCCCCGGCGCACTGTACGCCATCAAGGGGCTCAAAGCCCTGGCACCGATACTGCGCCGAACCTACCTTCTGTTCATTAACCAGGATGAGCTCCGGCAATTGACCGGGAAGAATGTTATCAGAGGGACAGAAAGCTGTCTTAAGCAGGGCTGCCATAATGTTGTGGTTACCCTGGGCAAAGGGGGCAAGTTGGGTAAAGCCGCCGCCGTCGGCTATATCAGAGACGCCGAGAACGAATATGTAATCGAACCCGCTAGCCGAGATACAGGGGCTGAAGTGGATACCACCGGCGCTGGCGATGCCTTCGCCGCCGGATTTCTCTATGGTCTGGTCAAAGGGAAGGGGTTGAAGGAATGTGGTCGTCTGGGCGATATTGCAGCCCAATTCTGCATTAGAAAAATAGGAGCACGAGGGGGTTTACCCACCCGCAATCAACTGGCCCAGCGCTACCGCGAACTTTATAATAAAAAGCTATAGCTACTTCTCTTTCGGCTTGGTCAGGATTTCATCCACTATCCCGTACTCCACCGCCTGCTCAGGGTTAAGGTAGAAGTCACGGTCGGTATCATGGGCTATCTTCTCTATTGACTGACCGGTATGTTTAGCGATAATACCTCGGATTAGCTCTTGCATTCGCATAATCTCTCGGGCAGCAATTTCCACGTCGGCTGCCTGTCCCTGAGCGCCACCAAATGCCTGATGCAGGTGTATAGTAGAGTTGGGCAGGGCATAGCGTTTGCCTTTAGCCCCAGCACAAAGAAGCAAAGTCCCCATGCTCGCCGCCAGCCCAACACAAATGGTGGATACATCAGGACGTATCAGCTGCATGGTATCATAAATAGCAAGACCAGCGGCGATGATGCCACCGGGGCAGTGAATATAGAGGCTTATGTCTTTGTCCGGGTCCTCTCGCTCAAGGTAGAGAAGCTGGGCAACAATAACGTTAGCCACCTGGTCATTAATAGGCATGCCCAACATCACAATGCGCTCTCTAAGCAGGAGCGAGTATATATCAAAGGCTCGCTCCCCTCTGGCACCACTTTCAATTACCATAGGAATAACATTCATCGGTTGGACATTCATTTCTCTCCTCCCGCTAGCTTTTTACGGCTCACTATTACGTAATTATACCTTATTCTCCAATTTTTCTCACCTGGCATAAGGTAGTTTTAAACCCGGGATAAGCCGAAATCGGGTCATGCTGTTCGCCATCGGTCAGGATATTGGCATTAGCCTCATTCCACCCATGCTGCAGGCTGAGCACCTGGGGAGGAATATCAGGGGTAATCTTGGCTTGCAGGGTAATGCTTCCCTTAGGAGATTCAACAACTACCACATCGCCATCAGCAATGCCCAGACTTTTTGCTGGCTCAGGATTAATCTCCACCAAAGGCTGGGGCACCAGCTTCCTCAGCCTGGTAATATGGCGATGTTGAGAGTGGGTGAAGGCTATTGCCCTGGTGCCGGTAATCAAAATGAAGGGATAGTGCTCAGACTGGTTCTCCGGTGGCGGGGTAAATGTGGGCAGGGGGTCGTAGCCATGGTCAGCCAATGTCTGGGAGAATAGCTCTACCTTCCCTGATGGAGTATCCAATCCTTCCTGCTCATATTTTTGCTGCTGATGAAGTTGACGATATAGTATGCCACCCGGATTTTGCTCCAGCTGCTCCAGGGTAATACCCAATGGCTCAAGCAGGTAAGCGAAAAGCTCATCAGCACTCTGCCAGAGAAAATAATCAGCGTAGCCCATTTTTCTGCCCAGCTCAGCCCATAACTGCCAGTCCCCCAGACAGTCAGCCGGAGGCTCAACCGCCTTGTTGCTTACCATAACCAGCGGCATCCCCTTAAAAGCATAGTCCATGAGGGTTTTTCCCTCCAGGAAGGAGGCGGCGGGGAGGAAAATATCAGCCAGCTTGGCGGTTTCGGTCATGAACAGGTCAGATACCACCAGCAAATCCAACTTTTCAAACGCCTGCCTGACCTTATGGCTATCAGGCCAGGTTAAGGCAGGATTGCAAGCTTGAACTATGAGGGCTTTAACCGGATATGGTTTGCCGGTAAGCACAGCCTCGGCTACTGGCATGGCTGTGGTCTCACCGACAAACTTGTTGAATACGGGGTACTGGGCGCCAATAGCCTCGTCAACGGAAACCCTTCCTTTTACCCTAACTCTAGCTTGCCTCAATGGGAGGTTATAGATATTCCCCCCCGGTATATCAAGGTTGCCGGTGATGGCAATCAGAATTGAAATAGCCCGGCTATTCTGCACCCCATTAATGCAGTGGTCTAACGAGACACCTTGGGTAATAGCTGCCGATTTACTTAAGGCATACATCCGAGCAAACTGCCTGACTTTATCGGCTGGAACCCAGGTAACCCTTTCTACCGCTTCTGGGTTATATTTTCTGACGTGCTCCTTTAACTTATCAAAACCAAAGGTCCAGTTGTTAACGAAATCCCTATCATATAATTCCTCAGCTATAATTTCATTCAGCAAGCCCAGCGCCAGGGCGCAATCGGTTCCGGGTTTAACCTGGATATGGAGGTCTGCCCTTTTAGCCAGTGGGGTCGCCCTGGGGTCAACCACAATTAACTTAGCCCCCCGCTTTTGAGCCGAAAGGATATCCGCCTGCTCACTTATTTTGGATTGCTGAGGGTTACGCCCCCAGACGACCACACAACGGGTATTTTTGTAGCTTGGAGCTAAGGGGAACATCCGCCGGCTTATAGACAATCCATGTCCTATCCCCTTGGCAGCAAAGCAAAGTGAAGCCCCTGAGGTGTAATTAGGTGTCCCGTACAAGCTGCAAAATCTGGCAGCCATCCTCGGTACTTCTGTGCCTACGGTAGGCTCGCCCAGATGCACCACCAGCGCTTTAGCTCCATAACTCTCCTTTATCCCGGCCAGCTTGTCGGTGATAATATCAAGGGCTTCATCCCACGAGATTTTCCGCCATGCCCCGTCTACCTTCCGCATGGGATGAGTAACCCGCTCTGGCGAATATATCCAATCTGGTATTGCCCACGCCTTGACACATAACCTATTGACTGGGTGCTCCCTCATAGCGCTGACCTTTACCAGCCTGCCGTTTTCCACATGAGCATCTATTCCACAACAGCTCAGACACAGGTGACAAATGCTCTTCACAACCTTGGTGTTACTTTTTCCGGGCATTTGTTGAACCCCCAGCTATTTCCACCAGTCTTTGTATAGTTTTTCGTGTCGCCAATAATTGCCCAATTGAGTCGCGAGCTTGAGGGGAATCCAGCCTTTTCTTCACCTCGTCCTTATTCCCGGTGACACTTTGCACCATATTTTCCAGCTCAGCATTTATCTCGGCATCGCTGACCTCTATCTTTTCCTCCTCAGCAGTCCTGCCCAACACCAGGGAGCTGGTAACCCTCTTTATGGCTAAGGGACGTAGCTCTTCCCGCAGTTCCTCTTCCGTTTTACCGACCCTGCCCAGGTATTCTTCCAGCCCTATGTTGCTGGTCTGCAACTGCCTCGCCTGCTGGTCAAAGAGTCGGGCAATTTCCATCTCCACCAAAACTGGCGGGAATTCCACCTGGCTGCTGTCAACCACGGCTTCTACTACCCGCTCCTCAAATTCTCTCTTGGCTTTCTCCTCAGCCATGAGCCGTAAGTTAGCCGAGATTCGCTCTCGGAGTGAGTCAAGGGTTTTAAGGTCAGGGTTAACCAAGGAGGCAAATTCATCATCTAGCTCAGGAAGCCTCTGCTGCTTTATTTCACTAACCCTCACCTTAAACCGAGCCTCCTTCCCCGCCAGCTCAGCCCTGGAATAATCCTCGGGAAGCTTGAGTTTGAACTCCTTCTCTTCACCGCCCTTCATCCCAGATAGCTGCTCGGCAAACCCGGGCACAGGGAGGGGTTGGTCATGGAGAATTTGATATTGGACTCCCTGTTGATTTATGAACGGCTTTTCCTCAATATGGCTTTCAATATCCAGGGCTACCAAATCATCAAAGTCTGCCGGGCGCTCTACAGGCTCCCAGGTGGCATGCTGACGGCGTAGCTGCTCTATCACGGTGTTGACTTCATCCTCGGTTAGTTCTACCGGTTCTGGGGCGAGTCGAATCTGTTGATAGTCGCCAAGCTCAATGGTAGGCTTTAGCGGCACTGTCGCCTTAAATACCACCGGGTCAGTCTGAGCTATTTCAATAGAGGGGTTGGCGATAGCCTCAATCTCTTGTTCCTTGAGCGCCTTCTCATAAGCCTGAGGAAGCAGATTATTTAGCGCATCCTCAAGGAGGCTGTCTTTACCGATATAGCGTTCCAGTACCACCCGTGGCGCTTTCCCCTTACGAAAGCCGGGGATATTGGCTTTCTTGGCCAGCCGCTGATAGGACTGCTCCAGGGATTCCTCTACCTCAGCCGGCTCCATCTCAATCCTGAGAAACGCCTGACTATTTTCTGTTTTCTCCCTGGTTACCTTCACCTTTCTTCTCGCAGACGCAGGTGTAATTCAGCTAGCTGCTCTTGGCTAACCGGAGAAGGAGCATCAAAGGTTAAATCAGCCGCACTCTGGTTCTTGGGGAAAGCGATAACCTCCCTGATATTCTCTTCACCCGCCAGCAGCATCACAATGCGGTCAAGACCCAGGGCTATACCACCATGAGGTGGAGCACCATACTGAAAAGCCTCAAGCATATGCCCGAAGCGAGAATCTATCTCCTCATCACTGTAACCCAGCAGTCTAAACACCTTCCTCTGAAGCTCGCTGGTGTAAATCCTGATGCTGCCACCACCTATCTCATAACCGTTACAGACAACATCATAATGCCTGCCCAGCACCTTCTCCGGAGCGCTGTCCAGCAGGGGCACATCCTCGTCCCTAGGCGCAGTGAAGGGATGATGCTCTGAATCCCAGCGCTTTGCTTCTTCATCCCATCTTAGTAAGGGGAAATCCTCAACGAAAGCAAAGGCAAACAGATTGGGGTCAGCCAGCTTGAGCCGACGTCCCATCTCCTGGCGCAGTTCGCTCAGTGTCATATCCACCAGTCCGGGGTTGCCGGCAACGATAAGCAGAAGGTCTCCCCTCTTTGCTCCTAAGCGCTGCCCCATCTGTTTAATCTGGTCTATGGTTAGAAATCTAGCAGCAACAGACTTTACCTCTTTAATGGTTAAATCGTTCAAGTTCCCGCCAGCAGTGCCCAGGGACATAGTCACCAAGCCTCCAGCCCCAAGGCTCTGCACCAGCTTATTCAGTTCATCAAGCTGACGGCGACTGTAACCGCCGCAGCCGGGGGCACATATGCCCTTCACCTTACCTCCCTCGGCGATGGCAGAGCGAAAAATAGAGAACTCAGATTGAGCCGCGATGTCGGTCAAATCTCCCAGCTCCAGACCAAATCTCAAGTCAGGCTTATCCGTGCCGTAACGCTCCATTGCCTCAGCGTAGGTAAGACGGGGGAAGGGTTTCGTTACCCGCATTTCGGGCTTAATTGCTGCTACCAAAGCCGTGAACAGTTCTTCCATCAAACTGAGGATATCCTCTTCCTGAACAAAACTCATTTCCAGGTCAAGCTGGGTGAACTCAGGCTGGCGGTCAGCCCGCGTGTCTTCATCACGAAAGCACTTGGCTATCTGAAAATACTTCTCCACGCCGGCTATCATCAATAGCTGTTTTAGCTGCTGCGGCGACTGGGGAAGGGCATAGAATTTCCCCGGATGAACTCGGCTGGGCACCAGGTAATCCCGAGCCCCCTCAGGGGTGCTCTTAATCAGGATTGGTGTCTCCACCTCAATAAATCCCTTGGCATCCAGAAAATCGCGAATAAACTTCACCGCCCGGTGGCGAAGCAGTAGATTCTCTTTCATCCGAGCCCGGCGCAGGTCAAGATAGCGATACTTGAGGCGGAGGTTTTCTTCCACTTCAATCTCTTCATTTATATAAAAGGGAGGCGTCTTTGATGGATTAAGTATATCAGTATTACGGGCGATGACCTCAATCTCACCAGTGGGCAGTTTGGGGTTCACCGTTCCCTCGGGGCGGAGGGCAACCTCACCACCGACCCTGATTACGTATTCGCTGCGCATCTGGCTGGCTATCTTATGGCAAGAGGGTGACGTTTCTGGATTGAACACCACCTGAACTATGCCCTCTCTATCTCGCAGGTCAATAAATATCAGCCCACCGTGGTCTCGGCGGCGGTCTACCCAGCCAGCCAGGGTTACCTCGGCACCAACATCCTTTTTGCTCAGTTCACCACAGCTATGACTTTTGAGCAAAACCGCCTCCTAATATAGGTTATAGCTGATTATAGCTTATAAAGGGATGCCCTTCAACTTGAGGGATAAAATTGACCCCCACCCACCCTATGGGGGCTAGCGCCCCCAATCCCGTGCTTTTGTTGGGGTGTTTAAGAGGGGTAAAACCCCTATTGGGTGGGAGGGTGGGAAGAAAAACCTAAACTAAATTGACAAGCCTGCGGTTTAATACTATCATTTTATAAGTATGTCCAAGACGATTGAAGAGATAAACGAAAAAATAAAGCAGGGTAAAGCGGTAGTAGTTACTGCTGAAGAGATAATAGACATTGCCCAAGAGAAAGGCATCAAGAAGGCTGCCCAGGAAGTGGATGTGGTTACCACCGGCACCTTCGGTCCTATGTGCTCTTCTAGCGCTTACCTTAATGTCGGGCACTCCAAGCCCAAAATCAAGCTCGGTGGTGGCCGAGCCTACCTTAATGATGTCCCGGCTTACACTGGGCTGGCGGCGGCAGACCTATTTATCGGTGCCAACGCCCTCCCCGATGATGACCCCAGAAACAAAGTCTATCCCGGCGAATTCAATTATGGGGGTGGGCATGTAATTGAGGAACTTGCTGCTGGCAAGGATGTCAGGCTGGAGGCAATTGCCTATGGCACCGACTGCTACCCAAGGAAAAAGCTTGAGACCTGGATTAATATAAAAGACCTCAATGAGGCGGTGCTATTTAACATCAGAAATGCCTCCCAGAATTATAATGTGGCGGCCAATACCTCGGATAGAACAATTTATACCTATATGGGCGTGTTAAGAGCAAATCTGGGTAACATCAATTATTCTACTGTCGGGCAGCTCTCCCCTCTACTTAATGACCCGTATTACCAGACCATTGGCATCGGCACCAAGGTATTCCTGGGGGGTGGAATAGGCTTTGTCGCCTGGCATGGCACCCAGCACAATCCAGACGTGCCCCGCACCAAAAAGGGAGTCCCCAAGAGAGGGGCGGGGACACTCTGCCTTATCGGCGATTTAAAGCAAATGACCCCGAGATGGCTGGTGGGAACCAGTATGCTGGGCTATAGCTGCACCCTAACCGTAGGCATTGGCATACCCATCCCCATACTCTCTGAAGAAATCCTAGGCTACACCACCGTAACTGATGCCGAGATTTTTGCCGCTGTTATTGATTACTCTGACGCCTATCCCAACCTGAAACCAGATATCCTAGGTGAAGTCAGCTATGCTCAACTAAAAACGGGAAAGATAAAACTCAAGGGTAAAGAAGTGCCCACTGCTTCCCTATCCAGCTACCCGAGGGCGGTGGAAATTGCCAATATGCTAAAGGAATGGATCTCAAGCGGGAAGTTCCTGCTAACTGAACCAGTGGCTCCGCTACCCGGTATAGAATCGGGGATAACCTTTAAGCCACTTAAAGAACGACCTATAGAATAGCCAACACCGTGTTCTGAGAAGGGAGACAAAAATGGCTGTTTCCAAGAGAATAGTCCTGCACTTCCCCAAGCGGATAGTAGAGCGTCCTATAGTATGCCGGCTGGTTAAGGACTACGACCTTGAATTTAATATTTTAAAGGCTTTAATTACCCCTGAAGAGGAAGGGCTACTGGTTTTAGAATTGAGCGGGGAACAGGAGGAATATGATAAGGGTATCAGGTATCTGACCCAAGCCGGGGTGAAGATACAATCGCTCAGCCAGGACGTTCTCCGCAATGAGGAAAGATGCACCCATTGCGGTGCCTGTATCACCATTTGCCCCTCCGGCGCCTTTGAACTTGACCCCGTAACCCGGCAGGTCAACTTTTACAATGAAAAATGCGTGGCTTGTGGACTATGTATCAAGGCTTGCCCCCCGCGAGCTATGGAGGTGCATTTCTAGTCCATGTATCAGCCGAGAACCTATCGCCACTGGGTTAAAGATAAAGACCTGGTCTCTTTCAATGTAGTAGTCAAGGAGACAGATTTATATATCCGTGCCTCGACCGACCTGAAGCGAAAAGCCCACAGGCTGGTATTGAAGTACCGTAACCTGCTGGAAAGGTATATTGAGCGACATCCATCATTTCTCACCTCCCTGGAACCAGTCGCCATTGGAGATGATGCCCCGCGCATTGTAACCGAGATGGCAGAATCGGCAAGGAAGGTGGGAATTGGTCCTATGGCTTCAGTGGCTGGGGCTATAGCTGAGTTTGTCGGCAGCCAGCTTCTTGACTCCTCCCCGGAGATTATTGTAGAAAATGGGGGCGATATCTACCTGAAGAGCTTGGGGGGAAAGCTGATAGGGATTTATGCTGGAAAATCGCCGTTAACTGGCAAGATTAGTCTGGAAATCAACGGGCAGGATACGCCGATGGGCATTTGTACCTCTTCGGGAACAGTGGGGCATTCTCTGAGCTATGGCAAAGCCGATGCGGTGATAGTGCTTTCCAAATCAGCCGCCCTGGCTGATGCTGCCGCCACTGCCATCGGTAACCTGATTATCCAGCCCGACGATATCCCCAGCGGGATTGAATTCGCCCAGGGCATTGATGGGCTGAATGGCGTGATAATCATTCAGGGTGATAAAATGGGGCTGTGGGGTGAGGTGAAAATCCGCCAAACTCCCGCCTAATACGCAGGTGGTGATGATAGCTCAATGAAATTTCTGAAACCGCAGCTAAAAAGCAGACGGCAAAGGGTGTTGATAGTTATAGTCCCGTGTGTATTACTGGGGCTGGTGCTACTGGTGGCTGGCATTGGTAAGCTACCAGGGTTATCTGAGCTTGGGACGTTTCCGGGGCAAGCTGAATTTGTTGATGTCCTCCTCGGCTCTTTCTGGATACCCCCTGTAGCCTTTTTTATCTCCCATGTTCTCCCCTGGGTCGAGGTAATCCTGGGCTTAGCTTTAGTCCTGGGCATATACCCCAAAATCGCCGCCGTGCTGAGCCTGCCGCTTATTGTCGGCTTTATGACTAATAATATCTGGGCAATAAGCCATGGTAAAACATTTGGTAGCTGTGGCTGTTGGGGGATACTTGAAACCCTTTTTGGCAGCATGACCCCACCGCAAGCCCTGGGCATGGATATTGCGCTGCTCTTCCTGGCCTTAACCATAATAATACTTCACCCTGCACCCTTTTTAAGTTTTCAATCATGGTTTGCCAAACGGAAAGGAGGGCAGAATACATGATAAAACTGGTTCTTGGTCAGCCAAAGTGGCTAGCCAGCTTAATCATCCTGGTTGTTGCTGCCCTTCTTATTGTCAGCTGTGCGCCACTCAATCAACCACCGGTCATCTCCAGCCTTACCGCCAATGAAGAGGAGACAAATCCGGGAGGTAGCTGCCAAATTGAATGTACTGCTTCGGACCCAGATGAGGATGAACTAAGCTATATCTGGTCAGCGGACGGGGGCAATATCTCTGGGGAAGGCTCTATTGTTACCTGGACTGCGCCTGATGAACCGGGGACTTATACCATCACGGTTCAAGTAACCGATGGCAGAGACGGTGAAGAGACAAAACAAATAACCATCAATGCAGTAGCCCCTAACCATCCTCCGACTATTGAGAGTTTGACCCCGGAGTGGAGTAGTGTTAGAAAAGCGGCAACTCCCACTATTGAGTGTGTCGCTTCAGACCCAGATGGGGATAAGCTAACCTATACCTGGTCAGCGGACGGAGGGAACATCACCGGAGAAGGCGATACTGTCACCTGGGTTGCGCCTAATGCCTATGGAAACTATACTATTACCGTTACCGTTACCGATGGTAGAGGTGGTGAAGCCAGTGAAAGCACAAAAATTACAGTGTGCTCTTGCCCTGGTGCTGGGGGATAGCTGGGTTCAAAACCAGGATTACCAGTGGAAAGGGGGTAGAAATGGCAAAACGGCGGGTAATGCTTACCTATTGCCCAGAGGTAAGCTCTGAACCAATTATTTTTAATATTGGTCAGCAGTTCAACCTGGCAACCAATATCCACCGCGCTGATGCCACTGAGGATAGGGGCTGGATAGAATTGGAGCTTGAGGGTGAGGAGAAGGATATTGAAACCGGAATTGCTTGGGTTATCTCCAAGGGGGTGAGGGTTGACCCGGTTGGTGAGAATACAGCCGGGATTTAATCAATTACTGGCTCAAGTTGCGCCGCTTCAGCCACCTTTGCTTCTGATTGAGCCGTATCTGCTCATCAGCAGGCTGGTAATTCGCCAGGAAGTCATCCTTGAAAGAGAGGAAGGTGCCATCCTGAATGGCACCTCTTATTTTAGCCATTAAGCCGCTTACGAAGCTCAGGTTATGAATAGTAGCTAATCTATAGGCTAATAGCTCATCACAACCGAATAGGTGGTGTAGATAAGCCGCTGAGAAATTACGGCAGGTATAGCAATCACAGCCGGGAACAACAGGCTGTTCCATCTGGCTATAGGCAGCATTGCCAATGTTACGCCTCCCCTGCCAGGTAAATAGAGCGCCATTTCGGGCGACTCGGGTAGGCAGGGCACTATCAAACATGTCAATCCCTCTGGCTACCGCCTCAACAATATCCTCTGGAGAGCCAACCCCCATAAGATATCGTGGCTTATTCTCAGGCAGCCAAGCTACTGTCTCCTCAATCATGGCTAGAGTTACCTTTTTGGGTTCCCCAATACTCAATCCGCCGATAGCGTAACCGGGAAAGTCCAACGAAGCGAGGTATTCCGCCGATTGACGCCGAAGCTCAGGGGAAATGCCGCCCTGCACAATAGCGTATAGCGCCTGGTCATGGCGTTTTTGGGCTTTTCGGCATCTCTCCGCCCACCGATGCGTTCTCTCCATTGCCGTTTTCACTTTTTCTAAACTATCATCATGTGCCGGGCACTCGTCCAGAGCCATAATAATATCAGCACCAAGGCTCTCCTGAAATTGGATGATTAGCTCCGGGGTAATATGATGCTGGCTACCATCAATATGAGAGCGGAAGGTAACCCCATCATCGCTTACCTGGCGCAGCCGAGCCAGGCTAAATATCTGATAGCCACCGCTGTCGGTAAGAATAGCCCGGTCCCAGCCCATAAACTTATGTAAACCACCCACCTTCTCAATTACGCCGATGCCTGGTCTCAGGTAGAGGTGGTAGGTGTTAGCCAATACCATAGCGAACCCAAGAGCTTTAACCTCTTCCGGGGTAAGCGTTTTGATTGCACCCTGGCTGCCCACGGGTAGAAATACCGGCGTGGGTATCGCCCCGTGCGGCGTCAGCAGTTCTCCAGCGCGGGCTTGGCCATGGAGGCAGGTCTGTATTAAATGGAAGCTATGGTTCACTATTGTATTAAGTAGTTAGCAATAATATTGCGCTGTATTTCAGAGATACCGACATATATCTCGGTCATCTTGGCGTCCCGGTATAGCCGTTCCACCTCCATGGTCTTCATAGTGCCATATGAGCCGTGAACCTGCATTGCCATCCGGGCAACATCAACTGCCATTTGAGAGGCAAAGAGCTTGGCTACTGAAGATTCATATTTAATATCCGCCCCCTGGTCACGGAGGAAGGCAGTGCGGTACACCAGCCAGCGGCCAGCCTCTATCCGGCTCGCCATCTCAGCCAGGTGCCACTGGATGGCCGGAAGCTCAGCAATTGGTTTGCCCAGGGCTTTCCTCTGCTTGGCATAATCTATGGAGAGTTCCAGCGCCGCCTGAGCCACGGCTACTCCCTCCACCGCCACCCCCAACCGCCCCAGGCTTATAGCTTCAAGAAGAATGTCAAAGCCCTGCCCCTCTTCCCCAAGCCGGTTCTGCTTAGGCACATAGACCTCATCAAGATATACCACCGAGGTGCCCAACCCCCTTAGTCCCATGGTCTCACAGGGTTCGCGGACATTATACCCCGGAGAGGAAGTATCAATGATAAAGGCGTTTAACCCCTTTCCCTCCCGCTTGGCGAAGACCAGGGTTAACTTGGCTGCCGGGGCAAGAGCGACAAAGTGCTTCTGACCGGTGATTACATAGCCATCACCGCTTTTCCGGGACATGGTGGTAATTGCCTGCGGGGCGGAGCCGGTCTCGGCTTCAGTAAAGGCAATTCCACCAAGCAACTCGCCCCGAGCCAGAGGAGCCAGGAAGTTCTTCTTCTGCTCCCCACTGCCAAAGCGAAATATCGCCTCCTCGGGCACGGTATTTATTGCCATAATGGCGCCAACAGTCATTGACGCCTGGCAGATTTGCTCCAGCACCAGGACATAACTTAAATAACCAGCACCGCTGCCGCCGTATTGGGTAGGATAGGGCAGCCCCTGGTATCCCCGCTTGCCTATTTCTTTGGCCAGGTCAAAGGGGAACTGCCCGCTGGAGTCAATCTCAGCCGCCAGCGGCTTAACCGACTTGATGGCAAACTCCTTTGCCATCTTCTGTAGCATCTTTTGTTGTTCGGTAAGACTAAAGTCCATTTTAGTAAGGGCGATTTATGTCAACTCTGGTTCATGTTTTTCGTCCAGATAACCTTGCAGAATGAGGGCTGCCGCCTGGGCATCGTGCCTGGCTTTCTTTCCGGTTTTCTTGGTATCAACCGCCTGCATCAGGCGCTCAGCCAATACCGTGGTTAAGCGCTCATCTCTATACTCTACAGGGACTTGGGTATGCTCACGTAATTTCTGAGTGAACTCTTTTACCTTCTCCGCCTGCCGGCTCAGGCTGCCGTCCATGGAGAGCGGCAGACCGACAACAATCTGCTCCACCTGCTTCTGGCTGACAATATCGGTAATCGCTTTTATGTCAAGTCTCTCGTCCCGGCGGTTGATAATGGTAAGCGGGCTGGCTAATATGCCTTCAGGGTCGCTGAGAGCCACCCCAATCCTCCTATCCCCGATGTCAAGTCCAATACTACGTGTTATGTCAACCACCTACTTAATCTTAATAAGGCTCTTTACCAGCTTGAGGGCTTCATCCAGCTTTTTCTTGTCCTTACCCCCCGCCTGAGCCAGGCTTGGCTTGCCCCCACCACTGCCCCCAGCCACCTCGGCTACCTGCTTCACTATTTTCCCGGCATCATAGCCCTTAGCGACTAAATCCGGGGTTACTGCGGCCAGAAAAGTCGGCTTGTCTTCATAAACAGTGCCCAGAACGACCACGGCGCTCTTGAGCTTATCCCTGAGCAGGTCGCTCATCTCCCGCAAAATCTCCAGCCGGGAAGAAGGAACCTTGGCTACCAGCACGGTTACCCCGTTAATAACCTCAGCCTGAGTTAGTAAAGACTCGGCTGTTTTCTTGGCCAGCTCCCTCTCCAGAGCCAGCCTCTGCTTGCGCTCTTTATCCAGTTCAGCGTCTAGATATCCAGCAGCCTTCTGCAAATCCGACAGACGCTCGTCAAAATACTTTTCCGCCCCCCTGCCGGTAACAGTTTCAATGCGCCTTAGGCCAGCACCGATGCTGCTTTCGCTGATAATGTGAAACAGACCTATCTCGCCGGTGGCAACGACATGGGTGCCGCCACAAAGCTCGGCGCTAATTGCCGGCTCACCAATCTTCACCGCCCGGACGACATCGCCATACTTTTCATCAAACAGAGCGATAACTCCCTCCTCCATAGCCTTCTTATAGGGGATATCCTCGGCATATACCTTCAGGTTCTGGCGGATTTTGTCGTTGACGATGCGGTTTACCTCAGCTATTTGCTCTCCGGTGAGCGCCGTCAAGTGAGAGAAGTCAAATCTGAGGCGGTCGGGGGCAACCAGCGAACCTCTCTGCTGGACATGTTCCCCCAGTACCTGACGAAGCGCCATCTGGAGGAGGTGGGTAGCAGTATGATTGCGGGTAATATCAAGGCGGCGTTCTCTATCCACTACCGACTCAACCTCTTCCCCAACAGCCAGGCTGCCCTCGATAACTTTACCCTGATGAACAATAATGTCAGGTGGAACGCGAATAGTATTGGTGACCGAGAATTGTCCCGAGGCACTGCGTATCTGACCGGTATCACCCACCTGTCCGCCCATTTCTCCGTAGAAGGGGGTGGTATTTAAAATCAGGCTCGCTTCTTGTCCTTTCTGCACGCCGTCAATATCCTCACCGTCAACAAGAATAGAAGTAATCATCGATCTGTGACCAATTTCGTGATGGCCCACAAACTTGGTAATGACTGTTCCTTTAGCTGTAAGCGTCCCTTTGCCCTCAAATTTGGCGGCCCCGTAAACGAATTTCTGCGTGGCCCTCGCCCTCTCCCGCTGTTTCCCCATTTCCTTTTCAAAACCTTCTAAATCCACGGAAAAGCCGCGGTCGGCGGCAATCTCCTGTGTCAACTCTACAGGGAAGCCATAGGTATCATAGAGCTTGAATGCCTGTTCGCCTGAGATTTCTCCTGCTCTATCAGTCTCCCTCTCAGCCATAATGTTATTCACCAACTCCAGCCCGGTGCTAAGCGTCTCACCAAATCTGTCTTCCTCACTCTCAACTACCTGCAGAATGAAGCCCTGCCTCTGCACCAGCTCAGGATAAATGTGCCCCATCAGCTCTATAGTAGTCCTGGCTGTTTCAGCCAAGAATGGCTTATCCAGGCCCAGTCTTCGGCCAAAAAGGGAAGTGCGTCGCATGAGCCGACGCAGCACATAGCCCCGCCCCTCGTTACTAGGCATGACCCCGTCGGCGATAAGAAAGGCAATCCCCCGGCTATGCTCAGCTATTATTCGCATGGCATTATCGGTATTATTATCTGAACCATATTTCTTGCCGGCTAATTTGGATATCTTTTGCATCAATGGAACAAAGAGGTCGGTTTCATAGACCGAGGTCTTGCCCTGGACTACGGCAGCCGTCCTCTCCAGACCCATGCCGGTATCAATATTGGGCTTGGGCAATAAAGTGCGATTTCCTTCCCTATCTTGATTATACTGGGTGAAAACCAGGTTCCAAATTTCGGAAAAACGGCCGCAATCGCAATTTGGACGGCAAGAAGGCTTCCCGCAGCCAAACTCCTCGCCAAAGTCATAGTGGATTTCACTGCACGGTCCGCAGGGTCCGGAATCGCCGGCTGGTCCCCAGAAGTTATCCTCCTCGCCAAACCTCAATATCCTTTCCTCAGGAACGCCTACCTCCTGCCAGTAGCCGAAGGACTCGTCGTCATCAAGAAAGATTGTTGCCCACAGCCGCTGTGGCTCAAGCCCCAGGCGCCGGGTAACAAACTCCCACGCCCAGCCGATTGCCTCCCGCTTGAAATAGTCACCAACGCTGAAGTTGCCCAGCATCTCAAAAAAGGTGAGGTGTTTAGGGTTGCCCACCGATTCAATGTCAGTGGTGCGGAAGCATTTCTGACAAGATGCCAGACGGGGGCTAGGCGGAGCCTCTTCCCCCAAGAAGTAAGGCTTAAACTGCACCATGCCAGCACTGGTAAGCAGCAGTGTGGGGTCGCCCCGGGGTATCAATGAGGAGCTGGGAATGATTTTATGCCCCTTCTCCTCGAAGAAGCGCAAAAACGCTGCCCGGATTTCATCACTAGTCATCATTACCTACGATTTTAGTTTAACACATACTGGCTGTCAACGAGATTGAAAAATCCTCTATCTGGCTTGGGGGGATAGTTCAGCAATCAGCAGATTGAGAGCCAGTCCTCCTTCAAATTTCCCTGTCTTAATAGAGAGGTCGGTCTGCAAAAGTTTATGATATACTTCTTTGAGCCGCTCCAGAGGATACCTCTGAGCCTGCTCTAATGTCTTACGCAAAGGAAATGGGGCCAAACCCAGCTTGCTCTGAATCTCCGCCTCAGGTCTCCTCCGGCGTCTCAGCTCCTTAGCCCGAACAATCAGCCGAACCTGCCGTGACAGCATAGCCAGAAGATAGGCTGAGGAGGCCCCCCTGTTTAATAGCTGCTCCAATAATTGCTCAGCAACCCCGGCTTTGAAGTCAAGGATGGCATCAACCATAGCAAAAACATTAGCCTCCTGGGCGGAGCTAACTATCGCCTTAATATCCTCTTCCTCAATGCGACGACCGGAGGCGAATAGGGCTAGCTTGCTTATTTCATTGGCCATAACCCATAGATTGCCCCCCACCAGTTTAGCCAGTAAATCTACCGCCTGAGGGGACATGCTGGCATCCTGCTCAGCCACCTCCCTCTGGATCCACTGCCGCAGCTTCGCCTCCTTAAGTATAGGAAAGGACCTTACCTCCGCCCGGGCGGAAAGCAGCTTTAACAGGGGGTTATTACTTTTTATCCTGCCATCTATCAGGACTAAAACCGTGCTATCAGGTATGTTACTTGGATAGGCGGCAAATGATTTATATTCGCTTTCCCGTTCAGCTGGAGCTGCTATTTTCTTCTGCCGGCGGGGTTTGCCTCTGGGCTCAAAGCGCCCCAGCAGCCCCTGGATAATGACCAAGCGCTTTTCCGCCAGAAAGGGAACCGTCTCACAGACAGCCCTTAGCCGGTCTAAGGTCAATTGTTGACCATCAAAGACGGTGGTGTTAGCCGCTAAAAGAGCCTGGTCACCTGTACCTCGTTTTATCTCCTCAAGCGACTTGGTTAGGGAGAAATCATCCTCACCCAGTAATATATACAGCAAGGCTCGCCTCGAACTTCTATCGGTCTTCTCATTTTATCACACGGAAGCATAAATAACCTCTATTGAATAATGACGGCACAAATAGTAAAATAAATAAATACAATTGATAATATCTATCCGGATGGTGTCGCCGGAGCCGAGAGGAGAATGAAATGAACGAACACCCCGAAGAACTAAAGAAGCTATCAGCCATTGCCACTGACCTGGAATTTAATACTGATTTGAGAACTAAAGCTATTGAGCAGCTGGGCAATGTCAGCTCCCATGAATCCCTCCTCGCCTTACTGGACCTAGCTGCCAATGAAAAGTTAACCGTTAAGGAAAGAGAAATCGCCATTAAGCAGGCCCTGAAAATAATAAAGTCAAGCCCTCAGTAACTCTAGCTCAATAGGAAAGCAGTGGGTTAGACCGATGAGTATTGATATTGGCATCATCGGGGTGGCAAAGAGTGGTAAGACCACCATTTTCAACGCTTTAACCAGCGGCAAAGCTGATACCAAAAGTCTAGCCCCACATATTGGCATAGCTAAGATCCCAGAGCCACGCCTCAAGGTGTTAGCCGATATGCTCCACCCCAAGCGGGTAGTCCCGGCTGAGGTAAGCTACATTGATATCGGCGCTTCAGTCAAGGGTTTGGGGGGAGTCAGGGCTATAGGTGGTCAAATCTTAAGTCAGCTCAGTGATGCTGATGCTCTAATAGATGTTGTCCGCGCCTTCACCGATGAAAGCATACCCCATATTGAAGGTAGCCTGGATGTAGAAAGGGATATTGCCACCGCCAACCTGGAGCTTGCCTTTTATGACTTAGGCATTATTGGCCGGAGGCTGGAGAGAATAGAAACATCATTAAAAGGAACCAAGACGACTGAGCGGCAGGGTCTTGCGCAAGAGCAACAACTGCTAACCAAGCTCAAGGCTGATTTAGAAAAAGAGGTGCCCATCAGGGAACTAAAGCTAACCGCTGGCGAAGCCAGAACCATGGCTAACTACCAGTTCCTCACTGCCAAGCCACTATTAATAGTGGTCAATATTGG
>JAGMCH010000044.1 GCA_023129255.1 Dehalococcoidales bacterium
GAGTGGCAATCGCTGGGGGCACCCAGACTGCACATCGTAGACCTTGATGGTGCCGCCAGGGGAGAGGTCTACAACCTGGATATTATCGCCGAGATAGCCGAAGCAGTATTAGTCCCGACACAACTGGGCGGCGGCATCCGCCGGCTGGAAACCGTGGAGCAGATGCTCAAAGCCGGCATAGAGCGGGTCATTCTGGGTACCGCCGCCGTAGAAGACCCCGGGCTGATTGAACAGGCATGCCGTAAGTTCAGGGAGTCTATTATCGTTGGCATTGATGCCCGGGAAGGATATATTTCCATCCATGGCTGGCGCCAGGACACGGAGCTAAGGGCGATAGAATTTGCCCAATCTATGGTGAAACTGGGGATAAAGCGCTTTATCTATACCGATATCAACCGTGACGGTACCCTCACCGAGCCCAACTTCTCCGCCATCGCTGAGCTGATAAACGCCATCAGACGGCCGGTCATCGCCGCCGGCGGCATATCATCGCTAAACCACCTCAAAATGCTCAAATCACTCGGCGCTGAGGGTGCTATAGTCGGCACAGCGCTCTATACCGGAGACATAGACCTGAAAAAAGCCCTAGACGCCGTTAGCTAGGCAGAGGGAAGGGGAGAGTCAAAGAGGGGCGTTAGCCCCCTCTTTTAAAAACCTTCCCCCTCTCCAAGAGTGGAGAGGGGGACACAGGGGGTAAGGTTGATAAAAGATATAAAGTTCAACGAAAAGGGGCTTATCCCGGCGATAGCCCAGGATGCCGATACCGGCGAAGTGCTGATGATGGCTTATATGAACGAGGAAGCGCTGCGCCGGACTCTGTCCAGCGGTGAAGCCTGGTTCTACAGTCGCAGCCGGCAGGAGCTGTGGCACAAAGGGGAGACCTCGGGCAGCACCATCAAGGTACGTTCCATATGGAAGGACTGCGATAGCGATACCATCTTGATTAAAGGGAAAGCCAGCGGTCCGGTATGCCACACCGGCAACAAGACCTGCTTCTTTCAGGAGCTAACCGAAGCCGATGTGGAAGGCTGAACTGCTTCCTCAGTCTGGTCAAGCTCCACCACCTTCCTTAGTGCCGATAGGGCAACCTCAAGCTGAGTATCATCGGGTTCCCTGGTGGTCAACCTCTGCAACCACCGTCCCGGGGCTAGAATAGCCCTGACCAAAGCGCTATCGGTATGTCGGCCGCCAAAATAGATAACCTCATAGCCAAAGGCGGCAATAACCGGCAGCAGCAAAATCCGCGATAGCACCATCAGCCACAACGATGGTAAACCGACAAAGGCAAAAACTATAATGGCTATAATTATTATGGTAAACAGAAAACTAGTGCCACAGCGAACATGAGCCGTACTATATTTCCTGACGGCTTCTACCTCCAGCGGAACCCCAGCTTCATAGGCATTCACCGCCTTGTGCTCAGCACCATGATAGGCGAAATACCGTTTAATATCAGGCACCAAGCCTATCACTACAAGGTATAGAATAATAAGCGCCGCCCGGATAAAGCCCTCTATCAGGCTAAATACCAGAGACGAAGTGATATAAGGGTCAAGCAGCTTGGTAAGGAAAAGGGGTGCCATAAAGAAGAGGGCAACAGATACCGCCAGGGAAACAGCTACCAGAAGCCAGACTAACCACCCTGAAATCTCCGCCTCTTCCTCCTCCAGAGAGACATTGGCTGAGTAGAGGAGGGTCTTAATACCCAGAACCATGACCTCAATCAGAACAATGACGCCCCGTATTAGCGGGGTTCTCCTCATCCAGCCAGAATAGATACCCCCCAGCAGCCGAGTATCCAGAGCCAGCCCACCGCCAGGACGACGCACTGCGGTTACCATTGCCTTCTGCCCCCGCATCATCACCCCCTCAATAACCGCCTGACCCCCATAATAGAATTTCTTAGCCATAATAAAAAAGAGCGGTTTACCAGCCCGCTCCTGCCCTCATGAAAATGCTTATTTAATCCTCCAGCTTGTAGCGCCGCTTAAACCGCTCCACCCGCCCCAATGTGTCCACCATCCTATGCTCCTTAGTGAAAAATGGATGGCACTTACTACACAGCTCGACCTTTAATATCTTCTTGGTGGAGCCGATGGTAAAGGTATTGCCACAGGCACAGGTTACCTTGGCATCGGTATAAAACTCGGGATGAATCTTGCCCTTCATATCATTTAGCCAGCGTAAACGCTAACCTTCCTCCGGTCTTTGCTGGTCGGCCCGAAGGCGACCACACCGTCAATTAAGGCAAAGAGGGTATAATCCTTGCCCACGCCCACATTATCGCCGGGGTGAATGCGTGTGCCCCGCTGCCGAACCAGGATAGTCCCGGCATGCACCCTCTGACCAGCGTATTTCTTCACTCCCAGCCGCTTGGACTGGCTATCGCGACCGCAACGGCTGGTGCCGCCTGCTTTTTTATGCGCCATCCTTAGTCACCTCTTTTTTACGCCGCCGAGCCTTCTTAACCGGCTTAGCTTGCGCCGCTCCTGGCTCAACTATCTTATCTATAACCAGCCTGGTATAAAGCTGACGGTGCCCCGTCTTCTTGCGGTAGCGCACCTTTGGCTTATACTTAAAGACGATAATCTTCTCGCCTTTGCCCTCCCCCTGCGAGGTGGCAACTACCTTCGCCCCGTCAACAGTGGGCGCACCTACTGTTAGCCGTTTGCCGTCGGCAATAAGCAATACCCTGTCCAGGTCAACGGTATCGCCTTCAGCCACATCCAGGCGTTCCACATCTATAGTCTCACCGGGGCTCACTCTATACTGCTTGCCGCCGGTTTCAATAATAGCGTAAATCTTTAAACCTCCGTTAAACAGGTTATTCTACCAATTGCTATAGCTAGGTGTCAAGCCGCCAGATTCCGCCACAGCTTCTTCACCCTGCTTTTTAATTCGTCAAGGCTGCAATCGGTATCTATTACCACATCGGCGTGTTTTATCTTCTCCTCCGGAGGCAGCTGGGAACGGATGCGAGCCAGAGATTCCGGCTCAGAAAGCCCGAGCTTCTTTTTAAGTCGCTTCAAGACGGTAGACTCAGGGGCGACCGTGACCCAGACCTCATCTACTTCATCTAGCAATGAAGGTCTGCCGGCTTCCAGCAAGACAGGGGCTTCCAGCACCACCACCCCCACCCCCTGCTGCCGATATTCCTCAATCAGAGCCTTCACCAGGGCATATATTCGGGGGTGCATTATCTGGTTCAGCCGGGCTAGAGCCTCATTATTGGCAAAAACTATTTCCCCCAGCTTCCTGCGGTCAATATCGCCGTCGGGGGTGAGAATCTCTTTGCCAAAGGCAGCCACCACCTCACGCCAAGCCCCGCTATCGGGCTTAAGTACTTCATGCCCCACCCTATCGGCGTCAATGATGACCGCCCCCAGCTCCTTAAGGAAGCCGGAAACGGTGCTCTTGCCGCTACCAATGCCACCGGTAAGACCTATAACCTTCATGCCAACAAGTCTAGCCTCTGGTAGCTATGTAGTCAAGGGACTCTTTATCTACCTCTCCCCCTCCCCCAAAATAAATAAAGGGTGTTTAAGAGGGGCGCTAGCGCCTATGGGGCGGGAGGGTGGGAAGAAAAACAAAAGTTAAAACAGGGGAGGTGGGGGTGATAATAAATATCAATATTGAGAGGTTATCTAGAGGCGTATCTACCATATCTAAGAGCTATAACTGGCAGTGGGCGAGTGATATAATTAGGTTAAGGTGTTAACTATGCATGAGGTACTGCTGGAGGGATACTGATGTTTAATTGGGCATTATTCTTATGCCTTGTAGGGGTATGCATACCTGGGGCACTAGTAACTATTCCCCAAGCACTTAGTACCATTGAGAAGACTATTCTAAGCAGACTACCAGCTGACAAGAAGATACCCTCAAAGCCTGTCCTTATCGTTCTTTCAGTAGCCCAGAGTTTGATTCTGGTTGCGATTGCTGCAGCAGTTGGGACAGCCCTTGCCTATCGTGTCGACCTGCAGGCACCATTCTTTGAAGCTTTAGTTTCTGATGGGCCACTATTGAGCGCTTTGCGACCCCAAATCGTTCCCGCGTTAACCGGAGGGGTCGGTGGAGCGATAATCTTCATTGCCGCTTATTATCTCATCTTTAGGCCACGCCTGGATGCCCAAACGGTCAAAAGCATGGAAAAACTGAGAATGGGGTTGGGGATATGGAGTCGTCTTCTCTATGGCGGTATATTTGAAGAAGTTTTGACCCGTTGGGGATTGCTGAGCCTCTTTGTCTGGTTGGGAGCGTTGTTGGCAGGAAGTCCAACCGCTGTAGTGGTATGGATAGCAATCGTGATTTCTGGAGTATTATTCGGACTCGGCCATTTTCCCAGCTATTTGGCGGCGGGATGCAAGAAAACTCCCGTCTTCTTTGGCCTGATGATTAGTTTGAACTTATGGGGTTCGCTAATCTTTGGTTGGTTATTCTGGCAATGCGGACTTGTTGCCGCCATGCTAGCTCACATGCTATTTCATATCGTCTGGCTGCCGTTCGACCTGTACTTTTATAAGCGTAGTACCTAATAGGGCATACCTTTGTCAGTCTTTTCCAATGTGCCAATCCAATTAACATTGAAATCTTAGTTGTTGTCCATTTTATGGAAAACTTCAATATTGCGCCTGTGCTCAGTTGCATACCAACACCACGTTCTTCTCAAAAATCGTAACCGCACTTCATAAGCGAGGGTATCTAAGAGAGGCGGAAGCCCCTCTTTTTTATTATCCCTCCCCCTCTCCCTTGAGGGAGAGGGGGATTAAGGTCAAAGACTCTTCGAGGAATGAGGTAGAATCATTAGACATGAAGTTCTGCCTTAAAGCTGCTATAGTATAAACTTAATTATGTTTTTTACCAGAGTGAGTGCTGATGCCAGGTGATTGGGTTAATATAGCTGTATTAAGTGCGGCTGTCCTCGGGCTAGTGAACATTATTGATAGTCACCTCATCTCCAAGCGAATGCCAAGCTTGCGGGCTTTCCTATTGCCGATAGGCATTATTCACTTAATTTATAGCTCAGTATTGTTTAATCTATTCCCCTTACCTGAGGGCACGGGCATATGGCCAGTACTGGTGGCGATAGCCTCAGGTATACTCCGCACTGGCGCTGTCAGCATCATGCTTTATAGCCTTAAAAGGGAGGAAGTATCACGGGTTATTCCTGTAGTCTACACCTATCCTATTTTTGTGGCGATTATGGCGGCACCGTTACTGGGGGAGACCATGCATTACCTGCAATGGATAGCAATAATTATTGTGGTGGCAGGGGCAGTAATGGTCTCGGTTAGAAGAAGCCCGGCTGGCTCTGCTACCTGGCTGGGCAAACCACTCCTCCTTCTTTTCGGCTCCAGCCTGCTTTTTGCCATGGCGGATATAGCCAGTAAGTATGCCCTTGCCTACATCTCATTCTGGAACATGTTCTGGATTAGCGCATTCTGCATGTCCGGTATCTTCTTGCTAGTCTCAATACGTCCTCACGTCATCAGACAGCTAAGTAACATGAAGCAAAGGAATTCGGCTATAGCTCTGCTTACTCTTAATGAGACATTGACACCGATAGGGATAGTGTTGTCATTCTGGGCACTAGCGAGGGGACCGGTGTCTCTGGTTTCCACCATTGTCAGTAGCCGCCCCATATTTGTGGTTATATATGCTCTTATCCTTAGCCGTGTCTCGCCAATGTTTCTAGAGTGGCAAGCTGGCAAGGTAATGCTGGCGCTGCGGCTCATTGCCACTGCTATGATTGTCAGCGGGGCAGCTATTATCTATCTGACCTAGAGGATTGATATTGCTTGTCAACCTCGCCCCCCTAATTTTATATTTATTAACTATTAACCCCATCCCCTTTGGTTCTTAATAGGGGGTAACTAAGTTTGTAGGGTGTTTAAGAGGGGCGCAAGCCCCTCTTTTTATTATCCTCCCCCTCCCCCTTGAGGGAGAGGGGGATTAAGTCGGGGTCCCCGAAAATCTTGATTTTTGGGGTAAATTAAGGGGGTGAGGGTGCTATGATAACTAATGAGTGCTATAATTATACAAAGGAGCATTATGCATGAGGCAATGCTCTATGAAAAGCTGCCTAACTCCAGGGTAAGGTGCGGTACCTGCCAGTGGCGCTGCAATATAGCTCCGGGCAAGTTTGGCGTCTGCCGTGTCTATCAGAACCGCGACGGCACCCTGTATAACCTGAACTATGCCAAGGCGTCATCGGTAGCCGCCGACCCTATTGAAAAGAAGCCGCTGTTTCACTTCTTCCCCGGCAGTCTGGCTTTCTCCATAGGGGGGTGGGGGTGCAACTTCCACTGCCAGGACTGCCAGAACTGGGAAATCTCCTGCCCCGCGGATAATGAGCCGTGGCTCGGCTCTCAAGAAGTCTCACCTCAAGCAGCCATAGAACTGGCAAAACGCTATCAATGCCAGGGCATCGCCTGGACATACAATGAGCCGAGCATCTGGTTTGAATATACCTTTGACTCGGCCAAGCTGGCTAAGGAGAATAACCTTTATACCGTTTATGTGACCAACGGCTTTCTCACCCCTGAGGCGCTGGACACCATCGGGCCTTACCTTGATGCCTGGCGGGTTGATATTAAGGGTTTCACCGACTCCCTCTACCGTGAGCTGGCCAAGATAAACCGCTGGCGAGGAATACTTGAGGTCGCCAAGCGAGCTAAGGATAAGTGGAATATGCATGTTGAGGTGGTAACCAACATCATACCCACCATGAATGATGATGACCAGCAGCTTGAGAGCATTGCCAACTGGATAAGGGATGAGCTGGGGGAGCTAACCCCGTGGCATGTGACCAGGTTCTACCCCCACCACCATATGATGCACTTGCCCCCCACGCCGGTATCCACCCTGGAGCATGCATGCGAAATTGGGAAAAAGGCTGGACTTAAGTTTGTCTATGCCGGTAACGTTCCCGGACATAGCAGCGAAAGTACCGTCTGCTACAACTGTGGTAAGCCTATTATAAACAGGTTCGGTTACCAAGCCGAGGTAGTCGGGCTGGAGGACTCAAGGTGCAAGTTCTGCGGGGCAGAGCTTAACTTCAGGACTCCCGGGCAGAGAGGAGAGTAAGATGATTAGAAATCCGGTTGTCGCCGGGCAATTCTACCCGGCATCAGCTTCAGAGCTTAAGGCAATGATTGAGGGGATGGTTAAAGAAGAGGTGATTGGTCTGATTGCGCCCCATGCTGGCTATATCTATTCCGGGCCAGTAACGGCAGCCGTTATATCCAGAATCAAATTTAAGGACACCTTCATCATCATGGGGCCCAACCACACCGGCAGCGGCAAGCCCCTCAGCATCATGACTGAAGGCACATGGAAAACACCACTGGGAAAAGTAGAAATTGACTCGGAACTGGGCAAAAAGATTCTAGCCACCTCCAAACATCTGCAGGAGGACAAGACAGCCCATCTCTACGAGCACTCCATTGAGGTTCAGCTCCCGTTTTTACAATATTTCAAGCCCGATTTTAAGCTAGTCCCCATCGTGCTCGCCTATGCCAGCGGCGACGTCTACAAGGAAATCGGCAAAGAAATAGCCAAAGCGGTTAAGGAACTGGGCAAAAAGGTGGTAATCATCGCCTCCAGCGACATGACCCACTACGAGTCACAGGAGTCGGCTCAGAAGAAGGATAGTCAAGCTATAGAAGCCATACTGGATTTGAATGAGGATGAACTATTAAAAAGGGTTGATGAGCTCAATATCACCATGTGCGGCTATGCCCCGGCGGTCAGCCTTATCGTTGCCGCCAAGGAATTAGGCGCCACCGGCACAGAACTGGTTAAATACCAGACCAGCGGAGATGTCACCGGCGATTATTCAGCCGTGGTGGGCTACGCCGGTATAATAATAAAAGGTAGAGGGGGATGAGATGCATCCGCTGGCGGCACTAGCCAAGATAACAGTAGAGACCTTTATCACGGAAGGTAAAGTCTTTCAGCTGCAAGAGCTTACCCCCGAGATGGGGGGGAGGGCTGGCGTCTTTGTTTCCATTCACAAGGGTGGCGAACTAAGAGGCTGCATCGGCACCTTTGAGCCCCAGAAGGCTAATGTGGCTGAGGAGGTTATCGCCAATGCCATTAGCTCGGCAACGAGAGACCCCCGCTTTCTGCGCATCCGCCCCGATGAGCTTGAAGACCTTAAATACAGCGTGGACGTCCTCACCACCCCCCAGCCAATTCCCAGCAAAGACCATCTAGACCCCAAGAGGTATGGGGTTATCGTGGAGGCGGGTTTCAAGAAGGGCTTGCTCCTCCCCGACCTTGAGGGAGTGGATACGGTGGACTATCAGATTGACATCTGCCGCCAGAAGGCGGGCATATTGCCCGACGAGCCAGTAAGGCTATACAGATTTGAGGTGAGGAGGTATAAATAAAGGAGTGGGATGATAGAGAAAATACAAAACTTCAAGGGAGAGAGAATGATTCAAAAAGCCGAGAGATTAGATACTTCCTGGGCGTATAACACGAAGGATTTACCCAAAGACAGAGAACTAAGACTCCTAGATAATGCCCAGTTCATTTACGAATTGGCGTTAGCTCAGCTTGAGCTCCAATCTCTTGGAGCGAGGTTTGAATTAACTAATGGACTTAGAGAATTTAAGTTGTTAGAAATAGAGGATGAGAAGGCCCTCAGAAGAAGATTGGCATATTTCAAGTTTGTTAAAGGCAAGTATACAGACTACTTTCAAATCATACGGAAGAATAGAACCAGGTCGGTAAACCAATACCTTACTCATTGGATCTATCCTTATAAGGGGAAATTCCATCCCCAAATGATTAGAGGGCTTCTCAATATTATCGGGCTTGAAGAAGGTGACACTGTTCTTGACCCGTTCATTGGCAGCGGCACAACAGCGGTTGAAGCACAATTATTGGGAATAAATTGTATCGGTATTGATGTTTCTCCTCTTTGTGTTCTTCAGAGTAAGGTAAAAACAGAGTCTATAGATGTGTTACCACAAATCATGAAATTGAAAGAGGAAATAACAAATAGGTTAAGACCTTCTTTGTCTAATCTCAAAGGAGAAACTCTTGATGATATGATTAACTTAATTCCTGAGAAGAAGACAGAAAACTTCTATAAAATGGCAAAGCTTGTTGCTATAAGCGATAACGCTAGAAGGCGAAGGGAATTCTCCAACGCATTCTTGAAGAATTTAGAACTGATGATTTTCTCAGTTAGCGATTATGTCCAAATAGTTGAGAAACTTAAGCTAAGATTAGGCATCATGGATATAAAGACGGGAGACTCAAGAGCATTACCCTTAGATGATGAAAGCGTAGACGGCATAATCACTTCCCCTCCATATTCAATTGCCTTAGATTATGTTTCCAATGACGCTCATGCTTTAAAAGAACTAGGCTACGGTATTTCAGAGATTAGAGAGGAATTTATCGGGGTGAGAGGAAAGGGTCAAGCAAGAGTTGACCTATATAACAAAGACATGAGAATCAGCTTGCAAGAAATGTTCAGAGTCCTTAAACCACAAAAATATGCCGTCATAGTTATTGGAAATGCAACGTATCTGGGGCAGGAAGTAAAGACAGTTGAATTCACTATAGACCACGCAGAGAAGACTGGTTTTAAGCTAATCAAGAATATAGATAAGATTATCTTTGGGCTCTACAATGTGATGCGAAAGGAAAATATATTGATTTTTATGAAATGAACCTGAATACAACAAGGAGAATCAAATGAGTAAAGAACCAAACGGAAGTCTCATGTGGGACATAGAAGAGATTGCGCGAGCGCTGAAAATAAGCGGAAAAGATGTTCGAGAGTATTTTACAGACGGTCGTCGAGTATCATTTATTTTAGAGAGACGGATTGCCAGAGAAATTTTAAAGGGGACTCTAGCTCCCACCGAAGGGGCTGGTTTTGATTTAATAGACCCCGAAGGTGGCAAATGGGAAGTTCGTAGTATTTCAAAAGTGGGCGTATATTTTTGTCCTAGCTATATGGTTGGTTCGGGCCGGCATTTCGAAGAAGCCGGTTTCATAAGCAAACTCTCAGAGATTAGGGGATACATTATTGCTGATATAGAATCATTCCCTAATATACCATTTTGGATTATCACAGCAGACCAGGTCCGAAATTGGTGGAATGAGCGAAAGCTAGGAACAACAAGCAAAATATCACGTGAGCGGGCGTTGGAACTCCTCCGCAAGTCAAAGTCCCAATGAGCCAGTAAGGCTCTACCGGTTTGAGGTGAGGAGGTATAAATAAAGGGGATAGATTGAAGGGGCGAAGCCCCTCTTACCAAATAATTCCCCCTCTCCTTTGAAGGAGAGGGGGACACAGGGGGTGAGGATGATTTATGGATTTATTTGAATACCAGTTTCAGCAAGAGAAAAACCAGGAGGCACCGCTGGCAGCCAGGATGAGACCGGGCGCCCTGCACGAGTTCGTGGGACAGGAGCACCTGATAGGTGAAGGGCATGTGTTAAGAAAGGCTATTGAAGCCGGCAAGGTGCCGTCTATTATCCTGTGGGGTCCCACCGGCAGCGGCAAAACTACCATGGCGTACATCATCGCCAATACCACCGAGTCGCACTTCAGCCCGGTAAGTGCCGTCAGCGCTGGCGTGGCTGACCTGCGCCGGATAATTGAGGAGGCAAAAGAACGCCGTAAACTTTATCAGCAGACAACAATCCTCTTTATAGACGAGATTCATCGCTTCAACAAGGCGCAGCAGGATGCCGTTCTGCCCTTCGTTGAGGACGGAACCATCACCCTTATCGGTGCTACCACCGAAAACCCCTCGTTTGAGGTTATCTCCCCCCTCCTCTCCCGCTGCCAGGTTCTCGCCCTGAATCCCCTCACCGAGGATGAAATTCAGATCATCATCATGAGAGCCTTAAAGGACGAACTGAAGGGTCTGGGCAAACTGAATGTAGAGCTGGACGATGATGCCATGCTCCGCCTTATTATGATGTCAAACAAGGATGCCCGGGTTGCCCTCAATGCCCTGGAGATAGCCGCTACCACTACGCCGCCTGACGCCGAGGGGAAGCGCCGTATCTCACTAACCACCATTGAGGATGCCATCCAGCACCGGGCTTTGCCCTACGACAAAGGGGGAGAGCGCCACTACGACATTATCTCCGCCCTGCACAAGTCGATGCGAGGCTCAGACCCCGATGCTTCCCTTTACTGGCTGGCAAGGATGCTGGAGGCGGGGGAAAGCCCCCTCTACATTGCCCGCCGCCTGGTTCGCTTCGCCTCAGAGGATATAGGCATGGCTGACCCCCAGGCACTGGTGTTAGCTATGGCTGCCCAGCAAGCCGTCCACTTCATCGGCATGCCTGAGGGCAATCTGGCTCTGGCTGAGGCAGTGGTCTACCTGGCTACCGCCCCTAAAAGCAACTCGCTGTATCAGGCCTACTCTCAGGTCCAGGAGGAAATCGAACAAGGACCCGACGAGCAGGTGCCTATGCACCTTCGCAATCCGGTGACGCCGCTAATGAAAGAAATGGGTTATGGCAAGGGATATAAACATGCTCACGACTACCCAGAGCACTTCGCCGGGCAGCAGAACCTGCCCGATTCCCTTAAAGGCAAACATTATTATACCCCCGGTGACCAAGGATATGAGAAGCAGGTCGCCGAGCGGCTCAAAGCCTGGTGGCAAGGCATCAAGCAACCAAAAAAAGCTAAAAGAAAGAAGAAGGCTTCAAGCTAATTAAAACGCCTTGACAGGCTATCCCGGCAAACATTATACTAAAAGATCCATAGGTCAATAAATTTAAGGGGAGGAAAATGGCTGTCTTTGTTGCCCTGGGAACGATAACCGATGACGGAATAAAGAATCTGGAAGCGATGGGTGCCCGCCATAAGCGAGCCTTGGAGCGCGCCGAGCAGCGCGGGGGCAAGATTCTGGGTAGCTATGCTCTGCTCGGGCAGTATGATTACCTGGTCATCCTTGAAGCCCCCGATATCAAGACGGCGATGTATGTTTTGACCAGGGAAGCCCATGGAGGCAATGTTCGCTATCAGACAATGGCAGCAATACCGATGGCGGAATTTGCTGAACTTGTCCAGGACTAAGCTGAGGGTTCGCCCGTTATAAAAAGAGCGGCGCGGGGTGGAGCAGTGGAAGCTCGTTGGGCTCATAACCCAAAGGTCGCAGGTTCGAATCCTGCCCCCGCTACCAAGGAATCAAAAAGGCAGGATAACGATTATGGCCTGCCTTTTCTATTTGTGCCGCAGGGGTCTTGGGGTCATCAGTTAGGTGAAGGTGTAAAAAGGTCGAGGCACTGCTATCTGATGACAAAGGGTACAACAACAGCTATCACGCCTATAAAAACGACCGCCAGAATGAAGAGATTGTATCTAGTATTGTAATTGCTCAAAAGAGATGCATCATAATACCCTTCTACACCCTGGTCTTTGTACATCTTCAGTAGCCCATTTATCAGCTTCAATCTTGTTTGCTTTCCTTTTAGCAACCCAAATATTACCACGAGATTGACCACTACCAACAGACCGACAAACAGGAACATCACGATGGTCATAGTAACACTCTCATCTTCAGCAGCGATTATAGAATTGACAGCGAGAACCACTAGGTTAAGAAGAATGGCAGTGACGATAAAAATCGTGTCCGTGCGTGCATTCTGTTGGAGTTCTGTAATAATATGCTCATGAACGCGCTCAATCATGTCCCCTCCTTATGGTCTAAAAGCATTTCAAAAGCTGAAATCGCCTAACGCTACTCCCAGATTGTGGAATTCTACAGCCTGCCCAAGTAGTTGTCAAGGCTACTACACCCCCAAAGGTCGTTGGTTCGAATCCTGCCCCCGCTACCAAGAATGTGATGGGCTAGGCTACATAAGCCTAGCCCTTATTATTTCGGACAGCTTATATCGTCAAAAGGTCGCCACCTCTTCCACGGCGACCTTCACCAGGTGCTTGACCTCCATCTTCCTGGCGGCAAACTCAGCCGAGATGGTATCAAACAGGTTGCCGCTATCCACAATCTCCGCCTTTCCCCAGATTCGGCAGCCCTTGCCAGTAGCCGGGTCAAAGACTATGGCCGAAAGTTGCGGGTTCTCCCTCAGGTTAGCTAAAGTGTATAGTCGGCCTCCCTCAACAAAGGCAACATGCTCATCATCAAGAACCCGAAATGACCCCTTGACCGAGACATTGGGCTTCCCCTGCTTGCTGGCGGTAGCTATCAGCGCCGGCCCATGCTCAGCAATTATCTTCTTAGTCTCCTCAGTTAGCTTCGCCATATTAACGCCTCCTCACATTATTAACTGGATTGTAGTATAGGCTGGTCAAAAGGGCAAGGTATTCATGCTATAATAAACCTATGAAAAAGGAGTTGATGGATATCCTTGCCTGTCCGGTTTGCAAGGGGAAGCTGGAATTAACCGTGGAGGAGGAGAAAGAGGGGGAGGTGATTAGCGGCTCCCTATACTGCCCCAAGTGCGGGGTGAATTACCCCATCGTGGATAGCATCCCCAATCTGCTGCCGCCGGAGCAGCGCGGTTAGTCAGGGCTATAGACCACCCCGGTCTGGGGGGACTCCCACACCTCCACGCCGACGATTGACACTCCGGTCAGCTTGGGCTTGAGCTCTTCATAGATGGTAGCGGCGATATTCTCTGAAGAAGGATTTATCTGGTCAAACGGTGGCACATCATTTACGCAGGTATGGTCAAACCTTGATATAACCTCGGCCAGGTGTTGCTTCAGCTCACTGAAATCGTAGGCTAAGCCGATGTCATCAAGACCGGAGGATTCTATCCTGACCACTACCCGGAAGCGATGCCCGTGCAGTGCCTCGCACTTGCCCCGATAACCCCTCAAGAAATGAGCGGCATCAAAATGCTGCTCTACCGATATCTGATACACCCCTTCAGCCACCCTCCCACTTAAATACGCCCTGAACCTCTTTCACCGCCTTGAGCAGCTCCTTGGCTGTTTTGCCACTTACCGGATGCACCACGTCAGGGGCAATCTCCGCCAAAGGGACGAGGACAAAGGCTCTCTTAGTCATCCTGGGGTGGGGGATAACCAGCTCCGGGGTTTTAACAACCTGGTCGCCATAGAGCAGGATATCTATATCAATAGTGCGGGGGGCATCAGAGGCGCCACCCCACCTGCCCAACTTGTTCTCAATGCCCTTGACCAGGGCAAGCAATGCCGTCGGGGACAGGTTGGTGTTGACCTGGCACACCAGGTTAAGAAAACGAGGCTGCTCAACATTGCCCACTGGCTCAGAATCGTACACGGAAGAAACCTTTTCTGCCCGCAGCCTTTGCGATAGAAAGGCTAACGCCCGGTCCAGGTTAGCCTGACGGTCTCCCAGATTTGAGCCAAGACCGAGGTATGCTGTTATCGTTTCAACCCCCACTTTGTCGCCTCCGAATAATAAAATCACTCATGCGGCAGACTTGCACCATCTGCCGAACATCGTGAACCCGCACCATGTCAGCACCATTGGCAATGCCAATAGCCACAGTGGCGGCTGTCGCCTCCAGGCGCTGGTCAGGCGGCTGATTAAGCATAAACTTACGAGAGGCTCCCAACAAAATAGGTCTATTCAGAGACCTGAGTTCAGTCAAACGGCGAATAATATCCAGATTCTGCTCGGCACTCTTGCCAAAGCCAATGCCGGGGTCAATGATAATGTTCTGCCAAGCTACCCCAGCCTCCATAGCCTGCTCGATGCTTTTCTCCAAACTGGAAACAACCTCAGCCATTATATCATATCGGACGCTATCTTGCAGGTAGCTCACCAGGATAATGGGCACGCCTGCCTCAGCAGCTACCCGAGCTAACCGGGGGTCTCGCTTTAAGCCCCAGACATCGTTTATCATCATGACGCCTGCCTTCACTGCCCGACTGGCTACCGCCGATTTATAGGTGTCTATGCTCATTGGCACCGATAGCTCACCGGCTAACCTTTCAATAACTGGCATTACTCGCCGCAGCTCATCATCAGCCGATACCGGTTTTGAGTCAGGTCGGGTGGACTCACCACCGATATCTATAATATCTGCCCCATCATCAACCAAACGCTTTGCCTGGGCCACAGCAGCTTCAATATCATCACCCAGCCCATCCCCGGAGAAGGAATCCGGAGTGAGGTTCAGGATTCCCATAACATAGGTTCGCTCCCCCCACCTGAACTCAACCCCCCCACAGCGGGTAGTGGCAAACTTAATTTCCACAGCTCAAACCTTACTGATATTGTAGCACCCTTTTATCACTGTTACTAGATAGATTGGCTTTCTTCAGCGTTGACCTCACCCCCCTCTCCCTGTTTTTAACCTAGCTCTTATTTCCCACCCAAACCCACCCTACAGGGGCTAGCCCCCTTAACTTCAAGGAGGAGTAAAGCCCCCATATACTTTTTGGAAGGGGGAGTCTTAGAGGGGCGTCAGCCCCTCTTTTCTATCCCTCCCCCTCTCCCTTGAGGGAGAGGGGGATTAAGGGGGTGAGGGTGATAAAATAAAGATAAACCCTCACCAGATAGACTTGCCTATGTGATTGGCAATATGCTATGATAAATAGCACTTATACTCAAATCTGGTTTACAGGTTCGGTACTCCAATGACAATGAAGGATAAACTGGCAAAATTAGCCGAGCTGGAAAAGCAGGCAAGGGCTGGAGGTGGAGAAAAGCGCATCCAGCAACAGCACGCCAAGGGCAAGCTAACCGCCAGGGAGAGGATTGACCTTCTCCTTGACCCGGGCAGCTTTGAAGAGCTAGACCCCTTTATTACCCACCGAGCTACCGGATTTGGATTAGCTGAGCGGCAATACCTGGGTGATGCCGTAGTTGCTGGCTTCGGTAAGATAGATGGCAGAGTTGTTTTCATCTATGCCCAGGACTTCACCGTCTTTGGCGGGACAATATCCGAAGTCTCAGCCCAGAAGGCTTGCAAGGTTATTGATTTAGCCCTTAGAAAGGGAGCGCCTATAATTGCCATATGGGACTCCGGCGGAGCCCGCATCCAGGAAGGCGTGATGAGCCTCTATGGCGTCGGCGAAATACTGCTGCGCAATACCCTATGCTCCGGGGTTATCCCCCAACTATCAGTAGTAATGGGACCCTCTGCCGGGGGGGCGGTCTACTCACCGGCTATAACCGATTTCGTCTTTATGGTCAAAGGAACCAGTCAGATGTATATCACCGGTCCCGATGTAATCAAGGCAGTTATCAGTATCGACATCACTCATGAAGAGCTGGGAGGAGCTAAGACTCATGCCGAGAAGAGCGGGGTGGCTCACTTCATCTCAGAGAGTGAGCCGGACTGCCTGCAGAGCGTGCGCCGTCTCTTAAGCTTTCTGCCCCAGAACAACAGGGAGACTCCACCAACGATAGCGCCTACTGATGACCCCACCCGAACAGATGAGAACCTGCTCAACATCATCCCCGACGAGCCGACCAAGTCTTACGATATGAAACAGATAATCACCAGCGTGGCTGATAATGGTGACTTTATGGAGGTGCACCAGAGCTTTGCTCCCAACCTGATTACCGGTTTTGCCCGCTTAAATGGCAAAGTGGTAGGGATTGTCGCCCAGCAGCCGGCTTACATGGCGGGCATTATTGATATCAACGCCTCGGTCAAAGGGGCTAGATTCGTCCGCTTTTGCGATGCCTTCAACATCCCCCTGGTCAGCTTCGTTGACGTCCCCGGCTTCATGCCCGGACCCAAGGAGGAGCAGGGTGGTATCATCAGGCACGGGGCTAAGTTTATCTACGCCTATGCCGAGTCCACCGTACCCAAGGTTACCGTTATCACCCGCAAGGCTTACGGGGGCGCCTACATCGTGATGAGCAGTAAACACCTGCGCGGCGATATTAACTATGCCTGGCCTACCGCTGAGATTGCCGTCATGGGCCCGGAGGGGGCAGTAAATGTCATCTACCGGGAGGCTATAGCTAAAGCTAAAGACGGAGATAAAACAAGGCAAAAACTGGTCGCTGAATATAAAGAGGGGTTTGCTCACCCTTATCTGGCAGCAGCCAGGGGTTATATTGATGATGTCATCGACCCGCGGGTAACCCGCCCTAAGCTGATTAGGGCGCTGGAGACGCTTGAGAACCCCAGTGATAGCACCCGCCCGCAGAAAAAACACGGGAATATTCCACTGTAAAGCGGCAGGGATGACATGGAGGATAAAAGGAAGTTAACCGCCGCTATTATAGGTGCTATCACTGCCTACATCCAGATGGAGCAGCCACCTCCTCCGGCATTTCCCAGGGTGAAGCCAGAACCAAAGCCAATCAGTAGAAAATTCCCCGAAGGCGGGAGTAAATAATGGCAAGGGAAAAGACAAAAAAACCGTTAAAAATAACCGACGTTACCTTCCGCGATGGACACCAGTCCTCACTGGCAACGCGAATGCGAACTGAGGATATGGAAGGCATCGCCGAGGAGATGAACAAAGCAGGGTTCTATTCCATGGAGGTCTGGGGTGGTGCCACCTTTGACGTCCCCACCAGATTCCTCAATGAGGACCCCTGGGAGAGACCTCGCATCCTTAAAAGGCTGATGCCCGATACCCCCCTCATGATGCTGCTCAGAGGACAGAACCTGGTGGGCTACCGCAACTACGCCGACGATGTGGTTACTGCCTTCGTGCATCATGCCGCCGAGGTGGGTATTGACATCTTCAGGGTATTTGACGCCGTGAACGACGAGCGTAATTTTGAGACCAGCCTCAAGGCAATTAAAGAATGCGGTAAGCACGCCCAGCTTTCACTATGCTACTCCCTTACCGAGCCCAAAATGGGGGGGGCGGTATATAACATTGATTATTATGTCAATAAAGCGCTTATCCTGGAGAAGATGGGGGCTGACAGCCTGTGCATCAAGGACATGGCCGGGCTTATCTCCCCCGACGATGCCTATAAGCTGATTACAGCACTTAAAGCAGCGCTAAAGATACCGGTGCACTTGCATACCCACTACACCAGTGGTATGGCATCAATGAGCTGCCTCAAGGCTGTTGAAGCCGGGGTAGATGTTATTGATACCGCCTTAGCTCCCTTCGCCCTGCGCTCGTCCCACCCGGCTGTTGAACCTATTGTGGTCGCCCTTCAGGGAACTCCCCGAGACACCGGGCTTGACCTGGCTCACCTATCTAAATTAGGGCAATACTTTGAATCTATAGCCCCCAAATATCGGGACTTTATGGACACCACCCGGATGGCGGTCATTGATACCGGGGTGCTGATGCACCAGATTCCGGGAGGTATGATTACCAACCTAGTGGCTCAGCTAAGAGAGGCTGGTGCTCTGGATAGAATTGAAGAGGTCTATGCTGAATTGCCCCGGGTAAGAAAGGAACTGGGCTACCCACCCCTGGTTACCCCCACCAGCCAGATTGTAGGCATTCAAGCCGTCCAGAATGTCCTCTTCGGCCGATATAAGATGATATCAGACCAGGTAAAGGACTACTGCTATGGGTTATACGGCAAGTCCCCAGCCCCCATTGACCCCGAGGTGCAGAAGATAGTGCTTAAAGGCTATGAACGGGGGGGGACACCCATTACCTGCCGGGCTGCAGATATACTGGAGCCAGAGTTAGACAAAGCCAAAGAGGCGACCAAAGACATTGCTAAGGATATAGGTGATGTGCTCATCTATGCCCTCTATCCCACCACCGGGATGCGCTTCCTGAGGTGGAAATATGGTCTGGAGGACCCACCCCCCGAGACAAAACCGAAGACCTTGGAGGATGTAAAGCGCGAAGACGAGCTCATCGCCAAGCTGAAAGCTGGTAAGTTGGCGGAGAAAGAAGCTCCACCCAAGAGGCCAGGCGTTAGAACGTTTAATGTCTATGTTGGCGATGAGGTCTATAGTGTCGGCGTGGAAGCAACCGATGGGCCACCGCCAACTGCGCCACCACCAACTGCGCCCCCGGTGGCGCCCCCGCCGGCTAAGCCAGCGGAAGAAGTTAAGAAAGTTAAGGAAAAAGCACCACCGCCAGCCGTCGCCAAAGCCAAAGAGACAGCTATTATCGCCCCCATGCCAGGGATAATAATACGCTATGAGGTAAAGGTGGGCGACGAGGTCAAGGCTAACGATGTGGTGGTTATCCTGGAAGCAATGAAAATGGCTAACGCCATAACCACCCCGGTTGGCGGACGGGTTAAAGCCATAAATTTCGCCACCGGCGATAAAGTAGCTAGAGACGATGTCCTGGCAGTAATCGGCTAGCCATCTAACCGAGCACAAATAGTCCATTTAGCAAGGCTTACGTGGGTAAAACATTAGCTGAGAAAATCTTAAGCCAGAAGTCGGGAAGTGACGCCCGGTCAGGAGATATTATCATTGCCCGGGTGGACCTGGCTTTTGCCCAGGATACTACCGGGCCACTGACGGTAAGGCAATTTCAAGCCTGTAATTTAAAGCGCCTGGCTGACCCGAAGAAGACCGCCTTGTTCCTTGACCATGCTGCTCCCAGCCCCAACCGCCAGATTTCAAACGACCACCGGCTACTACGCCAGTTTGCCGGGGAGACCGGCTGCCTTATCTATGATGTTGGCGGTGGCATCTGCCACCAAATTGTGGCTGAAACCCTGGCTAAGCCCGGGGATGTCATCGTCGGTGCCGATTCCCATACGGTAACCGCCGGCGGTCTGGGGGCTTTTGCCACCGGAATGGGCTCCTCGGATGTGGCTATTGCCTTCGGTCTGGGCAAGACCTGGTTCCGAGTGCCGGAGAGCATCAAGATAGTGCTCTCAGGGAAATTTAGCCGTGGCGTGGGGGCTAAAGACCTTATCCTCTACCTCATTGGAAACATCGGGGCTGACGGCGCTACATACAAAGCGCTGGAGTTCGGCGGCGATGGAGTGAAAAACCTGACCATGTCACAGCGCTTTACCATAGCTAACATGGCGGTAGAAGCCGGGGCTAAGGTGGGGCTTTTCCCCACCGATAGCACCACCCACGATTATCTGAAGTCACAGGGGCGGGGCGACCACTACCAGCCTTTGTCTGCTGATGATGACGCTAGCTATGAAAGGACTATCAATATCGATTTAGCTACTGTTGAACCTTTAGTAGCCAAGCCCCATAATGTAGATAACATCGCTCCGGCAAGAGAGCTTAAAGGGACTAAAATCCAGCAGGTATTTATTGGCACCTGCACCAACGGACGGCTGGAGGATATAGCTATAGTGGCCGATATGTTGAAGGGGAAAAGACGCCATCCAGAAACCAGACTTATAGTTGCCCCGGCTTCGCCGCAGGTTCTGCTGGCGGCTATCAGGGCGGGCTATATCTATAGCCTGGTTGAAGCTGAAGCCATTATCCTGCCCCCAGGCTGTGGGGCCTGCCTTGGCCTCCACCAGGGGGTGCTGGCTGATGGTGAATCCTGCCTGTCCACGGCTAACCGAAACTTTAAGGGTCGGATGGGCAGCCCTGAAGCCTTCATCTATCTGGGCAGCCCGGCTACGGCGGCGGCTACGGCACTAGCCGGCGAAATCACCGACCCCAGAGAGGTAGCTTAGATGATTAGAGGAAGAGCCTCCAAATTTGGCGATAACATCTCAACCGACCATATTACGCCCGGGCGCCTGGCTCACCTGAGAAGCAATCTCCCTGAGCTGGCAAAACACGTTCTGGAAGATGCCGACCCCACCTTTGCTTCCAGGGTAGAGAAGGGGGACTTCATCGTCGCCGGTAGTAATTTCGGTCTCGGCTCCAGTCGGGAGCACGCCCCTTTGGTGATAAAAATGGCTGGGGTAAGTGCTATACTGGCTAAATCGGTAGCCCGAATATTTTTTAGAAACGCTATCAACCTGGGACTGCCGGTGTTAATATGTGATACCGATAACATTGATGACGGGGATGAGCTAGAGGTAGACCTGGCAACGGGTACAGTCAATAATATAACCAAGGCAAACCAGCTCACCTTCGGCAAGCTCCCCGAGGTCATGCTTCGTATTCTGGATGAAGGTGGGCTCGTCCCCTATATCCAGAAGTATGGCGACTTTAAACTATAACCCTGAACTAGGTAAGGAGATAAGTTTATGGCTTACAAGGTCACCCTTATCCCGGGCGATGGAATAGGACCAGAGGTCACTGAAGCTGCCAGGCGGGTTCTGGAAGCCACCGGCGTCGCTTTCCACTGGGATTTGGCTTATGCCGGTGATGGCGCCCAGGATTTGTTTGGCACGCCTCTCCCTGATTACGTATTTAAGTCTATCAGGGAAAACAAGGTCGCCCTCAAGGGACCGGTTACCACCCCGGTAGGCTCCGGTTTTAGAAGCGTTAACGTTGCCCTGCGCAAGACGTTAGACCTTTATGCCTGCCTCCGCCCCTGTAAAACTTACCCCGGAGCCCCCTCCCTATATAAAGATGTAGATATCGTAGTGGTGAGAGAGAACACCGAAGACCTCTACAGTGGCATTGAGTTTGAGGAGGGGACCCCAGAGGCGGCAAGGTTGCTAGAACTAATCGCTGAGACAACAGGAGACGCAGTCAGAGAGGATTCCGGCTTCAGCCTAAAAATGATTTCGGAGACATGCAGTCAGAGGATTGTCAGGTTTGCCTTTGATTACGCCCGTGCTCACCAGAGAAAAAGGGTAACCGCAGTGCATAAAGCCAATATCATGAAATTCTCCGACGGGCTATTCCTGGCTATCGCCAGAGAGGTTGCCAAAGAATATAAGGACATTGAATTTGATGATGTAATTGTGGATACCCTGTGTATGCGATTGGTGCGAAGACCGCAGCAATTTGATGTGCTGGTTCTGCCCAATCTTTACGGCGACTTTATCTCTGAGCTATGCGCTGGATTGGTGGGTGGGCTGGGGCTAGCCCCGGGGGCTAATCTGGGGAATGACATAGTTGTCTTTGAGCCAACTCATGGCAGTGCTCCCAAATATACCGGGCAAAATAAGGTCAACCCGATGGCAATGATGCTCTCCGGGGTAATGATGCTGCGCCACCTTGGCGAGACCAAAGCTGCCGATAAGCTGGAGAAAACCATAGCCCAGGTTATCGCCGAAGGCAAGAACGTCACCTATGATATGAAGCCGAACATACCCAATGCCAAAGTGGTGGGCACCTCACAGGTAGCTGATGCGGTAATTGAAAGACTGAGGGAGCTAAAAAATACCTAGCAAAATCAGCATCATTGGCGCTGGAAATGTCGGCGCCTCCTGCGCTCAGCGAATCGCCGAGAGAGGCTATGCTGATATCGTCCTGGTGGACATCGTCCCCGGCCTGCCTCAGGGCAAAGCGCTGGATATTCTGCAATCGGCGCCTACCCTCAACTTTGATACCAGCATCATGGGAACCAATAGCTACCAGGAAACCGCCGGCTCCGAGGTAGTCATCATCACCGCCGGCCTGTTCAGAACACCGGGCATGACCCGCGATGAGCTTCTGCTGGCTAATATGAAAATCGTCGCCGAGGTCACCAGTAACGTAGTCAGCTATTCGCCAGAGTGCATTATCATTATGGTCACCAACCCGCTAGATGCCATGACCTATCTGGCTATTCAGACCAGTAAGTTCCCCCGAAACAGGGTAATTGGCTTATCTGGCGTCCTGGATGGCGCCCGACTCAGCAGCTTTATCGCCGCCGAGCTTAAGGTATCGGTGGCAGACATCTCTGCCTGTGTCCTGGGAGCGCATGGCAGAGATATGGTGGTTATCCCCAGGCTGACCACGGTTAAGGGCACACCGCTCACCAAGCTCCTGCCCCAAGAGACTATTGATAAGCTGGTGGAGCACACCATACTGGGCGGAAGAGAGATTGTAGACCTGCTTAAAACCGGGAGCGCTTTCTATGCCCCGTCGGCAGCCGTTGCCCGGATGGCGGAGGCTATAGTCCTGGATAAAAAGGAAATCCTGCCCTGCGCCGCTTACCTTCAGGGGGAATACGGTATTAAGGACACCGTCATCGGTGTGCCGGTAAGGCTGGGCAAAAGTGGCATTGAGCAGATAATAGAATTAGAGCTAACCACCGAGGAAAAGCAAGCCCTGAATAACTCGGCCGAGGCGGTAAGGAAGCTGGTTAAGGCTATGAAATTGGACCAAAAGGAGGTTTAGAGAATGGAAAGTCAATTGGAGCTTCTTGGCGATATAACGAAATATGCAACTGGTTATAATAAGGAAGCACAACCCGATATAATGGCTGCTTATTCAGCACACAGGGATGAGGTATATAAGGCAGGTGCCCTCAGTCACAAGATTAAACGACTAATAGCTCTTGGCATAGCACTCCGAGCCGGGTGTACTGCCTGTATTCTATTTCAGACTAAGATGGCGGTGGAAGCCGGGGCAACCAAAGACGAGATTACGGAAGCCGTTTCAGTAGCTGTGGCTATGGCTGGTAGTACTGCTCTTGGCTGGTCATGGAGGGTAGGTAGGTTACTAGAGGAGCTAGACGTGCGCTAGTCACAGAGAGTCAAAGAGAGGCTTCGCCTCTCTTATACAACTACTTCCCCCTCCCTTACAAGGGAGGGGGATAAAGGGGGAGGGTTGCTAAGTAAAATATCCAAGGCGGTGAGGTAGATAAACCCCATGAAAGAAATTAAAACCAGCGCCATCACCCAAGCCATAGCCCGCCTCTGCCAGGAGGCGAACTTCGGGCTGGGAGAGGACGTACTTTCAGCCCTCAAGCAAGCTCAGAAAACCGAGCAGTCGCCGCTGGGAAGAGAGGTCTTAAGCCAGCTTATAGAGAACGCCCGCATTGCCCAAGAGGAGCGTCGGCCACTGTGTCAGGACTGTGGCACAGCGGTGGTCTTCCTGGAAATAGGTCAGGAAATTCACATTACCGGCGGCGACCTAAACGCCGCCGTTAAAGAAGGGGTGCGCCAGGGCTATGCTGAAGGCTACCTTAGAAAAGCAATGGTCAGCCAGCCCTTTTCATCCCGAATAAATACCAAAGATAACACTCCCCCCGTTATCCACGCTGAGATAGTCGCCGGCGACAAGCTGAAAATTACTGTCATGCCCAAGGGAGGCGGGGCTGAGAATATGAGCCGGCTGGCTATGCTCATGCCCAGTGATGGAAGGCAAGGCATCATCGACCTGGTGGTGAAAACTGTTGATGACGCCGGCGGTAACTCCTGCCCCCCGCTGATTATCGGGATGGGCATTGGGGGGACAGCAGAAAAGGCAATGCTGCTGGCCAAGAAGGCACTGCTGAGAAAGGTAGCCCAGCCCAACCCCGACCCCGAGATTGCCGAGCTGGAGAAGGAGATTCTAGCCCAAGTAAATGCTCTGGGCATCGGGCCGATGGGCTTTGGCGGTAACACCACCGCCCTGGCCGTCCATGCCGAGGTCATGCCCACCCATATCACCAGCCTGCCAGTAGCGGTCAACCTCCAGTGCCACAGCGCCCGCCATAAGGAGGCTATACTATAAGGGGTAGATTGAAGGGGCGAAGCCCCCTCCCCTATCCCTTTTATATCTTTTCCCGCCCGCCACCCTTAAGGAGGGGGATAAAGGGAGAGTTGAAGAGAGGCGAAGCCTCTTTTGGGAGGGTGGGTGGGAAGAAAGACATAAATTAAAAGCGGGGTGGGGGAAAGGCAACTAAAAAAATGAATATTCTATCACCGATTAAAGAAGAAGTAATAGAAAAGCTGACCGTCGGCACCAGGGTTCTGATTTCCGGCGTTATCTATACCGCCCGGGACGCCGCCCACTACCGGCTTATCCAAGCCCTGGATAAAGGGGGGAAACTGCCCTTCGACCTTGAGGGGCAAACGCTATACTATATGGGACCGTCTCCAGCCCGACCGGGGCAGGTCATTGGCTCAGCCGGTCCCACCACCAGCAGCCGCATGGATATTTATACCCCCCGCCTCCTCGCCGCCGGCATTAGAGCCATGATTGGCAAGGGAAGCCGCTCACCGGAAGTAAGAGAGGCTATCAAGAAGTATAAAGCCGTTTATCTGGTTACTATAGGCGGCGCCGGCGCTTTGCTAGCCAAATCCATCAAACAGGCAGAGGTCATCGCCTATGAGGATTTGGGCGCTGAGGCTATCATGCGACTTACTGTGGAGAACTTCCCGGCTATCGTCGCCAACGATATTTACGGGCAAGACCTTTTTGAGCAGGGCAAAGCTAAATATCAAAAGGGGAGGAAATAATGGCCTGCATTTTCTGCCAGATTGTATCAGGCAGAATCCCCAGCGACATCGTCTATCAGGATGAAGAGGTAATCGCCTTCCGCGATATTAAGCCACAGGCGCCGGTACACCTGATTATTATCCCCAGAAAGCATATCCTCTCCCTAGCCCATCTATCTGAAGTCGACTCAGCCCTTGTCGGGCGCATGGTGGCTATTGCCAATCAACTGGCGAAAAAGGAAGGCGCGGCTCAAAACGGCTATCGGCTGGTGATAAACTGCGGTGAGCAGGGGGGACAGCTGGTGCCTCACCTCCATATGCATCTTCTCGGCGGGCGAGGGCTCTCAGACACTCTTGGCTGATTTCCGATACTCTAAAAAGGTGAGCAAGCCGGCAATGCTCTTGGCATCACAGATAGAGCCCGAGGCAATCAAACCGGAAATCTGAGCCAGCGGCACCCGGTCTAACCTGATACTCTCACTATCCTCAGCCTGAAGCGGACTGGGAACAAGGTCGGTAGCCAGATAAAGATGGAGGTATTCGGTGCAGTAGCCGGGAGAGGAGTAAAATCCACCCAGCCTCTCCACCTTCCGGGGGAGAAAGCCAGCCTCCTCACGCAACTCACGACGAACACAATCCACCGGGTCTTCGCCAGGTTCAATACCGCCGGCCGGTATCTCCAGTAGCTCCTTCTCCACCGACTTGCGAAATTGACTTACCAGCAGGATGTTGTCCTTATCGTCAACGGCAATAATAGCTACACAATCGCTATGCTCCACAATCTCCCGCATGGTCTCCCGGCCACTGGGCATCCTGACGGTATCAACCCGCAACTTTACCGCCCGCCCATCGTAGACCATTCGGCTGGATAGCGTCTCTTCCTCAGCCAAGCTAGACCTCCGGGTGATAGACAAGAGCCACCTCATCACAATCGGGGAATTTGGGGCAGCGGTAGCACTCAGTCCACACCTTTCTTGGCAGCTCCATCCTATCTACTTGAGAAAAGCCAAATTTCTCAAAAAGGGCTGGCTTGTAAGTCAGGCAAAAGACGGTGGTAATACCAAGTTCCTCAGCTTCTTTAAGGCAAGCCTCAACTAATTGGGCGCCAATGCCCTGCTCCTGGCTACCCTCAGCTACCGCCAGCGACCTTATCTCAGCCAGGTCTGACCAGAAAACATGCAGTACCACACAGGCAACCACCCGCTCACCCTGTCTGACCACAAAACAATCCCTTATGTTCTCATACAACTCGCTCAACGAGCGAGGTAGCATCTCATCCTTATCAGCAAAGTAGTTAATTAGCTGCTGCATCTGAGGGACATCGCTGATTCTGGCTTTTTCTACCTTCAACTTACTGCTTCCCTTTCAACTTTTGCTCCAGAGAGCTATAGAAAGCGGCTTCAGGGTGAATTCTTAAAAAACGAGCGGTATTAGAGCTATGCTTTACGGTGATAACGGCACCACTCTCCAGTGGTAAATTTATATGACCATCAACACTCAGCGCTGCCTGATGGGTGGTAGCCAGGCGCAGCCTGACCACTGCCGTAGCTGGTAATACCACGGTGTAAGCTGGACTGAGATGGGGCAATATAGGCGTCAGCAAAAACTCCTTAGCCTGGGGATGGAGGATAGGACCACCGGCAGCCAGCGAATAGCCAGTGCTGCCAGTGGCGGTAGCCACAATAACGCCGTCACCTTTATAGGTAGTCAGCGGCTCGTCGTCAATGCTGGCTTCCACATAGACCACCCGGGCTACTGCCCCCCGCGCCACCACCACATCGTTTAAGGCATAGAAGGTACGAGGCGGCTCAAGTTCGGTGGCACCAAGCTCAGCCTCAAGCATAGCCCGTTCGTCAAGCCAACCCTTCCCCTCGAGCAAAGCGGGCAGCTTATCCTTGGCTTCCTCAGCACTGAGCTCAGTCATAAAGCCCAGCTTGCCCAGATTAATCCCGGTAATAGGCGTTTGACCGGGAACCACTACCTGAGCCGCCCGCAGGATAGTGCCATCGCCGCCGATACTAAGAATTAGCTCGGTGTCATCCACCTGAGACTTAGCCTTCTCCCCCTCCCAGGCAGAGCATAGCCATACCGATACCCCCCTGGCGGTTAAAAAATCCTTCATTTCCTCAGCCAGGGTATGGGCGACCTCAATCTTGGGGTGATAAAGAATGCCAATTTTTTTCATAGGTTAGACCCGCTTTGTAATAACGTGAAAATTTCGCTTCTGAAGGCAAGGGAAGTGTAGCATTGCCCCTTTGAGGTGTCAAGGCTAGAATTTGAGTGGCTATGTTACCGTGGGCTGGGGGCTGATTTTTTCGCCGGCCTAAGGCTCTTGATGCTAAGGACTATACTGCCCACCATCCCGACCAAAAACCCCAATGGGCAGACAAATATTGCCATGATAAAGAAGAAAGGCTCGTCTCCCCCGTTCCAAAAGCCTTCGCCAAAAAAGTAGATAAACAGACCATAAACCAGATTGTGCAACAAAACAAAGACAAAAAATCCTGTGGCGGAAGCTCCGGTCAATAGAAAGAACTTTTTAAGCGTTCCTCCAATTTTTTCCTTCAGGGTTAAAACTAGCAGGGCAATGCCCAACAGGAAGAAGACAGCAAACGGCATCAAAAACAACTCAGAACCCCTGAGTAAGTCTCTGAATGCTGGAATTGAGAAGAGACAGACTATGACAACGAAAACCCCTACTAACGCCCAAAATATGGGCCAACTAAACTTCCCCTTCATTTCCTGGCCCCTTTTTTGCGCCTGCCAGGTGCCGTCTTGCTGAGCTTTTTAATCGCCCTGCCCGACTTAAACCGGTTCAGATTAACAAAGCCCCGGGTTCGGTTCACATCTACTCCGCCTTTTTGCTGAAAGCAAAGCCCTGGTTAATAAGGTATCTCCTCAGCATCCAGCGCCTCTGGGGGTAGTTCAATGGAGACTGGCTCATTGTAGTCGTAGAAGCTCTCCACTATCTTAATATCCATGGTCATCTTATCAAAATCATCCGCAGTGGCACCTACATCGCTGGCACTCATTTCCAGAACCATTTCAATCTCTACCTTCATAAGCAAGTAGCTATCTTTGGCTATCCATTCTTTAACCGACAACTCCTTATAAAGGTCAGCCAGGTCAAACTGGCTGAAGTCCATGATTCCCATACCAGATGTCTCCTGAGACAACAGTTCGCCCAATGCTTCCATACTTGGCACTATCTCGAAAAGATAGCATTCGGTACCACTTACCGTCTCGCTGCCCAAATAATCAATCTCGACGGCTGTTCTCAAGAACTCCAGTAGCGGCTCAATCTGGCCCTGCTGCTGCCACATCTCCTCAGTTACCGCCATCTTCATCCATTGTTCGCCTATCTCAGGGATGTCCACCTTGGTATACAGCCACCCGCCAACGATGTAAACTTCCGCTGCCATCTCTTGTTCACCAATTCCCGGTATGTCCATCGCCATACTCATTGTCATTTGCATTTCTTCATTGGCCATGTCCATAACACCTGTGCCATCAACCGAAATGCTCGCTTTACCCGGCTCAGACCCACCAACCACCTCCATGGTCATTGGCATCTCCACATCGAACTTGACGGTATCATATTCGGCAGAGGTGACATTGGCGATTATCTGGTCTATCTCCTCTTGAGGAAGTCCTCCAACGCAACCGACAAGGGTAAAAGACAGGATTAGCGCCAGAGATAAGGCTAATATCCTCTTTACTGCTGACATTTTTCCCCTCCTTCATCTAAAGCTGTCATTTCTATCTCCTTATTATGACTATCATAACATATTGAGGAATCAGTGAACAAAGCCCTCCAAATTCGCCTAGCTTGGTTGAATCTAGTAGTATCAACTAGCGCTTAACGAAGCTAGCTATCCGCTCACCAAACTGCCTGCATTCAGCCAGACGCTTCTCATCCGGCGCCCCAATTGAAACTGCTCCGCTGAAGCCCGATTGGTGACCAACTATCACCATCCCATGCCACAGCATGGCTCGGATAAGGCTAAGCAAGGTCGTCTCATTTCCACCTTCTCCACCCCCACAGGAGGTAAAAGCAGCGCCAATTTTGTCCTTCAGTTTGCCAGGTTTGCCAGGCCAGAGGCCAATAGACTTATCAAAAAACGCCTTCATCTTGCCCGACATGGTGCTGAAATAGGTTGGCGAACCCAGAACTATAGCCTCAGCAGCAGCAAGGTCACCCAAGCTGGTATTGTCCACATGCTTAACCTCGACATCAAGCCCAGCCGCCTTTATTCCATCACCGATAGCTCTTGCCATCTTCTCAGTATTACCTGTTTCAGAATCATAGACCACTAACGCCTTAGGCATTCTACCACCTCCAATATTTAATTCCGTTATTGACCATTATACATGATAAATCAACTAGAAAAGAAGCCATTTGTCAGAGGGAGTTTGAGAGGGGCTTCGCCCCTCTTTTTTAATTATCTCCCCCTCTCCTTTGAAGGAGAGGGGGATTAAGGGGGTGAGGTAGATAAAGAATCCCAGCTAAAAAGCGAACATCTTAGCTGCCATTTCGGCGAGCTTCATTATATAGCCGGGGATAACACCAAGTAGCAACACGCCGAGGCAGGAAAGGGATAGCGCCAACCTCAGCGCCCCGGAAGAGGGCACCTTCTCCTCAGAGGCTGGCTCGCCCAGCCACATTACCTTTACCACCCTGAGATAGTAGTAGGCGGATATTACGCTGTTTATTACGGCAATAACCACCAGCCACAGCAAGCCGTGCTGCACCGCCCCGCTGAAGATGTAGAACTTAGCCATAAATCCGGCGGCTGGCGGCATGCCAATCAAGGAAATTAAACACAGGGTCAGGGCTAAAGCCAGCAGTGGCGCCCGCCGGCCCATGCCCGAATAGTCTTGAATTAAGTCGCTGTCAACCTTGTTGGAGATGGCGATGATGGCAGTAAAAGCGCCCAGGTTGGTCAGGGCATAGCTGGCGAGGAAGAAGAGGAGACTGCTTCTACCCACAACTTCTGCCGCCGGCGAGAACCCCACCACGGCCAGCCCCACCATGAGGTAGCCAGCCTGAGCGATGCTGGAATAACCCAGCATACGCTTGATATTGGTCTGAGGAATGGCAATTACATTGCCCAGGGTCATACCGATAGCCGCCAGCACGGCAAATATGAAACCCCAGTCCAGACTCAGCCAGGATGGAAGGCCAAAGGCGGAATAGAACACCCTGAGGATGATGGCAAAGCCGGCAGCCTTGCTGGCTACCGAGAGATAGGCGGTTATCGGCGTTGGCGCCCCCTCATAAACATCGGGCACCCACATATGGAAGGGGATGGCGGCAATCTTAAAGCCGAAGCCAGCCACCATCAGCACCATGCCCAGGATAAGTCCGGGACTGTCTAGAACACCTGATAACGACAGCCCCTGGATAGCCTGGGCAATCTCACCTAGCTGCGTCTGGCCGGTAAAGCCAAAGACCAGCGCCATGCCAAAGAGCAGCACTGCCGAGGCGACCGCCCCCAGCAAAAGATATTTGAGCGAGGCTTCGGTTGATTTGGGGTCTTTGAGAAAACCGACCAGAACATATAGAGATATGCTGGCCAGCTCCAGCGCAATATAGATGGAGATTAGCTCGGCGGTGGCTGCCATCAGCATCATGCCCAGGGCAGACAGAAGCACCAGAGCATAGTATTCGCCCTGAAAGCGGGAAAACTTGGAGACATAGTCCACTGAGGCGAGAATAACCAGGGCGGCGATGGCTAGGAACAGCAGCTTGAAGAAGAGGGCAAAGTTATCCACCGCCAGCATATTGTTGAAGATAGCCTGTGAGCTGCCTCCCCACATAGCTATGGTGAAACCGGCGGCTACCACCACACCAGCCAGACTGACCACCACCAGCCATCCCTTGCGCGGTATTACCAGGTCAAGCAGGATGACCACTATGGCCGTGGCAGCCAGAGTCAGCTCAGGCGTAAATAGCTCAAGATTCAACATGCTTTAACCACCTAATAACCCCATTATGGGCATAATGCCCGTTTTAATAACATCGGTCAGGATTGCCGGGTAGATGCCGACCAGCATAATTACGGCCACAAAAACAAACATATATACCCGTTCCAGAATATCGGCGTCCTTCACTCCATTGAACTTCTCCAGCGCTGGACCATAGAATACCCTTTGTAGCATCCACAGAATATAGCCGGCGGTGATAACGATACCCAGCACACCAAGGATAGTGTAAACCTGAATTCCAGAAACGACGGTGCTGGAAAAGCTACCGACAAAGACCAGAAACTCGGCGGCAAAGCCGCTGGTGGTGGGCAGTCCCAGGGCACCTAAACCGGCTACCGAGAAGATAACAGCAATAATCGGCATCTGCCTCACCAGACCGCCAAGCTTCCTTAAGTCTCGCTCCCCAGCATTGTGCATCACCAGACCTGCCATAGCAAACAGCAGCCCGGTGATAATGCCGTGGCTGAACATCTGCAGGCTAGCCCCAACCAGACTCACCTGACCCAAGGCGAAAATGCCCAGAAGCACATAGCCCATATGGCTGATACTACTATATGCAATCAGCCTCTTTAAGTCGGCCTGCCTCAAGGTTACCGCCGCCCCATAGAGCACACTAACCACGGCAAATGCCACCAGTAAGGGCGCATATTGTTGGGCGACCTGTGGAAAGATGGTTACGCACAGGCGAATCATCCCGTAGCCACCCATCTTAAGTAGCGCCCCGGCCAGCACCACACTCACTGCCGTTGGGGCATCGGTGTGGGCGTCGGGCAACCAGGTATGCAGGGGGAAAACCGGCAGCTTGACGGCGAAGCCAATAAGCAAGAGAAAGAAAATGGCAGTCACCGGCATAACCGACTGCACCATGACCAGCCCGCCCTGAGCTATATCCACCATACTGAGGCTGCCGGTGGCGAAGTAGAGGCTGAGGATGCCAGCCAGCATCATGGCACTGCCAAATAAAGTATATACAACATACTTTATCGCTGAGTATTCCTTCCTGCCCGTGCCCCAGATGGAGATGAGGAAATACATGGGGATGACCTCTATCTCCCAGAAGAGGAAGAACAAAAGCAGGTCAAGGGAGCAGAATACCCCCAGAATGCTTGTTTCCAGAAGTAGCAGCCAGGCAAAATACTCCCTGGGTCTCAAGTCAATCTTCCACGAGATGAGCACCACCAGAAAGCCGAGGAGAGCCATCAGTATCACCAGGGGCAGGCTCAAGCCATCGACGCCAAGGTGGTAGTGAGCATTGATGGCCGGAATCCAGGAAAACTTCTCCTCAAACTGGATTGCAGAGCCTGAGCGGTCAAAGATGGCGAAGAGATAGATAGACAGGGCTAGCGGCACAAAGGTAAACAGGGCGGCTAGCCGCTTAATCAGCCTGCCAGAAAGCCCAGGGATAAAGGCAATCAGAATTGCCCCCACCACCGGCAGGAAGATTATGGTTGTCAGGTAATTAAAGTCCAACTATGCTAACCCCCATTTGATTTATCAACCCAATTTCACCTGTTTGTGATGACGCTATGTACTTAAAGTCCCCAAAAACCCCCGTCTTTCTTCTTCCTTTTAGCCTTCTTATCTGCAATCTCTTTGGTTTTCTTCTCAAAATAGCTTTGAGGTATTGCCTTTGCTGGAGGGCCTTTGGCTTTTGTGGCAGGAGTCAGACCATACTTGCGTCTAAACTCACCGTCAGTCATACTGCCCTTTCGGGTGTTGCAAGGCCCACATATGAGTTGAAGGTTGCGTATTTTATTCGACCCATCACGACTAATCGGCGTTTTATGGTCAACATGCAAATAAGCTAGACCAAGCTTTCTACCACAGTACATACATCGCCCTTTCTGAGAGTCAAACAACAATTTTTGCTCTGTGGTTCCAACATGCTTTCGCCGTGTCTCCCCAAATATCATATCTACCTCACCCCCTGTATCCCCCTCTCCTTCAAAGGAGAGGGGGAGGGATTTTTTGTAAGAGGGGCTTCGCCTCTCTCTAACTCTCCTTTAACCTTTTCTCCCCCCCCAAGGAGAAGAGTCTTTAGAGAAGGGGCTTCGCCCCCTCTCTTCCCTTCACTCCCCCTTCCCTTGGTAAGGGAAGGGGGTCAGGGGGATAGGTTGCTAGATAATCTCCTTACCCAAAGAAATACAAACAGATAACGATAGCTAAAATACCTATGCCAATAAATAGCCCGTAGAGCTGCAGTTGCCCGGTATGTGCCCGGCGTATGGCTCTACCTGTAGCTATAGCCCCACTGGCTACACCATTAACTGCCCCGTCAACACCATAGGTATCAAAACCCTGCAAGCCGGCGAAGAACCCGCCGACCAAAACCTTGCCCACAAAGACCCTCTCATAGAGTTCGTCAAACCAGTATTTCCTGTAGAACAGGGTATATAGCGGCTTGAATAGACCACCGATGCGCTCCGCCGATAGCCACTTAGCGCTATACATGGCGTAGGCAAACAGGATGCCCAAGCCAGCCAGTATCAGCGAGAGCCAGGGGAGGGAGTGAGTCAGTATGCCAAAAAAGCCCTCGGCGAAGCTATGGGTTTCGCCATGACCCATAAAGGCACCGAACTGTCCGGTAACATTCCAGAAACCGGAGACCACCGCCAAGATAGCCAGCACTACCATAGGCATAACCATAACCGATGGCGATTCGTGGGGCTTGCCGTGAGCCTCAGCCCCACCCCCGCGATACTCGCCGCCAAAGGTCATAAAGACCACTCGGAACATATAGAAGGCGGTCATAAATACCGTTATCATCGCCAGATAGAACAATATCGGCTGATTTTGCAGCGCCGACGCCAGAATCTCGTCCTTGCTCCAGAATCCAGCCAGTGGCCAGATTCCGGAAATACTCAACGCAGCAATAAGAAAGGTGGCATAGGTCCAGGGCATAAACTTGCGCAGTCCGCCCATCTCTCGCATATCAAATGTCCCCGTGGCATGATTAACACTGCCAGCGCCGAGAAACAGCAGCGCCTTGAAGAAGGCGTGATTGAACAGGTGAAAGATACCAATGGCTATGCCCCCCGCCCCTAGCCCCAGCATCATATAGCCCAGCTGGCTGATGGTGGAATAAGCCAGCACCCGCTTGATATCGGTCATTACCAGACCCATGGAGGCGGCAAAGATAGCGGTAAAGCCACCGATGATAGCCACTGTGGTTACTGCCTCAACCGAGTGGGAAAACAGGGGGAAGGTTCTGGCGACCAGAAACACGCCGGCAGCGACCATGGTGGCGGCATGGATTAGAGCGCTGACCGGGGTCGGACCCTCCATGGCATCGGGCAGCCAGGTATGGAGGGGGAACTGGGCTGACTTGCCCACGGCGCCGGCAAAGATACCGATAGCCGCCCAGGTTAAAGTGGTGCCAGCTAGCGCCCCAGTTATTGCCAGTGAATGAAGCTGGCCGATGTCAAAGGTGCCGGTGTTGAAGTACAGGAGCAATATTGCCGCCAGGAAGCCGAAGTCGCCGAGCCGGGTAACGATAAACGCCTTCTTAGCCGCATCAGCCACCGCCGGACGGTGGAACCAGAAGCCGATGAGAAGGTAAGAGCATAAGCCGACCATTTCCCAGAAGACATAGACGAAGAGCAGATTGTCGGCCAGAACCAGTCCCAGCATTGAGGCGGTGAACAGCGACATAAAGGCGAAGTAGCGGTGATAGCCGGGGTCGCCGTGCATATAGCCCTGGGAATAAATCTGTACCATCAGGCTGACCACGGTGACCACGATGAGCATCACCACCGTCAGTGAATCAACAATCAGCCCCAGATGGATGGTAATTCCTCCCTCAATAATCACCCAGTTGATATCGGGCACCAGTAATGAGTGGCCGGGGGCAGCCATCACCTCCAATAGCGCCCAGACCGAAAGACCAAGGGAGCCGAGCAGCGAGGCGATGGTGATATAGCCACCCAGCTTGGGCTTATGATTGAGGAAAGGTCTGAGGAATAGCGATATTATGGCAAAGGAGAAAAGTGGTAGTAGAAAAATAAGCCAGACCAACTGATACGGCATTACAGCTTCCTCAATACCTCCTGTATCACGTGCTCCTTATCCTGGGGCACCAGGATAGAATAGGTAGCCATTTCCCTGTCCCGGGGCTCACCGGAGGCGGGCAGGATGCGGGCGGGTATTCCCTCACCCTCAAACATTTCCTTCCACATCTCAGCCATCATCAGGCTATTTGCTTTTTTAACCTCTATCCACATCTTGGGTCTCCTATATTCTTTACCACCTCACCCCCTGTATCCCCCGTTTTCAGTTGTCTTTCTTCCCACTCCAGCCCACCCTCATAGGCTTCTCACCCCTCCTAATACACCTCTAAGGGTGGCGGGTGGGAAAAGATTTAAAATGCCCGATTTTAGCTCAAGGCCCAACCTAAATATAGCGGCCAAACCACGATGCCCAGAATGATCTTCCACCAGACCAGACCGGCAAAGCTGATGGTGAAGAGCCAGCCCATGAACCAGATCATTGCACCCGTTGCACCCGCTGTACCCTTGTTCATAGTTTTGCCTCCTTTACCATTTCATCAGGTCGATTTTGGTGGCGTCTATAGTCTCGCGGTGGCGATAGATGGCAATTATTATGGCCAAGCCGACGGCTACCTCGGCTGCCGCCACCACCATAATGAAAATAACAAACACCTGCCCCGTCAGCAGCAAGGGCACAATATAGCGGGAGAAGGCAACCATGGCGATGTTGACCGCATTGAGCATCAGCTCGATAGACATCAGGATAACTATGGCGTTGCGCTTAGCCAGGGCGCCATACAGCCCGATGGAGAACAGGACGGCTGATAATATCAGATAGTGCTCCAGACCTACCATAAATCTACTTCTCCCTCACCAGAACAATAGCCCCTATAATAGCGGCCAGCAAAAGAATGGGGGCAATCTCCACCGGCAGGATAAAACCCCCCTCACTGAAAAGCAGCCTAGCAATGGCCGGGGTGGTCGGCTCCAGGGGCGGGGTTGACGATACCTGCCAGGTGGTATTAAGCAGGGCATAAGCCACCCCGCCGAAGAATAATATGGCGACCAAGAAAGCGGGGAGGCGGAGCCGGTTAGACGGGCTACCCCGCTGGACATCCCGGGTCAGCATAATAGCCAGAATAATCAACACCGATATGGCGCCGACATAAATCAGAATCTGCACTGCCGCCAGAAAGTCGGCACTGAGGGTGATATAGATTCCAGCCACCGTCAGGAAGCAAAGAACCAGAGACAGGGCGGCTCGGAAAACATCACCCAGCAAGACCACGGCTAAAGCAGCTATTACACCTACTACCGCCAGTATCCAGAAGGCAATGTCAAGTCCTATCACCTTTTCCCCCTATCCTTATCCAGAAGCAGGGTCTGCTTAGGCAGGGTGGCTGCAATTTCAGGATGGGCATAGCCGCTTGGTTTCCTCTCATCCGATGCCAACAAACCCTCCTCAGCCAGTACCAGTTCACCTCGCCGATACCTGGCTCGCTCGTAGGCATAGCCCATAAACAAAGCCTCGTAAGGGCAAGCCTCAACGCACAAGCCACAAAAGATGCAGTAGCCGGTATCCACCTCAAATTTCTCTACCTTGTATTTATTCTCCTCGATACTAACCGAAGTGACAATGTGAATAACACCCTGAGGGCAGGTCTTGGCACAGGTAGCACAACCAGTGCACTTCTCCCTGTCCCAGATAAGCTCATTACCCCGAATCCGGCGTGAAGTATTAAGCCTCTGCTCGGGATATTGGGTGGTTACCGGACGCCTGAGCAGGTGCCTTATCGTCACCGATAAGCCCTTGGCGATGCCTATTCCGTAACGCTCAAACTTCAACTTTACCCCAGCCTAACTTAAAGAATCTTGACCACAAAAGCACCAGGACTATCATGACAGCGATGTTAATCGGCACCAGCACCCAGAGTGAACCCGCCGGCCAGACCAGTATCTCCACGGCGGTGATAATCAGATTTATCAGGGCTAAGGGAAAGAGGAATTTCCAGGCCAGCGCCATTAACTGGTCAATCCTAATCCGGGGTACCGTGGTTCTTATCCAGACTATGACAAAGAATACCAAGATGACCTTAATCAAAAACCAGAGCCACGGAAGCAATAGTGGACCTCTCCAGCCGCCGAGAAAGAGGGTGGTGACAATGGCCGAAATAGCCAGAGCTTCACCGTATTCTACCAGATAGAACAGGGCAAATTTCATTCCCGAGTATTCAGTGTGAAAGCCGGCGACAATCTCAGAGTCAGCCTCCATGAGGTCAAAGGGGGCGCGGTTAATCTCAGCCAGGGCGCCGATGAAGAAGAGTAAAAAGCCCAGCGGCTGTAACAGGATGAAGGGGATATCCTGAGCCATCACTATCTGCTGCATGGATAACGAGCCAGCCAGCAGAACCACACCGACAATTGATAATACCACTGGAATCTCGTAGCTCACCACCGAGGCTACCTGGCGCATGGCGCCAAGGAGGGAATACTTGTTATTGGAAGCCCACCCCGCCATAAATACCCCCACCGTCGTCACCGAGCTGATGGCCACTATATAAAGGATGCCGATATTGAGGTCAGCCAGTATTGCCCCACCCTGGAAGGGCACTACAGCAAAAATCATCAATGCCGGGACAAAGGCAACCACCGGTGCCAGCCAGTGAACCACTTTATCACCTTTCGCCGGAACAATGTCTTCCTTGAGCATTACCTTAATGCCATCGGCTACCGGCTGGAGAACACCGAAGGGACCGGCGCGGTTGGGTCCGAGCCGCGCCTGCATAATCGCCATCGCCCGGCGCTCAAACCAGATAAACCCCATTATCGTAGCCATAACAAAAACAAAGATGACGACGACAAATACCCCCCAGTGGAGCCAGAAACCACCGGGCCAGTCAGGAGGTAACGCTGCCATGGTCATTATCTATCTACCTCACCCATACAGATATCAATGCTGCCGAAGATGATTATAAGGTCGGCTACCTTCCACCCCACCATCATATCGCGGAGAGCCGTCAGGTTAATCAGGGTCGGCGCCCGAACATGGAAGCGGTAGGGGGCAATGGAGTTATCCGAAACCAGATAGAAGCCCAGCTCTCCCTTGGGGGCTTCAATATGCCCGTAGGCTTCCCCTACTGGCGGGCGAATTAGATGAGGCACATCGCTCCTTACTTCGCCCTTAGGCAACTGCTCCATTGCCTGCTTTAAGATGCGCAGGCTCTGCTGCATCTCTTCAATCCTAACCCGGTAGCGGTCATAACAATCGCCCACGCTGCCGGTGGGGATATCAAATTCAAAGCGGTCATAAATGGAGTACGGGTCGGCGCGGCGGATGTCCCACTTAACCCCGCTGGCCCGAAACACCGGACCGCTGGCGGAAGTATTGACGGCTAATTCTCTGGGCAGGATGCCAACACCCTTGGACCGCGCCAGCAGTATCTCGTTTTCTTTGAGCAGACGGTCATACTCGTCAATCCAGCCCGGCATCTCCTTGAGGAATTTATCCAGAGCAGGTAAGAATTCATCGGGAATATCCTGGCTAACTCCACCCACCCGCATATAGTTATAGGTCAGGCGCTGACCGCAGACCATCTCAAACAGGTCTAAAATCTTCTCCCTTTCCCGAATCATATACAGGATAGGAGTCATAAAGGCACCACAATCATTTAAGAAAGAACCCACCGCTATCAGGTGACTGGCGATGCGCTGCAGTTCGGCCATAATCACCCGGATGTATTCCGCCCGCTCCGGGACCGGAATCCCGGCCAGCTTCTCCACGGCTAAGCAATAAGCCAGGTTGTTGCTCATTGAAGCCAGATAGTCCAGCCGGTCGGTAAGCGGAATGCAGCCGGTATAGGTCCGCTCCTCAGCCAGCTTCTCAATCCCGCGGTGGAGATAACCAAAGACGGGCTCCATATCCACAATGACTTCCCCGTCAAGGGTGGTCCTCATCCGGAACACCCCGTGGGTGCTGGGGTGGGCCGGACCGATATTAACGACAAAGGGTTCAGTTTTAATTACCATCGCCGATAATCCTTGCGTAGTGGATGCCCCTCAAACCCCTCCCAGAGGACAATGCGCTTTAGATTGGGGTGCCCGTCAAAACTAATCCCCATAAGGTCGTAAATCTCCCTCTCCTGAAAATCGGCTCCCCGCCACAGGCTGACCACCGAGGGCAGGGTGGGGTTATCCCGACCATAACATCGGGTCTTTACCACCAGACTGTGGTTATGCTTAATTGAGGTTAGCTGATAGACCACCTCAAAGTAGTCATAGTAATCAACAGCGGTAATGGCGGTGAGGTAATCAAAATCAAGCCCGGCGGTGGTCTTTAAGTAACTGGCTATCTCCAGCCATGATCCACTTTTGACCAGCAGGCTATCTGCTCCCGATTCGACAACGCTCCCCGGGAATTTCTCCTCTAGTCTGGCGGCTATTTCCTCACCAGAAAGGGCTACCGTCATCCTCTACTTACCTTCCGCAGCGATACTCATTTTGGATATCTTATGATGCAGCATCCTTATGCCGTAAACCAGGGCTTCGGGGCGGGGGGGACACCCAGGGATATAGACATCAACCGGGATTATGCGGTTATATCCCGGAACCACACTATAAGACGAACGGAAAATGCCGCCGCTGATAGCGCACGCCCCCATGGCTATCACCCACTTCGGCTCCGCCATCTGGTCGTAGATTCGTTTTACCTGGGGCGCCATCTTCCAGGTCAAGGTGCCGGCGGTAATCATCAGGTCAGCCTGGCGCGGCGAGGCACGGACGATTTCCATACCGAAGCGGGAGAGGTCAAACCGAGATGCCTCGGTAGTGATAAATTCAAAGGCGCAGCAGGCAGGAAAACAAACCACCGGCCAGAGGGAAGAGCGCCGTGCCCAGTCAAGCATGGCATCCACCGAGGTCAGCAGAATATTGCGCTTGAGTTCCTCATCCAGCCACTGGTCGGGGTCGGGAATAGGCTCTTGAGAGCGGGCGATAAGCTCGTTTATCGCTTTGCCCTCTTTCCTATCAAGCTCGCTACTGGAATAAACCTCTTCTACTTCCATTCCAGGACCTTCTTCCTCCAGGCATAGATATAGCCGATAACAATAATGAAGATAAAAACCAACGCCGCTATAAGGCCGAAAAGACCCAGCCCTCTCAGTTCAACCGCCCACGGGTAGAGGAAAACAACCAGCACGTCAAGGGCGATAAAGACCAGAGCATAAAAATAATAGCGGAAATTAAACCGAACCCACGCCGTGCCTATGGTCTCCATGCCACACTCAAAGGTGGAGCTTTTCACCGGATTGGGGTTATAGGGAACAACCTGCATGAATCTGGGGAATTTGGGGAGGGGGGGGATGAATCTGACCAGGAAGGGATAATGAGTCTCAAGATACTGGGTAAAGCGGCGGAAATATATAACCAGACGGCTCGGGAAACTGAGAAAAAAGGGGAGAAGAAGAGTGGTAACGGCAAAAAAAATGGCAACTACCAGAAGTAAGCCGATGTAGCCATAGTCTGCCAGCAAGTATCTGCCTCCCTATCTCACAATGACGGCTATCAGTATATCACAGTTGACTTTTTCAGGGCAAGAGGTTTGGACATTGGAAAGTAAGTTTTGACTTAAGTAATTTCACCCTATAGGGGTTGGCACCCCTCTTAAACATCCCCTAAGGTGGAGATAAAAGCAAAGCCTTATAGAGCGGGAGGAAAACTTAATGGGTGGGAGGGTGGGAAAAAAGAGATAATTTAAAAGTGGGGGGTGGGGACAATGCCGCCCATATTGACCTTATCCCAATAACCAAATATCATAATGAATTGACAATATAGGCTAAAACTGGCTATTATCCAGGAGCAAGATAGATGATACGAGTCATTGCTGGCAGGGCAAAAGGACACCGACTTAAAGTACCCAAGGGGACTCCCACCCGCCCGGCGACAGATTTAGTCCGGGGGGCAATCTTCTCCATCCTGGAAACTGCCACCAGCGATTGGTTACGAGTGCTCGACCTGTTCGCTGGTAGCGGAGCCCTGGGTATTGAGGCTTTGTCTCGTGGTGCCGATTGGGTTGACTTTGTTGAACAGGAGCCGCGATGTTGTAGTATAATCAGGCAAAATTTGGAAAAGACAAAGCTTGCCGACCAAGCTCACGTTTATTGCTGTAGCGTGGCTAAAGCGCTCTCCTTTCTTGAGGAGGAGTATAGCATTATACTGATAGACCCGCCATATTCTGATGCGTCTATAGGCAGCCTGGTACAGCAACTGGCAACCTCTAAACTGGTCGGGAAAGAGTCAATCGTAGTGGTGACGCACTCCCCCCACCTCTCCCTAGAACCAACCTATGCCCCATTACATAGGCTAAAGGAGCGTCGCCATGGCGATAGTTGCATCGCAATATACCAAAAGGAGGACAAGTCTTGAGCATTGCTATCTACCCGGGCAGCTTCGACCCAATGACCAACGGGCATCTTGATATCGCCACCAGGGCAGCCAAGCTCTTTGACAAGCTAATCATCGGTGTCTATGAAAACCCAAATAAGCCCATTCTATTCTCTACCGAAGAGAGGGCGGAACTAATCAGGCAAGCCGTAGCCCACCTGCCCAATGTTGAAGTGCAGTCCTTCGGCAGGCTGACCGTTGATTTTGCCAAGAAGGTAAAGGCAAAGGCTATGGTGCGGGGCTTAAGAATGAGTGCCGACTTTGAGCGGGAATTTGATATGGCAATGATGACCAAGAAGCTATACCCTGAACTGGAGTTCGTCTGCCTGATGTCAAGGGTGGAATACCAGTTTCTCAGCTCCAGCCTGCTCAAGGAGGCAGCTAGCCTGGGCGGCGATATTGACGACCTCGTCCCCAAGCCGGTGGCTTCAGCCTTAAAGAAGAAGTTTCAGAGCCAAGCCTAACCCTCACTGGAAGAAAGAGCGCACGGCGTCAAACTCAGCGGGAAGTAGCGCCAGCACCATAGGGAAGCGGTCCAGTAATATTGGGGCCAGGGTTGACCCAATAATAGCCCCGCCAGCACCTAAAAACTTGGCCCACATGGCTAAAAGGGCGCCACAGAATATAGCCCCCAGCACCAGACCAAAGACAGCGCCACCGATGTGATTGACCCAGCCCAGCTTCACCAGCGAGAAAGCCCACTTCAACAACACCGTCAGCAGAATAGCAATTGCCATCACCCCAACCAGGATGATGGCAAAGGCAACAACCTCAGCTACACCCTCCCCAGGAATGAAGGACAGCAGCTGGGAAAAGGGGATATAGTAGCGCCCGGCCAGGATTACGCCAACGATTATCCCCGCCAGGGACAAGGCAGCTCCAATAAGCCCAACCGTTAGTCCCAGGAAGGTGGAAACAGCTATTACTACCAGAATAACGATATCAAGCCAGTTCATAAATCTACGTCATCCATAGTGCGAGGATGGCAACTAGGCGCTACTACCTAACCCCCTAACCTCTTGGCTTTATCATAGGCAGCCTTGACCGCCCGCTTAACCAGGTCGGTGAACCCCTCCTTTTCAAACTGAAGCAGAGCCTCAGCAGTGGTGCCACCGGGGGAGGTAACCTTTCTTCGCAGCTCAGCCGGCTCTTCGCCCGACTTCTGAATGAGGCGACCTGAGCCCAGCATGGTCTGCAACACCAACTCCCGAGCCATGTCTCGGGGAAGACCAATTTCTACCGCGGCATCAACCAGCGACTCCACGACCAGGAAGAAATAAGCCGGACCGCTGCCGCTCACCGCCGTCGCCATATCGATATACTTCTCGTCATCAACATAGAGCTCCCTGCCCATAGCGCCGAGGATAGCACCAACCAATCCCCTTTGCTGCTCGGTTACCTCAGGGGTAGCCGTCCACACGCTCATCCCCTCCCCAATCTGGGCCGGGGTATTGGGCATAACCCGAGCGATACAGCCGTGCTTCAATCCAAGACGCAAAGTACCGATTCTTGCCCCAGCGATAATGGACAGCACCAATTGCGTGGATTTGAGCTGACCGCCAAGCTCGGTCATTACCTCAGCCAGATTCAGCGGTTTAACCGCCAGAACCACGACATCTTTTCCAGAAATAGCCTCTAAATTGCTCTCCGTTACCGCCACCCCATATTTTTGCTTTAGATACTTGAGCCGAGCCTGGCTAACATCGCTAGCCCAGACAGCCTCTGGCTTGGCTAAGCCTTTATCTAGAATAGCTGATACCATCGCCTCCCCCATAACCCCACCGCCGATAAATGCTATTTTCATAGAACCTCACCCTTTAGGTATTTACTTAACACCCTATAATATACTATTTCTTTATTATTCTAACCCATAGACCTGCTTCGGGGTAAGGTACTGGGGAAACCTGTCCAATAACTTCAAGCGAACGACATAGCAGAAATGACAGGCATCAACATACTTATCCTCATGCTCAACCTGGTATTCTTTAGCCAAGAGAGCGGGACCACCTCTGACCAAGGGACTACATATTGGGTGCGAACCAGCATCATAGTCCTTAACCATCTTCGATAGAGGTTTTCCCCATGCATTACCCATGCTTAGCCCCTGACAGAGATGAACATTACCGTAAGGGTCAAGATGTACTCTCTTTGGAGATTCAAGGTCTTCATAAGGGCATTCGGTAAATTCTTGCCAATATCTTAGTGGAAGACCGGCTATTAATTTCTCCACGGCTCTCCCTCTAAGCATAGTGCTGCCACCAATGACTGGCTCTCCTTTAGCCTGCTTTTCACCTGCACCTTTTGTAACCAAAGGCTTTTCAATGTGAATTTCGGCAACCGGCATGTTTAACTTCCTGGCCACGTTTCGGGCGCGTATGGCTGGATTTTCCCTTTCATCCTCATAATGATACGAGTCATTGCTTATGCTGAGGTCGGCGATTCCCAGCTTATAGAGAGGTTTCAGCCAGATCTCGATATCCTCCTCAGCGGTGGCAAAATAGGCATTAGTTACCACACCTACCTGGAACCCCATACCACGAGCCATCTTAATTCCCTCAAGCATTATGGGATAGTATAGAAATGGCTCGCCTCCTTCAAAGTATATCCGCTCTACCGTGCCAATTTTAATTGCTTCATCAAGAAGCTGCTGTATCTGGTTTAAAGTGAAAGTGCCCTGAGCTTTTGGACCGCTGTATAGGAAACAATGGTCACATTCCAAATTACACGTGTAAGTTATTAGAAAATGTAGCCCCGTCAACATGGTACTCTCCTTTAAGCATACCTTATTACCTGACCACCAGGTTTACCAGCCTGCCGGGGACATATATTGTCTTTAAGACCTTCTTGCCCCCGATATAAGACTTAACCCTTTGTCTATTCAATGCCGTATTCTTGGCTTCATCTTCAGTGATGGACGCCGGCACCACCATTCGGTCGCGCAGCTTGCCATTGACCTGGACCACCAGGGTGAGCTCTTCATCTTTAGCCAGTTCCTCATCCCACTTGGGCCAGCTCTGATTATGGATGCTATAGCCGTGACCCGTCTGCTGCCACAGCTCCTCAGCCAGATGGGGGGCGGTGGGGGCTAAAAGCAGGAGCAGGGTATCTGAAGCCTCCTTCCAGGCGGAAACACTGACCGCCCCTTCCTCCTTCTTGACTTTAGCCAGGTAGTTGGTAAACTCCATAAGGGCGGCTATCATGGTATTGAGGCGGAGTTTCTCCAGGTCTTGGGTAACCTTCCTGATAGTCTGGTGAGCGATGCGGGATAATGCCCGCTGCGCTTTCTGCTTCTCTTCAGAGCTAACTTCCACACCTTGGTCATATCCCTCCAGCACCAGTCTCCACACCCGATTGAGCCAGCGGCTTATGCCGCTGATGCCACTATCATCCCACTCGCCACCCTGCTCCCAGGGGGCAACAAACATGAGATAGGCGCGCACAGCATCGGCACCCAGCTCAGAAACATACTCATCGGGGGTAATCACGTTGCCCCGCGATTTACTCATCTTCTGCCGCTCAACAATAATAACCCCCTGGTTAAACAGGCGGCTAAAAGGCTCGTCAAAGTCAACCAGCCCCATGTCCCGCAGCGCCTTAATAAAGAAGCGGGCATAAAAAAGATGCATGACGGCATGCTCAGCACCGCCGGTATACAGGTCTACCGGCAACCAATACTTCACCCGTTCAGCATCAAAGGCAGCATTATCACAATCGGGGCTGGCATAGCGCAGGAAATACCACGAGGAACACATAAAGGTATCCATGGTGTCGGTCTCCCGCTTGGCTGGGGCTGAGCAGCGCGGGCAGGTGGTATTGACAAACTGCTCGTGATACTTTAACGGGGACTCGCCGGTGGGCTTAAACTCAGCGTCCTCGGGTAGCAATACCGGCAGGTCCTCCTCAGGGACGGGGACAATGCCGCAGTTTGGACAGTAAATCATAGGGATAGGCGCCCCCCAGTAGCGCTGGCGGGAGATAAGCCAGTCGCGGAGGCGGTAGGTTACGGCTCGCTTGCCCCAACCTTTCTCCTCCAGAAAATCAGAGACCGCCTCAATGCCCTGCTGGCTGGGCAGCCCGTTGAAATTTCCCGAATTGACCATAATGCCCGGCTCAGTATACGCCTCCTCCAGCTCTCCTCTCTGCCACCCCGGTGGGGCTACCACCACTCTAATCAGCAGGTTATACCTCTGGGCAAAGGCAAAATCACGCTCGTCATGGGCGGGCACTCCCATTACTGCCCCGGTGCCATAGCTTAAAAGCACATAGTCAGCAATCCAGATAGGGACCCTCTCACCATTAAGTCGGTTAGTCACATAAGCCCCGATAAATACCCCGTCCTTCTCCCTCTCCGCTGATAGCCTCTCTATCTCAGTCTGGCGGCGGGAGCGAGCCACGTATTCTTCAACCTCAGCCTTCTTCTCCGGCGAGGTGAGCTTATCTACCAGCGGGTGCTCCGGGGCTAAAACCATAAAGGTAACGCCAAAGGTGGTATCGGGGCGGGTGGTAAAGACCCTCATTTCCTTTTCCTCCACGCCGGGGTGGTCAAGGGCGAAGGAAATCTCGGTGCCGGTGCTCTTACCCACCCAGTTCCTCTGCATTATCTTGATGCGCTCCGGCCAGTCAATACCATTGTGCTCCATAAGCTCATCGGCGTATTTGGTGATGCGGAAGAACCACTGCTCCAAATCTCGCCTGATGACCGCCGCCCCACAGCGCTCACAAAAGCCATCCACCACCTGTTCATTAGCCAGCACTGTCTGGCAGCGGGGACACCAGTTGACCTGAGCCTTCCCCCGATAAGCCAGACCTTTCTCATATAGTTTCAAGAAGAACCACTGTGTCCACTTATAGTAGTCGGGCAGGCAGGTAATGACCTCACGGCTCCAGTCATAGATAGCGCCGATGCTCTTGAGCTGACGGCGCATATTGTCTACGTTCTGCATCGTCCAGACAAAGGGGTGAATGCCACGGCTGATAGCCGCATTCTCGGCGGGAAGCCCGAAGGCGTCAAAGCCCATGGGGTGGAGCACATTATAGCCCTGCATCCGCTTAAATCGGGCGTGAACATCGGAGGGAGCCATAGCATACCAGTGCCCGATGTGGAGGTCGCCCGAGGTATAGGGGAACATGGTCAGGGCATACCACTTGGGCTTGGCGCTAGTCTCGCTGACCCCATACAGCCAATCTTCAGCCCACCGCTGCTGCCACTTCTTCTCTATTTCCTGGGGATTATAACTAGCTGTCATTCTACTGAAGGTAATTGTAACAAGATTGGCACTGGGGCGCAATCTTTGGGTCTTACTTCCCACCCTCCCACCCTAAAGGGGTTAGCACCCTCTTACACACTCCCTTAAAACAGGGGGTTAAGGACAAAGCCTTTGAGGGCGGGTTGGGTGGGAAAAAAACTTAATGGGGGTGGTGGAGCTGGGGGGATTCGAACCCCCTACCTTTTGACTGCCAGTCAAACGTTCTCCCAATTGAACTACAGCCCCATAAAGACACTATCTAATCTAGCAAAAAATGGCGGGGAGCGCAAGTCTAAAGTGAATACACCTGGCAGCTAACACTTGGCGCCAAAATTGACCTTTGGCAAAGCTGTCTTCCTTCCCCGAATCTTTCCCTGCTGATTTAACCATGACAGGCTTCCACCTTCTTACCAGCTGACTTACCCCTCTGCCTGAGGTAGGTTATATTACCCTTCTGCCAGACCCAGAGGTGGTGGCCTGGCGTAAGCCAGCCGGCAAAAGATTGCCTCGAGGGAGAAACAATAAAAACAGCCTCAGCTACCCTGTTGAGTTCGCCCAGGGCTTGCTTAGCATCATCAACGGTTGGCAGGTGTTCCAGCAGGTGACTGGCGAAAGCAGCCCCAAAGCTTTTATCCGAGAACGGAATATGAGTAACACTGGCAATTACTCCCTTGGGGTGGTCCCAAAAGGCACGCGGGTTAATGTCAAAACAAACATCACCGCTACCATGAGCTGGTTTGTTGAGCCGGCGGCGAGTTTGGGTAACACCCCACGGTCCGCCGGCGACAAGGAGTTGCTTGCCTCTCTCTTTAGCATAAGTACAGGCTGCTTTATATTTTCTGTTTTTGTCTCGAGTTTCAACCACCCAAACCGCCAGCTGCCAGCCTCCTACCCCGAGGAATATTCCCAAGCCTAAGAACAAGGCAAGGTACCCCATATCGCTCTCCTTATCCCCCAAAGAACTGGAATAGTGAAGTCAGTCCAAAATAGCCGCAAAAGGCTATGAATAAGCTCTTAATTAAATTGCCGAGTAAGGAGAAAACAAAGAATTTGAGGGGCGGAAAACGGAGTGCCGCTATAGCAATAGTCATAGGTAAATGCAGGGGATTGAATAGAGCCGACATAAGAAAGACAGCCCATGAACCGTGTCGCTGGGCCCAGCCCATAGCTCTATTATAGAAGTTGCTACTAGTACTAACTTTAAGTTTGCGATAGAGACCGCTGCCTCCATAGCCAACCATGAAAGTGAGCAACTGGCCCGAACTGGCACCTACGGCTGAGACCAGCCCTACCCATAGCGGCGCGAATACTCCCCACGTAGGAGCTAATATTGACGGCAAAGTGAAAACCAGAAGCCAATAGGGGACTGGTGTCGCCACAAAATTTACAATGCTCCCGGCGAGAAAGGCAAAAATAAAGACACCGAGAAGGCCATACTGCTCCATATATGCCCAGCCTATCAGGGTATCTCTATAGTAAATGACAGCCACACAAAGAGCGATGGTAACTACTATGGCGAGGACAGCTAAAAGAATTGCCTTTGTGTGCCGGTGTCGTTCAACTTCTTCGGGCTGAGATGGCTTAACTTCCTGGCTCATGCTTTTAAGCTCCGCTTCACTGGTCTTACTCCTTAGTCGTTTTATACTTTACCACAACAAAAGTCGTTACCACAAAATGGGCTTTCCCTGCCTCAATCTGGTAACACCGAATTACTAGCCTCTTGAGCGCTGCTTGACTGCCTCAGCCTCCTTAGCGGTAAAGGTTAAGCCCTTATCACCAAGGTCAACCGTAACCGTATCACCCTCGCCGAATTCACCGCTCAATAGCTTGGCTGACAGGGGATTCTCAACATACCGCTCAATGGCTCGTCTTAAGGGGCGAGCTCCATATACCGGGTCATAGCCTTCCTCGGCCAACCATGCTTTCGCCTTATCACTTAGCTCAATGTTCAGCTTACGGTCAGCCAGACGTTCCTGCAAATCCTTCACCAGCAAATCGACAATTTGCCTCAGCTGCTCCACGGTTAGCTGATGGAAAACTATTGTCTCATCTATGCGATTGATGAACTCAGGGCGGAAGGTCTTCTTCATCTCGGCCAGTATCCTCTCCTTCATGGTGTCGTAGTCCAGTTTCTGACCCTTAGCCTCCCCCTTCTTGGTGGCGAAACCGATGCTCATCTGGCGCCTGATAAGCTCAGCACCGACATTGCTGGTCATAATGACCACCGTATTCTTAAAATCCACCGTGCGCCCGTGACCATCGGTAAGCCGCCCGTCATCAAGTATCTGGAGCAGGCTGTTAAATACCTCGGGGTGCGCCTTTTCCACCTCGTCCAGCAGAATCACCCGATAGGGGCGCCGTCTCACCGCCTCAGTAAGCTGTCCCCCCTCCTCATAGCCAACATATCCCGGTGGGGCGCCAATAAGGCGGGATACGGTGTGCCTCTCCTGATACTCCGACATATCCAGGCGCACCATAGCATTCTCATCATCGAACAAAAACCGGGCTAGAGTTCGAGCCAGCTCGGTCTTGCCGACACCGGTGGGACCGAGGAAGATAAAGCTACCAATAGGTCGCCCTGGGTCCTTAAGCCCGGCTCGGCTCCGCCTGATCGCCTCACAAATGACAGTAACCGCTTCATCTTGATTTACCAGCCGTTCGTGAATCCGCTCCTCCATATGAAGTAGCTTCTCGGCTTCACCTTCCAGCATCTGGGATATCGGGATACCCGTCCACTTGGAGATTAGCTGGGCAATATCCTCACCATCCACCACCCCATCAATCTTCTCTTCTTTAAGCCACTTGCTTTTAGCCTGGTTATACTCCTCCTCCAGTCGCAACCGCTCACTCTTAAGCTGGGCACTACGCTCATATTCCTGCCTTTGTGAGGCTGCCTCCTCCTCATTGACTAACTGCTTAAGCTTCTGCTCCAAGGATTTAACCTCGGGCGGTGCGCTCTCAGTATCAATGCGCAGCTTTGAGGCGGCCTCATCAATGAGGTCAATCGCCTTATCCGGCAGGTACCTATCTGAAATATAGCGCTGACTGAGCCTAGCCGCCGCCTCCAGAGCCTCATCCTCAATCTTAATCTTATGGTGCGCCTCATACCGGGGGCGGAGCCCCTTGAGCATCTCAATCGTCGCCTCAATGCTAGGCTCACTGATGAATACCGGCTGAAGGCGCCGCTCCAGCGCCCTGTCCTTCTCAATGAACCTGCGGTATTCGTCCAGGGTGGTGGCTCCCACACACTGCAACTCGCCATGAGCTAGGGCAGGTTTGAGCATGTTGCTGGCATCAATTGCCCCCTCAGCCGCTCCAGCCCCGACTACAGTATGAAACTCATCAATGAACAAAATGATTTCGCCCTGTGCCTGCCGTACCTCATCCATTACCGCTTTAAGTCGCTCCTCAAACTCGCCGCGGAACTTGCTCCCCGCCACCAGCGACCCCATATCCAGAGCCACTACCTTGCGCCCTTTGAGAGAATCAGGGACATCGTCAGCCACAATCTTTTGTGCCAGTCCCTCGGCAATAGCCGTTTTGCCCACCCCGGCATCGCCAACAATCACCGGATTATTCTTGGTGCGCCGGGTAAGTATCTGCATCACCCGCTTAATCTCCTCATCCCGGCCAATAACCGGGTCAAGCTTGCCCTGGCCAGCCATCTCGGTCAGGTCACGGCCGTACTTTGCCAGAGAACGGTATTTGCTCTCCGCCCTGGCATCGGTAACGCGGTGCCCGCCACGGAGCTTCTGCAGAGCCTGAAGTGCCTTCTCCCGGTCAATGCCAAAGCCCTTGAGAATTCTGGCGGCTTCACCCTTTTCTTCTTCAACTATAGCCAGCAACAGGTGTTCGGTGCTGATGAACTCGTCCTTGAAGTCGTTTGCCTTATCATCAGCCCTCTTTACCAGTTGAGCAACACGCGGTGTAGCATAAATCTGCGTCGTCTCATAGGTAACCTTGGGCGTTTTCTGCAGAGCAGCTTCTACCTCACCTCGCACTGCGTCCACACTGGCGCCAAGTTCGGTTAAGATTTCCCCCACCAGCCCTTCCTCCTGCACCAGGAGGGCTAGCAGAATATGCTCCACATCCCATTGGCTATGTTTGAACTGCGTAGCTATCTGCTGGGAGGCAGCTAATGCCTCCTGCGCCTGTTCGGTAAATCTTTCTTGCTTCATAGCTTATATACCCTTACATCTTAATATATTATCAACGGCTAGACCAGCCTAACGCTCTGCCTGCTTTAAATCGTCTATCTCCGATTCCAGCTCCTGCACCTGGTTTTGAAGTTCCAGCATTTGCTGCATTATCTTGATAATAACCTCCACCCCAGCCAGGTTAACCCCCATGTCATCCACCAGGGTCTTCACCCGTCTCAGGCGGGCTATATCCCCCTCCGAATATAGCCGGATATTGCCCCGAGACCGGGACGGCTCTATTATGCCAACCCGCTCATAGTAGCGCAAGGTGTAAGTCTGCACGCCCACCATTCTGGCGGCTATACTTATCACATAACGCGGTTCAGTATCACCAACATTCATAATAACCCTTCCTTTCAACTTAGCCGAAGCTCACCAAGCTGCCTAAAAAGCTCCTTCTCCTGCGGAGTCAGCTTGGTAGGTAATACCACCTTGACCTTAGCCAACAGGTCACCGCGGGTAGAATTACCCAGATGGGGCATACCCTGCCCTTTAAGGCGAAAAGAACGCCCATTCTGAGTCTCTGGCGGAATCTTCAACGCCAGCTTGCCCTTAAGCGTGGGCACCTGAACCTCGCCACCGAGCATGGCTACCACCAGTGGCACCGCCACCCCAACATACAGGTCATCGCCCCGCCGCTCAAACAAGCGGTGTGGCTTAACCGAAGTCACCAGGTAAAGGTCTCCTTTCACCCCACCATAACCCTCATCCCCTTTACCGACAAGGCGAACCCGAGAGCCATCCTTAACTCCGGGCGGAATCTTGACCTCAAGACGTTTGCCATCGGCCAGTCCAATAGTGCGGGTTGCCCCGTGATAGGCTTCTTCCAGAGTTACTTCCACCGGAAATTCCATATCTCGACCCCGCCTTGGCTGAACCCGACGGCCGGAAGCTCCGGTGGTAAAACCACGGAGCAAATCATCAAACAGGCTGTCAAAACCACCCTGGCTAAAGTGAATCCTGGTGCCGCCCCGGCTGAAATCCCAGCCTGGCGCCTGCTGCCCCCCCGCCTGGGCAAACTGGTCAGCATACTGCCACTGGTCGCCAAACTGGTCATACTTCTGCCGTTTCTCCTTGTCGGACAGAACTTCGAATGCCTCGTTTATCTGCTTAAACCTTGCCTCTGCCGACTTGTCGCCGGGATTAACGTCAGGGTGATACTGGCGCGCCAGCCGCCGGTAAGCCTGCTTTATCTCACGCTCACTGGCACCCCGACTGACCCCTAATATCTTGTAGTAATCCTTGCCTGCCATCTTCCTTACCTATACACACAGACCATTGTAAACCATTTTATAAAATATGTCAATAGTTTGCGAGGAAAGTTAATAAAATTTTCTAAACTGCCAGGGGGTGGAGCGGAGTAACTTCTTAGCCTTCCATGGCTCGGGTAAAGATTCCCAGGAACTGGTGTAGTATCCTGGCGGTTGCCCCCCAGATTATCTTCCCCTGATAGTGATAAAAGTATGAGGTAACTGCCCGACCGCCGATAATCTCAGTCTCCTGACGCCGAGAGTCCTTATCCATCAGCGCCGAAATCGGGACTTCAATAATCTCCTCAGTCTCCCACCCATCCACCTTGAACTGATAGGGCCAGGGGATAAGACCGACAAAGGGAGAGATAACATAATTGGAAGTGGCGGTGAGGGTATCGTCCAACTCCCCCAATACCTCAACCTCACTAGGGGCTAAGCCTATTTCTTCAGCAGACTCACGCAGGGCGGTATCCAGCAGCGTCTTATCCCCCTCCTGGCGGGCTCCACCGGGAAAGGATATCTGCCCCTTATGCTCCTTCACCCGCTCTGTCCGCTGAGTAAACAGGACGCAATACTGCCCATCCCGGCGGTAGATAGGCACCAGCACCGCCGACGGCACCAGCCCGGCGTCAGTGATACGCTGTTTCTGTCTACGGGAAAGGGCTTGCTTAAGCCTTGGCTCCATAGCCCTCATAATAACACCGCCCCGTAGCCAAGACAAATTGACCCCACACCCTCCCTGTTTTTAGTCGTCTTTTTCCCCTACCCACCCACCCTCAAAGGCTTTGCCCCTAAATTCCTATCTTTATTGGGTGAAGAGGGGCACCAGCCCCTATAGGGCGGGAGGGTGGGAAGGGGTTAATAAACAATTCGTGCCAACACAGACTTGACAATTAATATCTGCTTCATTATAATACTTAATAATACTTTAAAACCTACTCCCCACCCTCAATAAACCTAATGCAAGTTTGCTTCTGGATTGAATCCTTAGAGTTTGGTTTTCCCAGATGTCAAAGTATATCTTTGTTACTGGTGGTGTAGTTAGTTCAGTTGGCAAAGGCATCACCGTCGCTTCTATCGGCACCATTCTGAAGAGTCGCCAAATCGCTGTGTCGGTGCAAAAGCTGGACCCTTATCTCAATGTTGACCCAGGGACGATGTCTCCCTACCAGCATGGCGAGGTATTTGTCACTCAGGATGGAGCTGAGACTGACCTTGATTTGGGCAATTACGAGCGCTTCATTGATGTCGAGCTTACCGCTGAGTCCAGCGTTACCTCAGGTCAAATCTATAGCGCAGTTATCACCAAGGAGAGACGGGGCGATTTCCTGGGAGGAACCATCCAGGTGGTGCCCCATGTTACCACCGAGATAAAGGAGCGCTTCAGGCAATTAGCCCAGAAATCAAAGGCTGAGGTGGTTATTATAGAAGTAGGCGGCACAGTGGGTGATATTGAAGGACAGCCCTTCCTGGAAGCCATCAGACAGATGCGAAACGATGTGGGACGGGATAATGTGCTCTATGTCCATGTTACCCTTCTCCCCTATCTCAATTCTACCCAGGAGGTAAAGACCAAGCCCACTCAGCACAGCGTTAATGAGCTACGCCGTATAGGTATCCAGCCTGATATTATCGTCTGCCGCAGTGATTACCCCATCTCGGAAGAGATAAGGGATAAAATATCCCTGTTCTGCGATGTGGAACGACAGGCGGTCATCCCCCTGCCCACGGTGTCTACTATCTATGAGGTGCCGCTCGTCCTGGAGGAGGAAGGATTGGGGCAACTAATTGTGGGCAAGCTGGGACTTAACCCTCGCCAAACGGACCTGAGCCAGTGGCAGGAACTGGTCAACCTTATCAAAACACCCCGTGAGCTGGTTAATATCGCTCTGGTGGGGGAATACGTAGAATTGAAGGATGCTTACTTCTCAGTTCGGGAGGCACTACAACACGCCGCCCTATATCATGGAAGAGATATTGAGCTTACCTGGGTTCCAGAGGAGGCTCTGGAGGCTGATGGGGGCGATTCTGTGTTGCGCTCAGCCCAGGGCATCATAGTCACTGGCGGCTTAGGCGTTAAAAGGATAGAGGGCATGATAAAGGCAGCAACTTATGCCCGGGAGAACGAGGTCCCCTACCTGGGGCTGTGCCTGGGAATGCATGCCATGGCAATTGAGTTTGCCCGCCATGTCCTGGGCTCAGCCGAGCCCAACTCCACCGAGTTTGATGCCTCTACTCGCTATCCGGTCATCGACCTCCTCCCCGAACAGAAGGACAAGAAGAACAAAGGAGGCACTATGCGCCTGGGTAACTACCCCTGTCAATTGGTTGATGGCAGCCATGCTGCCAGTGCCTATGGGCAGAATCTGGTCTATGAGCGCCATAGACATCGCTACGAATTTAATAATCAATACCGCGAGCAGCTAGAGAAGGCAGGAATGGTTTATAGCGGGCTATCCCCCGACGAGCGGCTGGTTGAAGTCTGCGAGCTAGCCGACCACCCGTGGATGGTGAGCTGCCAGTTCCACCCTGAATTTGGCTCCCGCCCCGGCCGCCCCCATCCCCTGTTCCGCGATTTTATCGGCGCCGCCAAGGACGTATTACGGGAGGGGGCACAACCGCCCCTCCCCTTATCATCTCAATCTTAGAGGTTAGAAATGCAAATCTTTCTGGATACAGCCAATATTGACCAAATCAGGCAAGCCGCCAAGCTGGGCATCATCAGCGGCGTTACCACCAACCCCAGCCTGGTGTCCAAAGAGGGCACGGCTGACTATGAGGCGGTGGTCAAGGAAATCTGCTCTATTATCCCCGGACCTATCTCAGTTGAGGTGCTGGTTGAAGGGACTCAAGCCATGACCCAGCAGGCAAAGCTCATCTCTTCCTGGGCACCCAATATCGTGGTTAAAATCCCAGCCACCAGCGACGGTCTGGAGGCGACATCAGCCCTGGCCAGGGAGAAGATAAAGGTGAACTTTACCCTGTGCTTCTCGCTAAATCAAGCCCTCCTCGGCGCCCTGGCTGGCGCCACCTATGTCAGCCTCTTTGTCGGCAGACTGGATGATGCCGGCCACAACGGTATGGAGGTGGTCAAGGATATTGTTGATGTCTTTGCTCATTACCAGCTAGCCACCCAGGTGATTGCCGCCAGCATTCGTCATCCCCAGCACTGTGTGGCTGCGGCTAAGGCAGGGGCTCACATTGCCACCGTTCCCTATAAGGTTCTGATGCAGATGATTCAACACCCGCTTACTGATGTCGGTGTCACCCGCTTCCTCGGCGACTGGCAACGCATCTCAAAGCAATAAGACAAATAACCATAGAAGGTGAGGCTATACTATGAATATCAGCGACTTAGAAAACAAAAGCAGAGAGGAGCTAATTGAGCTAGCCAAGGAGATGGGCATCTCCAGCTATACTAACCTCAAGAAGCAAGACCTGGTCATGCGCCTGCTCCAGGCAAATGCTGAGCAACAGGGCTACAGCTTCGCCGGCGGCATCCTTGAGGTTATCGGAGAGGGCTATGGATTCCTAAGGCAAAACAGCCTGCTGCCCAGCTCGGCTGATGTCTATGTCTCCCAGTCTCAAATCCGCCGCTTTGGTCTGCGCACTGGTGATGTGGTTGCCGGTCAGGTCAGACCACCCAAAAATAGCGAGAAATACTACGGCCTGGTCAGGGTTGAGACAATTAACGACATGAACCCCGAGCTAGTCAAGAAGCGCGTCCCCTTCGGCTCACTCACCCCCACCTTCCCCGATAAATTAATCGACCTGGAGACCAGACCCGATGACCTGTCCACCCGACTT
>JAGMCH010000045.1 GCA_023129255.1 Dehalococcoidales bacterium
CACTGTTAACTATAATGATATTCACCTGATGGTGTGCCTCATTGGCGAGCGACCGGAGGAGGTTACCGATATGAGGCGCTCAGTCAAGGGGGAGGTGATAGCGGCTACCTTTGATGAGCCGGTGGAGAATCATATCCGTGTCGCCGAGCTGGCGCTGGAGAGAGCCAAGCGAATGGTGGAAAGCGGCAAGGATGTGGTCATCCTCCTTGACGGCATTACCCGCCTCACCCGCTCCTATAACCTAGCGATGCCCCCCAGCGGTCGCACCCTATCCGGCGGCATTGACCCGGCTGCCCTTCATCCATCCAAGCGCTTCTTTGGCGCTGCCCGCAACATGGATGAGGGAGGCAGCCTGACCATTATCGCCACCTGTCTTATTGATACCGGCAGCCGTATGGATGAGGTCATCTATGAGGAGTTTAAGGGAACGGGGAATATGGAGCTTCACCTTGACCGCCGATTAGCCGAGCGCCGAATCTTCCCGGCAATGGATATTCAGCGCAGCGGCACCAGGCGGGAGGAGCTTTTGCTGGGCGAGGAGACAATAAAGCAGGTGTGGCTGCTGCGGCGCATGGTGTCTATGATTGCCTCTGACGCTGTCAACTTCGCCGAGACCACGGAGCGAGTCCTTGACCGCATGCGCAAGACAAAGTCCAACGCCGAGTTCCTGGATACCCTGACCAAGGAGACGTAGGGATTGTCTGGTAACTTCTTTCTGCCTACCCCCAAGAGTGGATAGGGGCTTGACAAATAAAAATCTTGTGTTATAGTAGTAAAGATTGTATTGACAAGTCATGTTTTTGTGAATATTATTAGGTAAAGGAGGTGATTCTATGGCAGCACCCGAGAGGGAAAAGACAATAGAAACCACAAGAACCCAAAAATAACCTTGTCTCCATAAAAAGGAGGGCACAGGTTTTGTGTCTTTGTTTTAGGAGACATAATAAAAGACCAAGGAGGATAAATTAAAGGTCGATGAAAAAGAAAATTTCTAAATTATTTGGAGTAGGCATAGCCGTTATCTTGATAAGCAGTCTGTTCGGGTTTGCTCTTCCGGTATCAGCGGCGGCTCCCTTACCCGTCATCAACGCCTGGGACACGTTTGACTACCCGCTTGTGGGCTCTCTTGGCGGATGGTTCTGGGACCCCGCCATAACGGAGCTGGGCCCGATGGACAAGGCTCTCAATGGTGACATCTATGTCTACGCCCGGGTCCCCGGCGACGCCAACGGTGAGCACAAGATACTCAGGTCTACCGACGGCGGTCGCAGTTGGGCAGACTCAATATCGCCCATAAGGTATGACGTGGTTAGCGGTATTGGCAACCAAGAGGTAGTTGACATGGTCTGCTCCAGCCTGCTTGAGGACGTTATCTATGTAACCGACGGCGATTATGTCTATAAGTCCTCTGATAACGCCGGTACCTGGGCTGCAGTAGCCCAGCCAGACCTTGAGAATATAATTGAGGGACTCTGTGGCACGGCTTGTAATGAGCTTGCTATCACCTGCCTTGACGTCGGCTATGACGCCGCTAACAACCCCTACGTCTTCATCGGTGTAGACGTCACTTACCTGACCGGCGACGTTGTTGGCACTCCCACTGGTCCGCCTGACGTTCTCTACATAGATGAACTGGCAATAGGGGCTACCTGGATTAGCCTGGACCTCAGTTGCTATGACCCGGCTTCCGTATACACTCCCTACGCTGTGGGCGTCACTCCTGACTTTGCCACCGCCCCTGTCAAGCTGATGGCGGTAGTTACCACCGACGACGATAACGACACTCCTTACTTCGCTGATGGCCCGGAGACCCATGTCATCAACAGCAATCTGGGAGTATGCGGCTGGGGCGAGGTTGCCTTGCTGGTCAAGGACTGTGACCCATCCGTAGCCACCAATCTCTTTGAAATAAACCATGCTTCCCGGATTGGCTACCCTGATGACTATGTGGATGGCAGGACGCTGTTTGTCGGCGTCACTGCTTGGGATGGTGCCTCCACTAACACCCCTGGCGGAGATGTCTACTCGGTAATCACCTTCCCCGTTGGGGTGGCTACTGACCTCAATGTTGCCGGCTCTGTCGGCGGCTGTATAGGTCTGTTCGCTGGCACCAACATCTGCGGTCTGGATGTGTGCGGTGACACCGCCGATGCCGCCGTGATGGCCGGTGCTATGGATGTCAATATTACTCAACAGCCCACTAACGTCTATACCAGCCTTGATGGTGGCTGGACGTGGGTGACAAGCCTGAAAGACCCAACCGGTGTCGACGAGACCTGGGTACAGTGGGTTGGTGATGACTGTGGGGCGAGTGCCCTGGCATCAACCAAGTGGTGTGATTGCGCCATATCGATTACCTGTGGTCCAGACGTTGGCTTATACTGGAACCAGGCTTCACTGATTAATACCTGTTTTGACTGCGTGCTTTGGGTCGACCACTCACCGGGATACTATGATGCTGGTGTCAGCGATACCCTGTTCATGCTGACTGGCTGCGAAGACGCCTGTGTTAGGGGCGGCGACCAGCCCTGTTACAGTGTCTTTCGCTATGTTGGCGACCCGACTCTGGCAGGGACCAGCACCCCGGCGCACCCGTGGGATAGGGTCTTCTCCAGCCGTCTCTACGAGGCTGAGATAGACGAGGCGGGTGACGCCATACATATACTGGGGGTATCTCCTGACTTCCTTACCACCGAGGCCGTATTTATAGGCAACAGAGGTTTTGAAACCTGGAGGTCGCTGGATGCTGGTTGCAGCTGGTTCAAGTTTGCCTTCCCCTGCGCCCCCAGACCAGCAGCCTCCATCGCCACAGTAGTGGACAAGGAGACCGTGGTTGTTGGCGGCCTCAACGCTCTCGGCGCCACCACAGTCTGGAAGACAACAAGGCACGGCACCAGACCCTTTACTGCGGCTCCAATAACTGCAGTAACCGCGAACACCTTGCCATTATCCTTTGACTTTGACGGTGCTAACTTCCTGATGGGTGATAGCGCTTCTCAGGTGTTCATCTCCGCCGACGGCGCTTTGACCTGGGCTCAGGTAGGGCCCCCGGCTCTGGACGTTACCGGATTCGACACCTCGGTTGCCTTTGACCCCGGTTATGCCGTTACCGGTGACCCGGGAGAAAACACCATCTACGCTTCTGCCGGAAATGCTATATACCGCTGCGTTATTGACCCAATTTTCCCGATGTCCCTGCAGGCGTGGGTCCCCATTTACTCTGACCCGGGTCCAGACGCCAATTTCTGGGGCATGGTGACGGTGGGCGATACCGCCCTCTACATCGGTGATAGAGCCGCCAGTGATTGGCCCACGACTGTTGACGATGGTGGTATGGTGCGCTCGCTCAATCCAACAGCACCTGCGCCATTCGTCGAGTTTGAGCGAGTAAACTTCGGGCTTGCCGCCAGTGAGACACTGACCGGTTTGGCGCTCACCTCCGGTGTCAATGGCTGCCCGAACAGCAATGTCCTCTGGGCTATTGATTTATGCTGGCACACACCAACACCAGGCAATCGGGTATGGTTCTTCGAGGATACGCTGGCAAGACCGGTAGGCCTTGAATCACCAGCTAATGATGCCAAGGTGTTAGGTCCGTACGGCGCTGTCATTGAGTGGGAAGCACTTTGCGGGGCTTCTTGTTATGAGAAAGAGATCTGGTACTTCTGCCCCGGCTGCGATGACAAAAGCTTTGTAGCAGGTTATCCGATGTGCGATACCTGTCCTACTCTGGTTCCTTGCGTCGGTTGCAGTGGTGAGACCTGTTGCCAGGTCGTTGCATTGCCATTTCCAGGCACAACCTACTACTGGAGAGTAAGGGTTGGCGGAATGCCCGGAGTGGCCCCATGTCTGCTGGCCTGCCCCATGCTGAGCAAATGGTCAGAGACCAGATCATTCACTACCGCAATGCTAGTACCTGTCCGCTGCTCTCCAATATGCGGTGCTGAGGACATTACCCTGACTCCGAACTTCTCCTGGAGCGTGGTTTCCGGTGCCACTGGCTATGAGATTGATGTGGCCACCAATGAGGACTTCGATCCTATTCTCGCTTCAGGGACGGCATCAATCAATGCCTGGGACGGTATTCCTCAGCTTGACTACGACACTACCTACTACTGGAGAGTAAGAGCAGTCAGGGATGGTGTTGTTGGTGCGTGGACATACTGTCTCTTCAGCACTGAGGAAGTACCACCTGAAGCACCAGCAGCAGTGTGGGTTTGCCCGCAGTGTGGCTTGACCTTCACCAGTGAAGCAGCGCTGCTGTCACACATTGATGAGGCACATGCACCACCGTCGACTCCAGCCTACATCTGGATAATAATCGGCATTGGTGCTGCTCTGGTGCTTGCTGTGTTAATCCTGATAGTTACGACCAGGCGAGCGGCCTGATTAAACTAGAGGGATAACACCTCGACCAGATACCTCGGAACCCCCCTTCAGTTGAAGGGGGGTTCCCCTTTTTTTAGAAATTGTTTACCCTCCCTTCCCACCACTTATTGACTTCCACTTTGGGTAAGACTAAAATATAAGTCCCCACTTCGCCATATGGCAAAGGTAAAGTTTGCTCTGGTACTGATTTTGCTGCTGGCACTGCTCGGCTTAACTCTCCCCGCCTCCGCCGAGCCAGATATAGCGAAATGGTCTGAGGTCAATATCCCCACCGATGGCAAACTGGGGGACTGGGTGCTGGCTCTGGACTCAGACATCCAGCACCTGAGCCTGGCTACCGATGGCACTCTGTATGCCTATAGGCTTGAGGGCACAACACACCACCTGATGAAGTCCACAGATGAGGGACTCACCTGGTCTGAGACCGAGTATGACGGGGATGCCATAACTGATATTGCCTGCTCTTGCGTTGACGCCGCCACCATATACCTGACCGATGGCAGCCATGTTTATAAATCTGATGATGCCGGCGAAGACTTTGATAAAGTAAGCGATGGCACTTTGCCCGTTCTTGATGCCAATGAATCGATTGCCTGCCTTGACGTCGGCTATGATGGCAATGATAACCCCATTATATTCATAGGCACTGCTGACATAGATGGCGGTGATTTTGGCAGTGTCTACTACATAGCGGAGACAGATATTGGGGCTAAGTGGACTGACCTGGAGGCAGGCGACTATGATATCCGCTCTATAGCCTGCTCACCTAACTTTGCCCAGGGTTACCTGACCATAGCTTTAGCTACTGACGAAACTCACACCTACATTATCAACAATTATGGCGCCGTTGGCGACTGGTCTTACCGCATTGAGCTACTTGAGAATAACACCAGCAGCTTTGTGGTTACTGCTGCCTCCAGGATTAACTTCCTGCCCGATTTTGATGAAATCTATGAGCTTTTTGTTGGCGTTGCCGCTGCCGGCAATGGTGACGTCTACCAGGTGACTGAAGAGGCTGCTCGTGACCTTGGTGTGGATGCAGATATAATCAGCCTTGAGCTGGTTGGTGAGGCTGGCGATACCCGGTTTCTGGCTGGCGGAACGGCGGGCAAGATATGGTATAGCACCGACTATGGGGGGAGTTGGGATTCAAGCCAAAAAGCCCCGTCTGGCGATGGTCTGACCTATGTGGTCGTGGCTCCCGATTTTGCCGCTAGCAGCATAGCCTATGCCGCCACCAGCGGCACTGAGAGTGCCTTCTCAATAAGCAGGGACGGCGGCGTTACCTGGAACCAGACCAGCCTGATTGATACCAAAATAAGCGATATTGTTGACCTGGCTCCGTCCCCCACCTATAGCCAGGATAACACCCTGTTTATGCTCAGCCATCATACCGGCGGTGAGGATAGCCTGTGGCGTAGCCTCAATGGTGGAACAAGCTGGGAAAGGGTCTATACCAGCGCCCTGGCTTATGTAGACCAGATTGACCGAGTTGAGCTTCCTCCACAATATGATGATAATCAGGTAGTGTTCATCGCTGGCACGAGTAGCGGCACTCCGACAATATGGAAGTCAACCGATAACGGTCAAAGCTTCACCTGCCGATGTGTGCCTTTCCCCATAGACGCCTGGGCGGTGGTTGATGATACCACCTTGTTTATCGGCAGCCATGATGGCAGTAATGGGCTGGTCTACCTCACCACCAACAGCGGTTTAACCTACTCTGAGGGAGCAATAGCCGGCAGCCAGTCGCTAAACTCCATAGCCCTGTCGCCCGACTATGATGAGGATGAGACCATTCTGGTAGGTAACAAGGATGGCTGGGTCTACTGGTCTGAAGATAATGGCGCATCGTTTGAGCCGCTGCCGCCGGATGCCAGCTCAAGCCCCTTAAGCGGCACCATAACCGTCGCCTTTGACCCAAAATACAGCGCCAATAACACCGTCTATGCTGCCAGCGACACCGCCGGTGAGGGCATTTACCGCTTTATCATTGGCAGCAGCAATGCCTGGGAAAACATAGACAGCCCCGCCGATGGCATGATGGGTCAAATAATAGTGTCAACGGAGGGAACGTTATATGCCGCCAACTTCAAGGCTGACGGTGGCATGGAGCGCTGCCTCAACCCGACATTTCCACTGGGACCGACATTTGAAACCGTAACCAGGGGACTGGATGACGGAGCTGAACTAATTGGACTATGGCGGCATGACCACAGGCTGTGGTCAATTGATACCGCTCATACCAAGCTGATGACCTATACCGATAGCCTGACCCAGCCTGTCGTCCTCATCTCACCCCACAACGAGGCGCCGGGAGTGGGCATGCTCATCGATGACACGGCTAGAAATATAAGCCTCGAGTGGGAGACACTAAGCGGTGCCACCGAGTATAAATGGCAACTTAACTACGCCACTGACTTCTCAAGCGTCCCTAGTGACTTTGAGGGCATTACCAAAGCCAGCTCAGCCCAACTACCAGACCTTGAGCCGGCTACCACCTACTACTGGCGGGTGAGAGCCACTAAGCCGGTATTAAGCCCGTGGTCGGAAAAGTGGTCATTCACCACCAGCCTGGGCACCGAGGCTCTCGCCCCCACCCTGGAAAGTCCCCAAGCTGGTGCCAGTGGGGTGCCGCTAAACCCGATATTCCAGTGGAGCGCCATAGCCGGGGCAGATAGCTATGAGCTGGTGGTGTCCACCGAGGCTGCTCTGGGGAATCCCACCATCCTGAAGACCGGTACCTACGCCTTGCCCACCACCGCCTGGCAATGTAACATAGTTCTCAACTACAATACCACCTACTACTGGAAGGTAAGGGCTATCAGCTCCGATACTTGCAGTGCCTGGAGCGCGGTTAGTGCCTTCACCACCGAGCCACCGCCGTCAACCCTTGCACCAGGGCCATCCCCACCACCCCAGTCCACCACCCCCGACTGGTTAGACTGGCTAATGCCAATGGGTGGCGCCGTGCTCCTAGTTTTTATCTTGGCCATAATAGCCCTGCTAATCACCATAATAATACTGGTAATAAAGGTATCCAGGCTCTAGGGGACTTAGTGCGGATAATCTAATAAGAAGACCTGTGTGGTGGGCGGCAAATTTGACTTGGTAAGGGATAACTTGGGTAGGGGAGCGACCTGTTTTGCCCCTATTTCCTTGAGGAATCTATCCACCGGCTCCAGCTCCAAGCTTAGCGCCGGGGTTTTGTAATGCATAGGGATTACCGCTTTGGGCTCTAACTGCCTCACCACCTCGGCAGCTACAGGGGCATTTATAGTGGACACCCCACCTACCGGAAGCAGCAACACATCCACATTGTCTATCTCCTCAACCTGCTCACTCGTAAGCACATGCCCCAGGTCACCAAGGTGACATACCGATATTTCATCTATCTCCATAAGATAGACGGTGTTTTTACCCCTCTTTTTGCCTCTCTCCCCATCATGAAAGGTGGCTATCCCGATAATCAGGACGCCGCTGATTTCATACTCACCTGGTCTGTCAACCACCCGCGGCTGACCACCAATGCCCTGAACATAGGAATGACCCGGGTGCTGATGGGATACAGTTACAATACGGGCAGTGGTCCTGCCCAATGAGTAGCCCAAGTCCGGTGAGTAAGGGTCAGTAATAACGGTGGCTTGGCTACCCTTAATCTTAAAGCAGGAATGACCTAGCCAGGTAATATCCATTGGCCTAAATATAGCATAGCTGAGGTTGCCAATCAAACCTGCATCTCTACTGCTTATCAACCCTCCCCCTTAATCCTCCTCCCTTACAAGGGAGGGGGAAAATAGTTTTAAGAGGGGCGAAGCCCCAATGGGCGGGCGGGAAGAAAAAGTTATGTTAGAAACGGGGAGGGTGGGGGCAATGCCACAGAGAGAAGAAATATGATAATCTGAACCAGTTTATCCCTTGACAACCAGTGGCTAAAGTGATAAGTTAAATATGATTAGCAGTCTCAGGGTTAGACTGCTAATTCAAAGTCTACGGAGGTAAAAGTGTTATCTCCTAGAAGTGAGACAATACTGAAGTCCATAGTGGGACAATATATTGCCCGGGCGGTGCCAGTGCCGTCGCAGAGCATCATCAACGACTATGAGCTGGCAGTAAGTCCAGCCACTATCCGCAATGAGATGGCACACCTGGAGCAAGAGGGCTATATTACCCGCCCCCACCCCTCAGCCGGCAGCATACCCTCAGATAAGGGCTACCGCTACTATGTGGAGACTCTGAGCGATATTGAGCTCCCCTTAGCCGAGCAGCTTTTGATTAGCCACCTGTTCCACCAGGTAGAGAGGGAGCTGGAGGAGTGGCTGAGCCTGGCGGCAGCACTCACCGCTCAGTTGGCCCAAAATGTGGCTATAGTGACTATGCCCAAGCCAGCAAATTGCCAATTTAAGCACCTGGAGCTAGTCGCCCTGAAAGACTCGCTGGTACTGGTTGTCCTTGTCCTTCACGGCGCCAGGCTAAAGCAACAGCTAATAACCTTTGACCAAGTCATATCCCAATCAGAGTTAACCAAAGTAGCCAATAAACTAAACGTTGCTCATTCTGGCCTGACCAGAGCACGAATTTTGGCCAATAAAATAAACCTTTCCCCCACCGAACAGCAGGTAACCGATTGCCTGCTCAAGATAATGCAAGCCGAAGATGGGCAGGAGTATGAGAAGTCCTGCCTCGATGGACTACGCTTCACTCTTAACCAGCCAGAATTCCGCCGAGGTCACCGGGGGCTAGCCCTAATGGAACTGGTCGATTGCCAGAAACTGCTCAAGACTGTCGCCCCCGAGGAGCTGGGCAGCCGAGGGGTGCAAGTAATCATCGGTAAGGAGAATAAGACAGAGGATATCCAGGATTACAGCGTGGTAATCAGCAAGTACGGTCTGCCTGAAGAAGCCGCTGGCATTGTGAGTGTGGTCGGTCCCACCCGCATGCCCTACGGCCGGACCATCTCCGCCGTAGGCTATCTATCCTCAATGCTGAGCCAACTGGTAGCCGAGCTATATGGGGAAAAGCCCGCAACAGGGTAAAGAAGGGAGTAAAAAGGTAGATAATAATGATGCCAAAAGAGCCAGAAGACGAGCAAAATAAAGAGGTGGAGCCAGAGGTCGCCGAGATAGAGGATATAGAGACATTAAAGAAAATACTGGCTGAGGCAAAGGCAAAAGCCGAAGCCAATCTGGCGGGCTGGCAGCGAGCCCAGGCCGATTTCATCAACTACAAAAAGCGCAGTGAGCAGGAAAAGGGGGAGATTGGCAAGTTTGCCAATTCCCTGCTTATGCTTAACCTTCTGCCCATCCTTGACGATTTGGAGCGAGCCTTTACTTCCATACCACCTCGTCTGGCTAAGCTTAGCTGGGTGGATGGTATAAAGCTCATTGAGCGCAAGCTGTGGGCGATTCTAGAGGCACAGGGGCTGTCCCAGATTAAGGCGCTGGGTGAGCCCTTTGACCCCAGGTTCCATGAGGCGGTAAGACAGGATAAGGGTAAGGAGGAAATAGTTATCGAAGAGGTACAGAAGGGTTACAAGTTGGGCGACAGAGTAATTCGACCTACTATGGTGGTAGTGGGCAATGGAGAAGAGGAAGAGAAGGAGGATTAAACCATGGGCAAGGTTATAGGTATTGATTTAGGCACAACCTTTTCTGCCGTAGCCGTGATGGAGGCAGGAGAGCCAAAAATTATCCCCAACGCTGAGGGCGGTCGCATCACCCCATCAGTAGTAGCTATAAATAAGAACGGCGAGCGCCTGGTGGGGCAGGTGGCCAAGCGCCAGGCCATCACCAACCCGGATAATACCATTTTCAGCATCAAGCGCCTGATGGGGCGCAAGTTCGATGAGCCCACCGTGGAGTATGACCGCAAGCTACTGTCCTTCAAGATAGTCAAGGCAGCCAATAATGATGCCTGGGTGGTGATGGGCGACAAGGAATATAGCCCACCAGAAATCTCGGCCATGATTCTACAAAAACTGAAGACAGATGCTGAGGCATACCTCGGTGAGAAGGTTACCGAGGCGGTAATCACCGTGCCTGCCTACTTCAATGATTCCCAGCGGCAGGCGACCAAGGATGCCGGCAAGATAGCCGGGCTTGAGGTGCTGCGCATAATCAACGAGCCAACGGCCGCCTCTCTGGCCTACGGGCTTGGAGAAGGTAAGGAGGAGGAGGTCATCGCCGTCTATGACCTCGGCGGTGGAACATTTGACATATCAATACTAGAAATCGGCGCAGTACCAGACGAGGAAAATAAAAGACAAGTTCAACATACAGTAATAGCCACCAACGGCGATACCCACCTGGGAGGCGATGATTTTGACCAGAGGGTTATGGACTTGCTATGTGATGAGTTCAAGAAAGACCAGGGGATAGACCTGCGGCAGGATAAAATGGCACTACAGCGACTAAAGGAAGCTGCCGAAAAGGCTAAAAGCGAGCTGTCCACCGTCCAGCAGACCGAGGTCAACCTGCCCTTTGTTACCGCCGACGCCAGCGGGCCCAAGCACCTCAACATCAACCTGACCCGGGCTAAGCTGGAGCAACTGGTGGGCGACCTGGTAGAAAAGACCATCGAGCCCTGCCGCCAGGCACTGGCTGATGCCAAGAAGACAGCGGCTCAGATTGACGAGGTGGTCATGGTCGGCGGACAGACCCGAATGCCCTTAGTCCAGGAGAAGGTAAAACAATTCTTCGGCAAGGAGTTCCACAAGGGGGTCAACCCCGACGAGGTGGTCTCCATAGGGGCGGCTATCCAGGCAGGGGTGCTCAAGGGAGAGGTCAAGGATGTCCTCCTGCTGGATGTTACCCCGCTGACCCTGGGCATTGAGACCCTCGGCAGCGTAGCGACACCGCTTATTCCCCGCAACACCACCATCCCTACCACCAAGAGCCAGATTTTCAGCACCGCGGCTGATAACCAGCCCAGTGTTGAGATTCATGTCCTCCAGGGGGAGAGACCTATGGCTGCCGATAACAGAACACTGGGACGGTTTATGCTTGATGGCATCCTGCCAGCACGACGGGGGGTACCCCAGATTGAGGTCAGCTTTGATATTGACGCCAATGGCATCCTCAATGTTAAGGCTCACGATAAGGGCACTGGGCGGGAGCAGAAAATAACCATCACCGCCTCGTCCGGTCTGTCCAAGGAAGAGGTGGAGAAGATGCAGCGGGAGGCAGAGCAACACGCCGCTGAGGATGCCAAACGTAAGGAAGAGGTGGAGACTCGGAATGCCGCTGACACCCTGGCTTATACTGCGGAAAAAACCCTGCGGGAGCAGAAGGACAAGATACCCGCAGAGCTAAATCAGGAGGTGGAAACCAAGGTTAAAGCGGTAAAGGATGCCTTGCAGGGGGCGGATATCAATGCCATCCGCCAGGCAACACAGGAGCTAAACGAGGCGATGCAAAAGATTGGCGCTGCTATCTATAAAGAGCAACCACCTCCGGGCGAGCCGCCGCCACCGGGTGAACAGCCACCTCCGGGTAAGGAAGAAGGAGGCGAAGAAGGCACCGTAGAGGGTGAGTTCAAAGAGGTTTAAAAATGTCAATAGGGGGCAGAGTGGATTATTATCAAGTCCTCGGCGTAAGCAAGAATGCCACCGCTAAGGAAATAAAGAAAGCTTTTCGCAAGTTAGCCATGCAATACCACCCTGACCACAACCCTGGCGGAGAAAAATGGGCTAATGAAAAGTTCAAACAGATAAACGAGGCTTACGAAGTCCTCTCTGACCCAGATAAACGAGCTGTTTATGACAATGATTCACGCATTCGGGCTCAACAGCAGTCCTATAGGCCGACACAAAAAGCCTCAGAGGATTTAGCCCGTATGATATTCGACAAGGACATTCCCACGTGGATGAAAATCCTAGCAGGTGTATGCTTGTTCTGCAATATTTACTCAGATATTTACCTAAAGGCTAAAGCCAAGGGGAGTTAAAGAGGGGCGAAGCCCACGAGGGTGGGCTGGGTGGGAAGAAAGACAAACAAAAACAGGAGGAGGGGATGGGGGCACCCTAAAAACTTAAGGGGTGAGGTAGAAAGTAACATGCCAATTTATGAAGAAAAGCTAAATGCAAACTCTCCGCTCATAGCTGGCGTTTCGTTATGGGCATTAGCCGTCGGCATAATCCCGGGCATTATTCTCGGCGGATTGTGGTGGCTCTTTGCCCTCTACATCGCGTTGACCATTGGCATCATACTCGGCTTCTATCAGATGAAAGTGGAGCTGTTCCAGGATAAGCTGGTAATAAGATTCGGCTTTCTTTACCGCAAGGTTATTGAAGTGGACAAGATACAAAATTGCTCCCCTTACAAAATGCTTCATCCGGTGAGGACATATGGGGGGTGGGGCATCAGAAAGGGGAAAGATGGAACCTTTGCCCTAACCCAGGCTTTTGTAAATGAAGCGATAAAACTGGAAACTCATGATAAGACTTTCGTCATCTCGTCCCGAACGCCGGAAGGTTTTTGCTCGGCTATCAAATCAGTAAGGAGTTAATGGGGGCGAAGTCCCAAACTATAATAAGGGGTTTTAGGGGGACACAGGGGGTGAGGTAGATAATAACATGCCACTAAAGCGAGATTACTATGAAGTCCTCGGCATAGACAGAAATGCCACCGAGGAGGAAATAAGAAGGGCGTTTCGTAAGCTAGCCTTTAAGTATCACCCCGACCACAACCATGAAGATAAGGCGGGGGAGAGATTCAAAGAGGTAAACGAAGCCTATGAAGTGCTCTCCGACGCGGATAAGCGGTCTGCTTATGACCGCTTCGGGCACGGCGGTGCCGAGGCATTATTCGGGAGAGGCTTTGAGGGCTTCGACTTTGGCGGCTTTGGGGATATCTTTGACGCCTTCTTTGGCGGGGCAGCCACTGCCACCCGCCAGGCACCACGGCGTGGTGCTGACCTCCGCTACGGAATTACCATCACCTTTGAGGAAGCAGCCCTGGGCTGTGAAAAAGAGATAACCATATCTCGCATTGAGAGCTGCTCATTGTGCCAGGGTGTTGGCTGCAAGCCAGGTAGTCAGCCCCTCCAATGTCCCAACTGCAATGGCACCGGGCAGGTGCGGCGCACCCAGCAGAGCCTCTTCGGGCGCTTCACCCAGACCGTTACCTGCCCCCAGTGCCACGGTGAAGGCAGAATTATCACCGAGCCCTGCCCCCGATGTCGGGGCACAGGTAAAGAGAAGCACAAGCGCGATATTTCGGTTAAAATCCCGGCTGGGGTAGATAATGGCTCTCATATACGCCTCAGTGGTGAGGGAGAGGGGGGGACGAGGGGTAGCTCCCCGGGCGACCTCTACATCACTCTATCAGTCAAAAAGCATGAATTCTTCACCCGATATAATGACGACATCCTCTACGAGCTATCAATCAACTTTGTTCAAGCTGCTCTGGGAACCGAGGTTGAGGTGCCTACCCTGAACGGCGAAACCAAGCTCAAAATCCCGGCTGGCAGTCAAACGGGACAAGCCTTCAGGCTCAAAGGTCAGGGCATTGCCCACTTGCATGTAGGTGGGCACGGCGACCAGCTGGTTACGCTATTTGTAGTTACCCCTGATAAACTGACTGAAAAACAGCGCCAGCTACTCCGGGAGCTGGGCGAGAGCCTAAGTCCAGCCAATATGCCAAACCCTAAAAAATGGAAGGGGTTTTCTCAGCGGGGCCTGTAAAAATCCTGATTTTGGGGTAATCGGACAGCCTCAGCGCTTGAACAGGGAGAACAATTGCCACCTCCGCCCCACCAGCTCATGTCTGGCTTCAGCCTCCATCAACTCCAATGCGGCTTGACTAGGGTCGAGTCCCTCATAGAGCACCCGATAAATCTTATCGATAATAGGCATCTCCAGCTCGAAGTGGTGAGCTAGATTATGGGCAACAATGGTGGTGCCTACCCCCTCAGCCACACCACTCATTGATTTGGTTATCTCCTCTAGCGAGCGACCCTTGGTTAACTCCACCCCCATATAGTGATTACGGCTCAACGGGCTAGAGCAGGTAGCAATCAGGTCGCCCAAACCGGTTAACCCGGAAAAGGTGAGTGGATTTGCCCCGAGGGTAACTCCCAGAGCCGTTATCTCGGTTAAGCCCCGGGTGATTAAAGCCGCCTTAGCATTGTC
>JAGMCH010000046.1 GCA_023129255.1 Dehalococcoidales bacterium
CCCCCCAGCTCCACCCCTATGACATCGGTATTGGTATATAGACAGAGGCTGGGAGTATTAAGCAGCTTCTGAGCCTTTCTGGCTACAGCCTCATCCCAGGCAGCCACCACGGCAACCGCCGGTAAGTCGCGGAGAATCTCCGCCGACAAATTGGGGCCGGAAAGAATACAAATATTAGGCCAAAAATCATGGTTTATCTCACCGGCAATTACCTCGGACATCCGCTTGTTACTATCAACCTCCAGGCCCTTGGCGGCACTCACTATCAACATTGAACCATCAAGGTAGTCAGCCACTGACTTTATATTCCGCCGCATCGTCTGGGAGGGCACCGCCAAGATTACTGCCTTGGTATCGGCTAAGGCTTCAGCCAATGAGCTGGTAATTGATAGCTGAGGAGGAAAGGTAATACCAGAAAGCACGTCGGAATGATGTCTGGCATTCTTTAGTTCAGAGGACTCTCGTTTTGTCCGTGCCCACAGCCTGACCTCCACCCCATTACGTGCCAATACCACCCCCAGAGTTACCCCCCAGGTGGTGGTACCAATAATGGCAACCCTGGACATACCCTATCCCGCCCCCTCTTTGCGGTCGGAGGAAGGCGAGTCTCTCTTCTCCACCTTCTCGCCAAGCTTGCGCTCTTTGCCCGACATCAATCGAACAATGTTATCCCGGTGCATAACAAAAATCATTATTGCCCCCACCAGAGCATAAAACAGGTACTCTACAGGGAAGCCGTTCAAAATGGTAAGCGGGACCAATATGGCATAGGTGCCTACCGCCCCAGCAATGGAGCCTAGAGAGACAAACCTGGTTAAGCCAGCACCTATAATTATAATCTCGCCGCCGAATATTGCTGCTACCGGGCACAAAGCTACTAGCCCGCCGAAGAAGGGGGCGACGCCTCTACCCCCCCGAAATTTAAGAAATACCGGCCAGATATGCCCAGCTACTGCTGCCAGAGCCGCCAGAACCTGGGCAACCAGCGAGCCTAAACCAAAGTCACCCACCACCAGGTAGCCTTGACCGACTATCAACCCGGCAAATACCACCGCCAGCACTCCCTTTAACATATCCAAGGCAGCCACCAAAGCGGCTGACTTGCGACCAGCGGTTCGGAGCACATTGGTTGCCCCTGTCCTGCCACTCCCATACTGTCTAACATCCACCTTAGCCTGCCGCCGGCCCAAAAGGTAACCAAAAGGAATAGAGCCCAAAAGGTAACCCAGTATCACTACAGCTGCAAACTTGGCAATTATCACGGCATCTAAGGACCCGGCAACCATCACGCCTCACCTCTGGTCTTAAAGACTAAACGAAACGGAGTGCCAGCGAAGCCGAATGACTGGCGCAGTTTGTTCTCTAGGTAGTGCTGATAGGAAAAATGTATCAACTTAGCGTCGTTGACAAAAAAGACGAAGGTTGGTGGGTTAACCTCAGCCTGGGTAGCATACAAAATCTTTAGCTGCTTACTGCCCTTTCGTGGCAGAGTATGAGCCGCTACCGCCTGCTGAACCACACTGTTAACTTCAGCGGTAGGCAGTCGTTTGAGCCTCTCGTGATATACCTGAAATGCCTGAGGCATCACCTTATCTGTCCCCTCTCCAAACTTAGCTGAAATATACACCACCGACGCATAAGACATAAACTTAAGCTTGCTCCTTATATACCTATTACATTCAACCATATTCTTATTCACCGCCAGGTCCCACTTATTGACCACCAATACAACCCCCTTAACCGCCTGCTGAATATAACCAGCAATATGCTCATCCTGAGATGTAAGCAGCTCGGTGGTATCAAGGACCAGCAGAACTATATCAGCCTCATCAATAGCCCGCAGGGCTCTAATTACGCTATACCGCTCTACTCCCTTCCCCCACCGGCCCCGTCGCCTGATTCCAGCGGTATCAATAAGTATCACACTTTGACCATCAAAGTCAAGTGAGGTATTTATAGCATCGTGAGTAGTCCCCGGCACCTCGTCAACAATAGCCCGCTCCTCACCCAGGAGGGCATTAAGTAGCGTGGACTTGCCCACGTTAGGTCTGCCGACAATAGCCAGCTTCATAATCTCCGCTTCCGTCCCAACAGCTGAAGGGGTCGGCAGCAGGGAGATAACCTTATCCAGCAGCTCAGCAGTGCCCCGCCCATGATAGGCTGAAATAGCCAATGGCTCACCAAGCCCCAAATGATAAAATTCTACCGCCTCGGTCTCAAGCCTAGCATTATCCGCCTTATTAGCCACTATTACTATGGGCTTGCTTGAACCACGAAGCATCTCGGCTATCTCCAGGTCAGAGGGCACCACCCCGTCCCCGGTGTCCACCAGGAAAAGAATAACATCGGCTTCAGCGATAGCCACCTCCACCTGTCCCTTGACTCCCTTAGCAATAGCCGACCGGGGGCTCACCTCCAGACCGCCGGTATCAACTATGGTAAAGCTAGCCCCCTGCCATGAAACATCAGCAAATATACGGTCTCGGGTTGTGCCGGGCAAATCAGCGACAATAGCTATCCGCTTGCCCGCCAGGCGATTTAAGAGCGTGGACTTGCCCACGTTCTGCCGGCCAACAATAGCTACAATGGGTTTGCTCATATTTTATTAACCCCATCCCCTTTATCCCCTTCCCCTTATCAAGGGGAAGGGGAAGAATATTCTAGAAGAGGGACTTCGTCCCTCATAAAACTCCCTGTAATATACCTCTAAGACTCCCTGTAATATTCGAGGCTTCGCCTCTTTAGACTTTTTCTTATTATCCCCCTCCCTAAGGGTGGCGGGTGGGAAAAGATATAAAATGTATCTGGGACTTCTTACCCCACAAAAACTTTGTTGGGGGAACTCTCCAACTTAAGCGGGTATCTAAGAGGGGCTTTTAAAGCCCCTCTTTCTGCTTGCCTCTTACCTCCAGAAGCCGGTTATACGATATGTCCCCTTTCGTGGGGCGGCTTAGAAGGCTTCTCCTCTTCCTCCTGCTGGGTAGCCTGCCTACCTGGTAACTCCTTAGCAAACTTGACGCTGGGGGGCTCAATCTCGGTTCTGGCAACCCGCCTCAGTTCGGCGATATTATCCCTGAAATTTTGAACAAAGGCGTTGTATTCCACCGCCAGCCTATTATACTGGTCTATAGTCTCCGGCGGAATTTCAATACTCTGCGCCACCTCGCAAAACTGCTCAATAAATTCTTGATAATGATTGGTTATCAGCCACAGCTCACTTTGATAGGTGCGCAAATAAATAACAAACCTCCTGGTGCTGATATCACTCTCCACCCTGTCGATGAAACTATTACACCAGGTATTGAAAATCCGCTGTCCCACCTCACACTCCCGTGCCCAACCCCAGACTCTGGCATTATCACTGGTTAACAGACTACGGATAACAACAAAGATAGACAGTGACGAATCACCCATAAATCGGCGATTAAAATATCCGGCTAGTTGCTTGAGCCTCAGCGATGCATGTTCCAGTTCCCTCTCCCCGGCTCTGGCTATGGCCACCATTAAGCCGATGATAAGGATAATAACCAGAACCGCAGCCAGGACCCACATTTCCCACCCACATGCATAACCGACGAGAGCCAAGGCGGTGATTAAAATCGGGCACCAGCCCCAGTTTACTATGAGCCTTAAGATATACATAGTAGCCCCCCTAACGATAGCCAGCCAGCGGAATCTCCAGACCACCCAGTATTCCCGCCAGCAAGGCTTTCTGCATATGTAACCTATTTTCAGCCTGGTCAAAGACCACTGACCTGGGAGTATCTAAAATCCCCTCAGCTACCTCCTCACCGTGATGAGCCGGTAAGGGATGCATCAATATAGCGTCTTCCTTAGCTAAGGACAGTAGTTCACCATCCACCTGATAGCCGGCAAATACCTGGCGCCGGGCTTCAGCCTCAGTCTCCTGCCCCATACTGGTCCAGACATCAGTATAAACTACATCAGCCCCGCCGACTGCCTGGTGCGGCTCCTCGGTATAGAATATCTCACCACCACTACTTGAAGCATTGCTCTGAGCCAGATTAAATATATTGTCCTCAATAGCATAGCCGGGGGGAGTGGCAATCCTGAAATTCATCCCAATAAGCGAAGCCGCCAGCATAAGACTGCGAGCCACATTGTTACCATCGCCAACAAAGGCTAAGGTCAAACCGTTTAGCTCCCCCTTCTTCTCATAAATGGTAAGCAGGTCAGCCAGAGCCTGGCAGGGGTGTTCCCGGTCGGAGAGGGCGTTTATCACCGGCACACCGGAATAACCGGCCAGAACCTCCAAGGTCTGGTGAGAAAAGGTGCGGGCAGCGATGGCATCTACATAGCGACTGAGCACTTGAGCCACATCTGAAATTGACTCGCGCTGCCCCAGACCAACCTCAGCCGGAGACAGATAAATTGTCTCCCCGCCTAGCTGTCGCATAGCCAGCTCAAAGCTGACCCGTGTCCGCAGCGAGGGCTTCTCAAACATTATCGCCAGCGTCTTGCCGCTGAGCATGGAAAGCCAGCCCTGGGCTTTCATATCAATGGCATCTGATATCAGCAGGCGAATATCCTCACCGCCGAGGTCAGCCACCGAGAGCAGGTCTTTCCCCTTCATACCTTAAGTATATCACGAAAAGATAATCATTCAACAGGGGCTTGACACCGTGCGCCCGGGTACCTAAGATGCCGTTGGAGGTTAAAAGTATGGCCACTAAGGAAAAATTTACCATAGACGGGGATAAAGTAGTTGAGAAGGTCAAGCAGCTCATCCACGAGGGCAACATCAGAAGGGTGCGGATTATTCACGAAGGACGGACGGTGCTGGAGATTCCACTCTCGGTAGGGGCACCAGCGGCAGCAGTGACTATTCTGGTAGCCCCGCTGCTGGCGGCGCTGGGTGCTTTCGCCGCCCTGGTAACCGAATGCACTATTGAGGTGGAGAAGATAGAAAAATCATAGGCTCAAAGTGGAAGGACTGATTCGGAACTATTGTTATCGGCATTTGATAAGCCTATAATTACGGTAAAGAGGAGGTGCAAGATGGTGTTCGTAACGCTGTTATCACCGAAAGGGAAGGGAGAGGAAGCGGTCGATTACCTCAAGAAGCTCAAGGCTCCGGCAGGCATTACCATTCGTGATGTCTATTTCACCCTTGGTCGCTACGATGGCGTAATTATCTTTGAGGCTCCAGACGCCAACAAGGCGATGAACTTTGTTAAGGAAACCGGCTTTGCCACCGATTATACCGTGGAGACCCTCGCCGCCATCCCAGCCAAGGAACTGTGAAAGTCCGCTTTTTACCCCCACTCTGCTATAATTAAAGTATGAAAAAGCCGCTGCTGGTTCTGTTTGATGGTAACGCCCTGATTCACCGAGCCTTCCACGCCATGCCCCCACTCACCGTGCGCCAGACCGGTGAGATGGTCAGCGCCGTTTACGGCTTTGCCCTGATGCTGCTCAAGGTGATAAATGAGCTAAAGCCCACCCACTACGCCATCGCCTTTGACATGAAAGGCCCTACCTTCAGACATGAGTTGTTTGACCAGTATAAGGCACAGCGACCCCCAACCCCCGATGAGCTGGTAGCTCAATTGGGGCGGGTAAGGCAGCTAGTGGAAGCCTTTCATATCCCTATCTTTGAGCTTGAGGGTTATGAGGCCGACGACCTCCTGGGTACCCTCAGCCAGCAAGCCAGCGGCCAGGACATTGATACCATCATCATTACCGGTGACGCCGATATCATGCAACTGGTGTCGCCACGGGTAAAGGTCCTTTACCCCAAACCGAGGCGAGCCTTCAGCGACACCATGCTCTATGACGAAGAGGCGGTAAGCCAGAAGTATGGCGTCAAGCCGGAGCAGATTGCCGATTTTAAGGGACTGGTAGGTGATAAAACAGACAATATCTCGGGCGTACCTAAGATTGGACCTGTAAATGCAGTCAATTTGTTAAGTAAATTCGGCTCCATTGAGCAAATCTATGACCATATAGATGAGGTGACGCCACCTAAACTTCAGGCACTACTAAAGGAAAATGAAGCCATTGCCCGCCAGAGCAAGGAACTGGCGACCATCATTACCCGGACGCCGGTTAGCCTAAACCTTGATGACTGCCAAATCAGCCAGTATGACCGAAATCAGGTGACCGAGCTCTTCCGCGAGCTTGAGTTTGCCAGCCTGCTGCCCAAACTACCGCAGATAGAAACGGAAAAGACGGCACAGGTTGAAGCCAAGCCGCCGAAGGAAGACTACCACATCGTGAGTAAAACCGCCGATCTTGATAAGCTGCTAAGCCGCCTGTCAGCGGCTAAAACCTTCGCCTTTGACACCGAGACCACCAGCCTCGACCCGATGTCAGCCAAGCTAGTGGGCATATCTCTATCGCCAGCCCCGGGTGAAGCCTATTACATCCCGGTGGGGCATGTGGGACTGGACCCGATAGGGCAACTACCCCTGGAACAGGTTACAGCACGGCTCAAATCCCTCCTGGAAGACCAGAAATTAGCCAAGCTGGCCCACAACGGCAAGTATGATATGGCAGTGCTGGCGGAATATGGAATAACGGTTCAAAATTTGACCTTTGACTCCATGCTGGCTGCCTATCTGCTGGGGGAGAAATCTATGGGACTAAAAGCCCTCGCCTTCGGCAAGCTGGCTATTGAGATGACGCCCATTAGCGACCTCATCGGCTCGGGGGCGAAGCAGATTTCCATGTCCCAGGTGGAAATCTCCCGTGCCGCCGACTACGCCTGCGCTGACGCCGATATGACCCTGAGGCTAGCGGAACTATTCGAGCCAGAGCTTCACCAGCAGGGGCTGTGGCAACTCTTCTCTGAGGTTGAGCTGCCGCTGGCGCCGGTGTTGGTTGGGATGGAAAGAAACGGAGTCGCCTTAGATGCCGAGCTATTGAGACAGATGTCGCACCGCCTGGGTGGGCAGTTACTAAAGCTGGAGGTTGAGGTCTATAACAGTGTCGGGCACCAGTTCAACATAAACTCACCCCAGCAGCTGAGCGCCGTCCTCTTTGACGAGCTAGGACTAACGCCAGCCCGCAAGACCAAGGGTGGCTACTCCACCGGGGCGGCGATACTGGAAGAACTGCGTGGCGTTCACCCCATAATAGAATTAATCCTTGATTACCGCCAATTAAGCAAAATCAAGTCAACCTATATTGATGCCCTGCCTAACTTAATCAACCCCAAGACGGGTCGGGTACACACCAGCTTTAACCAGACGCGGACGGCTACCGGTCGGCTCTCCTCCAGCGAGCCAAATTTGCAGAATATCCCTGTCCGCGGCGAGCTGGGAAAAGAGGTGAGACAGGCGTTTATTGCCCCGAAGGGGTCTTACCTCTTAGCCGCCGACTACTCGCAGATTGACCTCCGCGCCCTGGCTCATCTGTCCCAGGATAAAAGCCTGCTGGCTGCCTTCCGCCACGATGAAGATATTCACAGTGCCACCGCGGCTCAGGTCTTCGGCGTAGAACCCTCAGCGGTAACGCCAGATATGCGCCGGGTGGCAAAAACAGTTAATTTCGGCGTCATCTACGGCATGAGCGAGTACGGCTTGGAGCAGGCGACAGGGCTATCGCGGGAAGAAGCTGCCCAGTTCATCGCCGCTTACTTTGAGAAATACCCCGGAGTAAAGCAATACCTTGAATCGACCAAGGAACAGGCAAGGCAAGAGGGCTATGTTCAGACCATCCTCGGCAGAAGGCGCTCTATCCCCGAAATCAATTCCTCTAACCGTCAGGTGCGGGAAGCCGCCGAAAGAATGGCGATAAATATGCCGGTGCAGGGCACCTCCGCCGATATCATCAAGGTTGCCATGATAAACCTGGACCGGGAGATAGCTAAACGCAAATTAAAGAGTAAGATGACACTCCAGGTGCATGATGAGCTTATCTTTGAGGTGCCCAAAACCGAGCGGGAAGAAATGCGCCAGCTAGCTTCTGAACTAATGTCCGCTGCTCTGGAGCTCAGCGTCCCGCTAAAGGTGGACATCAAGACCGGCCAAAACTGGGGTGAGATGAAACCCTAAGGGGAGAAGAGAGCCCAAGGGGTGAAACCTCCCAATTATGGGGAGTTTAAGAGGGGCTTCGCCCCTCTTTCAAAATATTCTTCCCCTTCCCTTTGTCAAGGGGAAGGGGATAAAGGGGATGGGGTCACCCCACAAAAATAGATGCCTGAGCTTCCTGAAGTCGAAACGATAAAGAACGAGCTAGCCCCCCACATTATCGGTCACACTGTCACTGGCGTCACCCTGTTCTGGCAGGGAATAGTGCGCCAGCCCTCGGTGGAGGAATTTTGCTCCCGCCTCATCGGGCAGAAAATAACCGGCGTGGAGCGGCGGGGGAAGTACCTAATCTTCGGCTTAACCAGCGGTGAGGCACTAATTAGCCACCTGAAGATGACCGGCTCATTATTGCTAAAACCGCCTGATAGATTTATCAGGGCTATAATCCACCTGGACGGTAGAACCGAAATCTACTTCCGTGACCCGCGCAAGCTGGGGGTGATGTGGCTGGTGACGGACAAAAATACCGTTGTTGATAAACTCGGTCCCGAACCCCTGGAGGCTGGCTTTACCCCCCAAGTTTTGGCTCAGCGCCTGAGTAAGCGCACAGCACCGATAAAGGCTCTGCTCTGCGACCAGAGCTTTGTGGCTGGCATCGGCAATATGTACGCCGACGAAGCCCTGTTTTCCGCCGGAATTCACCCACTGCGGTCAGGGAAAAGCCTGTCACCGGAAGAAATTGAGCGTCTTCACCGGGCTATCCGTCAGGTTTTATCGGCAGCCATCGGCAATAAGGGAGCCAGCGTGGATACCTATTTTCGCCCCGGCGGTGAGATAGGCACCGCCCACTTTCAGTTTCGGGTGGCTCATCGGGGTGGGGAACCCTGCCCCGTCTGCGGCACGCACCTCCAGCGCATACCCATCCGAAATCGGGGCAGCTACTTCTGCCCCAAATGCCAGCCACTCAAATGACGCTCTGCGGCCCTCAGTCTATCCCCTTTTCCAGGCAAAGGGAATAAGAAAAACGACACAGCCCAGGAAGAAAACAACGCTGCCGACTAACCCCAAAGGACTGCCAGCAGCTACACTGTCAGCAATGAAAAAGAAACTACACACCAAGAAGAGCGCCCAGCCGGCGAGTTGAAACCGGCGTTCTCTTTCCTGCTTGCTCATGGGCATTGAACCCCCTTTCCCATTGACAAATAACCTATATTATCCCCTGCTTCTTGAGCTCGGTTAGTTCACCCCGGCTTAGTCCTAACAGCTCACCATAGACATATTCATTGTCCTGACCCAAAAGCGGGGCGGCTCGGCTATATTTTGCCGGGGTTTCAGATAGCCTTATGGGCACAGCATCAGATACGGTCTTGCCCAGCCCTGGGTGGTCAAGCTCAATAAAAAAGCCCCGCCCGTTTAGCTGGGGGTCTCGGACTAAATCGCTGGCAGCTTGCACCGCCCCGGCGGCTACCCCCTGCTTCTGGAGCAAAGCCATCGCCTCCTCAGCGGTGTGCTTTTTCGTCCACTCCTCCACCAGCCGGTCCAGCCTGGCTTTATTCTTCAAACGACCGCTAAAAGTAGCAAACCTTTTATCCCCAGCCCAGGGTGGGTTGCCCAAAGCCCGCTTGAACCCCTGCCATTCGTCGTCGGTGAACACGGCAATAGCACACCAGCGGTCGTCACCTTTGCAGCGATAGACGCCGTGAGGCGCCGCCTCAGTCGAGCTATTGCCCACCGCCTCCGCCTCCCTCCCCTCAATCTGATAGTCCAGAATGGCATCGCCCAACAGACTTGCCATCGCCTCCACCTGCGAGACATCAATATACTGCCCCTCGCCCGTCCTCCGCCGGTATTCCACAGCCCCGAGCAGGGCTAAGCAAGCGAACAGACCGGCAATATGGTCGGCGTAAGCAGTACCCAGGCCCAGCGGCGGCTTGCCGGGGAAAGAGGTGAGAAAGGTTATGCCGGAAAAGGCTTGAATCGTGGGGCCAAAGCCAGTATAGTCCCGCCACCGTCCGGTGCTACCCATAGTCGACAGGCTGAGCATAATGAGGTCGGGCTTTATTTTTTTCAGGCGGTCATAGTCCAAGCCCCAGTTAGCCATCACCCGCGGAGTAAAATTCTCCACGACAGCGTCACTAATGTTCACCAGCCCCTTGACCAGAGCCACCCCTTCTGGATTATTCAGGTTCAGGGTTATGCCCAGCTTATTGCGGTTCCAGGTGTTATAGTAGCCGCGGCTGAATTTATCCTCGGCTTCAGGCAGAAGCGGCTGAACCTTAATTACCTCAGCGCCAAAATCAGCCAGCATCCGGGTGGCATAAGGCCCCGCCAGCACCCAGCTAAAGTCAAGAATGCGGATACCTCTTAAGACAGATTGGTTAGTCATTTATTAAATTCGTCCAAAGTGCGACCCATCAGAATCCACCAATTCACAATACCACTCCCCTCACTGTCCTTACTCAAAGCCTCCTGTGCCTTCGGGAATAACCCACAATATTCCCGAACCATGTTAGCAATTACAGGATTCATAATACCCGTTGTAACAGTTATATCCTCTTCTTGACTTTCACTCTTTCGAGTTTCTACCGATTGCAAAACGCTCAAAAAACTAGAGTGGGCTCGTCCAGCTAGAAGTCTGTATACATGCGAGGCTAGTACCTCACTTAACTTAGCATGAATAGCAATCTCGCGCCAAGATAAAACCTTTTTAATATCAGGATCCCATCGCCACAAGTTTAGTTCCTTGCCTTCAAAAAACCGCGTTCTCTGCGCCTCAGTAAGACCCTGAAAAACCGCATTTGACTTCAGCTTCTCGCGAAGCTGAGCAAGTTCTTCCTCATCTTCTACTCGGGTCTGTTCAAATTCTTCGATCACTGTAGGAAAATCGTGTCTCTCCAAGGCTCCTGCTGCCTTGTACATCCAATACCTATAATCCGCTTCATCTTTTGTCTGAGGTGAATAGAACACATGGTGGAAGGTTAGAAACGCCTCGAACGATGCTCTTGTTAGCACATCCATTGACACAAAATCAACAAAGCTAAATCTAAATGATGGAAGGTCCAAATTAGCGCCACGAGAAAGATAAAGTATGGTAACAGCATGATCAATAAATTTATTAGAAAGGCCTTGTGCCATCGATAACCGTTCACGGTTCTCAGCATCAGTGGTAGCCAGGGGGCTACTTACGCGCATAGCTTGCGCGAGAACGTTAAGTAATTTCTTATATGCTTGCTTGCTTTGTGCACCAAACTGTTCTAATTCTGACTGTGTCATACCTCCCACCTCCTTTTTATCTATTCCCGCCCACCACCCTCTAAGGTGTTGAAAGGGGCACCAGCCCCCGAGGGCGGGCGGGTGGGAAGAAAAACACCCGAAAATGGGGGGCAAAGGGGTGGGTAGATAACATCACTAATCATCCTTTATCCCTCAACATAGCCCACATTTGACTACCGCCACCGGGCATTATTGCCTCATGGATTACCTTGAACCCGAAGTGCTGGTATATCAGGATATACTCTTCGGTTGAGGTTTCCACATAGCAGGGTAACTTTGCCGCATCCAGCCGTTTGAGCATAGGTTTTAGCAGTCGGCTGGCATAGCCCTTGCCCTGGAATCTGGGGTCGACACCCAAAACCGCCAGATACCAGTGGGGGGAGGGGGCAAGACGCCGACGCAACTTGGATGCGAAAGCCTCATCCTGTTTCATCTTCCGCAGAAATTTCCAGCCTACCTTGAATAGAAGCGCCAGTCCGCCACAGCGTATCATCGTCCATAGCTTTCTATCCGACACCCCCGAAGGAAGCCACACGGCAACGCCTTCCATATCAGGGGAGACAGCGTATACCTCACCGTGCCAAATTCCGTGGTTGAGCGACATCCGGAATAAGGGGCGCAACAGCTTCTCCCTTTTATGCGGCTCCGGAACCAGCTGAACCAGCTCCGCGTCATCAATGAAGGCGCGAGATAAAACCTCGCTGGCTGGTTGAACCTGCCATTTCTGCAACCGTATCAGACCGCCTAAATCAGACTCCATAATCTTTAACCCTTTATCTATTCCCACCCGCCGCCCTTATGGGGTATTCAAGAGGGGCGAAGTCCCTCTTTTTTTATTCCCTCCCCCTCTCCTTTGAAGGAGAGGGGGATTAAGGGGGTGAAGTAGATAGATACATCACCGGTTCTCGCTTCTGACCTCTAAGGTCAGACCCTCAACTCCGACTACCTCCACCTCCTCGCCAGTCTCTATGTCTTCGCCAGAAGATTTTGCCTTCCAGAACTCGTCGCCGACACGGACAACGCCTTTCGGCATCAGAGGCTTGATTACCCTCCCTTTCATGCCTATCATGCCCTCAGAGCCGGTAATCTGCTTTTTGTGAAAGGTGGGTATAACCGCCTTGTGTATGACAAAGACGAGGGCGCCAAGCGCCAGCGCCGCAACAATGGTAATCGGTAAAGGAATCTCTATTTTCAGCACCCAGAGGATTAAGAAAACCAATGCTACTGCGGCAGCTTCGTCTAATAGTAATACCAGAACCTTGAGCCAGTCCTTGATGGTGCTCTTCATGCGCTCAGATAACCCCTTTCCTCGCCAGAGTCTCTATCTCCTCCTCTGATAGCCCCAGCTCTCCGTGATATATATCTCTATTATGCTCACCAGCCTTGGGTAACTTACTTCCCACCTGCCACGGAGAGCGGCTGAGCTTGGCTGGGGCGGCGGGGAACTTATACTTTTCGCCTGTTTCCGGGTGCCTCACCTCAACCCAGAAGTCTCTCTCCCGCAGTTGGTGGCTAGCCATAAGCCCTGATATTGAGGCGACCTCCGCCCAGGGGAAGCGCATCAATTGACCTTTTTCCACCAGCCCGGCGACAGTGTGGCTTTTAGTCCACCGCTCCAAGACCTCAATAACATGGTCAAGGTGCTGGAGCCGATAACCCCTGTCCAGCCACTTCTCATCGGTCAAGTCCTCAGCCATGCCCTCGGCGGCCAGCCACTCCACCAGCGTCGGCCACTGCTGGAACAGAGAGAGCAGAATGTAGCCATCCTTACAAGTAGAGATGCGGAAGGCATTGCTCCAGTAGAGACCGCCCTGGCGTTTAGCCACCACCCCCTGATAGAAATAGCGCACCAGGACATGGTCAAGGGTGGCGGCGACACACTCCTGCAGCGAAATATCAATATGCTGTCCCCTGCCCGAAGTATGCCGACTCCACAGTGCCAGCAGAACACCAATGGCGGCAAAGATAGAGGCAAGGTAATAGCTCTGGTTGCCGAAAAATTTAAGCGGCGGCGATTCAGCCTCGCCACAGACATACATCTGCCCGCCGAGGGCGCTGGCGACTATATCGCACGACTTGTAATCGCGATATGGTCCGCCCTGCCCGAAATCGGTGATAGAAGCCATAACCAGGCGGGGGTTGATTTGACTTAGACGGTGGTAACCGAGACCAAGCGCTTCAAGGTAGCCCAGAGGGCGGCTCTCCACCAAGACGTCAGCCGTCTCAACCAGCCGTCGGAATATCTCCTGCCCCGGCTTGAAGTCTATATTGAGGGTTATTGCCCGCTTACCCAAGTTTTCCCAATAAAAATTGCCTCCGGGAAAAACCTCTCCCGGCTTTTCTACCCGGATAACCTCCGCCCCCATATCGGCCAGATAGCGGGAACAGAGCATGCCCCGCTCATCGGTCAAATCAAGGACACGATAGCCAGATAAGGCAGAGCCTCTGTTCACGGCAACACCAATCACAGCCTAGATTTCAAACTGCCACTCGCACCAATACTGTGGGGGGTGGGCATCGGGGGGACAGATTAAACAACTAACCTTTATCCTAGGGTCAACTACCTCAGCATAGGCGGTAAAAAGCGCTATACCTACTGCCTTGCACGGAAACTCACCCCTACCATCCCTTATTCTAGCTTTCTGAGGCGGGCAGTCAGTGCAGCGAAATACAGCCTTACTATCGGTTAACTCCGCAACTTGCGGCTTAAAAATAAACATAACCGGGTCTGCCTGCAGCACACTGATAACGGCTTGAATTGGATTATCTTTCTTGATAGCCAAGGTGCTGACTATCCTCTTGGCTTGTATTTGACCAAGCTTCCGCCAAACTTCCACATCTAGCTCAAGGGCAACATCGAGACCGTATTTCTGCTCAACAGCCGTAAACCATAAGCCATCAACAGTGTAAAGGCTCCGAGAACATAGCTCAAGCAGCTTCTCCGCGGGAATCTGTAAATGGTTTACTCCAGGCATCACGCTAACTCCTTACCAATTTTATCTAACGCCGCTTCAATCCGCTTCAGGCAGCGCTTTCTCCCCAGCACCGCCATCGTCTGAAAGAGGGGTGGGGCGGCAGTCTCACCTGTAGCTGTTACCCTTAGCGTACCAAAAAGCTGTCCAGTTTTAAGCCCCAGTTCTGTGGCTAGAGGTCTAAGCAACGCCTCTAAAGAATTCTCATCAAATGGCTCAAGTTTTTCAAGTCTTTCTCTCACTACCTCTAATGCTTTCCGAGTTGACTGCACGTCCATTCCTGTAACTATTAAAGTTTGCAAGTCAAGATCAAGCTGCAGCTCGAAGAAAAAGCGAGTCAGCGCCGGCACATCAGCTAGCTTCTTAGCCCTTTCCTGAACAAGAGGCAGGATCTTCCTAACATATTGTTCATCTGATATTAGCGCCTCCCCGGCCGCCATATCCATCATCAGGTAGGGCTGAACCGCTTCAAAGAACTCATCGGCGGTTAAGCTGCGGATATAGACGCCGTTCATCCAGTCGAGCTTTTCCCGATTAAAGATGGCTCCGGTCTTGCTGATTCGTTCCAGGGAAAAGTTATCTACAAGCGCCTGCCGTGACATTATCTCGGTCTTATCATCTAAAGACCAGCCAATCAGGGCAAGGAAATTGAACATGGTTTGCGGCAGGTAGCCCTGCTCACGATAGTCAAGTATAGATACGGCGCCGTGCCGCTTGCTCAGCTTGGCGCGGTCAGGACCCAGTATCATGGGGTGGTGAACAAACTGCGGCGGTTCCAAGCCGAGTGCCTGGTACAGGAGCAGGTGGCGGGGGGTGCTTGATATCCACTCCTCGGCTCTGATGACATGGCTAACCTCCATGGCGTGGTCGTCAACGACATTAGCCAGATGGTAGGTGGGGTAGCCATCTGATTTGAGCAGGATAAAATCGTCAAGGGTATTATTCTCAAAAACGACATCACCATATATCAGGTCGTTAAATCTGGTACGTCCTTCCAGGGGGACTTTGAAGCGCACCACTGGCACAATGCCTTCGGCTTCTTTCTTTGCCCGCTCCTCCGGAGTCAAGTCGCGACAGTGACGGTCGTAGCCCGGCGGCTGTTTACGCCTCACCTGCTCGGCGCGCATCTCCTCCAGGCGCTGGGGGGAGCAGTAGCAATGGTAGGCATCCCCCTGCGAAATCAGACGCTCGGCTGTCTCTTTATATATCTCCAGGCGCTGTGACTGAAAGTAAGGCCCGCAGTCACCCCCCACCTCCGGCCCCTCGTCCCAGTCAAGACCCAGCCACCGCAGGGAATCAAGGATAGCCCTCACCGCCCCCTTAACCTTGCGGGTGACATCGGTATCCTCAATGCGGACGATAAAGCTGCCGCCGTGATGGCGGGCGAAAAGCCAGTTAAACAAAGCCGTGCGGATATTGCCCACATGGGGGTAGCCGGTGGGGCTGGGGGCATAGCGAACCCGGACTAAGTTAGTCATCTCTACCTTCTCTCAAATCTAGTGCTTTCTAGCCAGATATAAACGGGATACATATCATTTACAAATCTATACGCCCCCACGCCTCCCTCAATATCAGATTCTATCACCCCCAAGTCCTTCATCCTTCTCAAGAAGTTATTCAACACCCTTTTCTCCTCAGCTGTGAGCTTAACTTCCAACTCTCTCTTCCTAAAGTACCGAGAAATAAATTGTTTCCTCTTTCCAAACTTCCTCAAAATCGCCATGTACCGTTGGCTACGAATTGCTCTATAAACCTGAGGGGTAAGATACTTTTGCCCTATATTTTCTGCTGCAGCTAATAAACCTGTTACTGCATCATCTTTATCTATTACCCCATCTGTGTCTGCCCAGAAAGTAGCATCTCCTATCTCATGCATCATAACGGGGAGTCCACTAGAACTATCAACCATCCATTCCATAGCCTCAGGTTCAACTTTCACGTCAGCCTTGCCGAAAGCTTGAGACATAAACGTGCGTACTTCCTCATCAGTAAGTTTTTCAATTTCTATAACTCTGAATATCCTCATAAGGGAAGGTTGAATATTTGATAGAATATCCCTCTTTTCATGGAGACCCACCAACATAATGAATACAGGGAATTTTTCGTAGTGAGTCGCGATATCATCGGCAAAGCTCTTGTACCAATTTGCAAATTCCGCATTGTCAACTAATGCATCAATATCGTCCAAGGCAATAAATAACCCTGCCCTTTCCTCCTTCAATTTTTGTAGCAAATTATTGAGAGCTGCTGGAAAATCTCTTACTAATTCTCTTAAATCTCTCTCAGGTGGAGCAAAGGTAACCGAAATGTCAAAGAGCCCTACCTGTCTAATACGATTACCAAACAACTGGGCAATATTTTCATACCATGTTTGCGTTTTTGCTTCTTTCAATATTTCGTCAAAAATGTGACGAACCATTTCTTCCATGGTGGATACTCTACCCAAGAAAACATGAATACCAAGCATATTCTTCTTAGTACTAACATAGTAGCGGAGAAACGATGCCAATGAGCTTTTTCCAATTCCCCTCTCACCTACCAAAAACACATTCTCTTGTTTTCCAGATGAGGACTGTCCCACATATCTAACAAGTTCATTAATTTTGTCCAGCCTACCTACAAAAAGTTCAATAGGCACTGGATTGCCTGGGGTAAATGGACTGGTCTTTTCTTTGTTATTCATGGTCCACCTCATATTGCAATCTTTTGAAATTCTTGCCCTCATTCTACCACCCCACCCATCATTATTCTAGAGTATAAAAGGAGGAGGGGTGGAAAGAGGGTCTTAAAGGGGTGCTAAACCCTATTGGGTGGGTGGGTGGGAAGAAAGACCTGGGGGGGGTGGGGTTCCCATAAAAGCTAGCCAATATCTTCAAGCGCCTGCTCTAAATCTGGAGGCAATTCAGACTTGAACTCAACATATTCGCCGCTGGAGGGCAGCTTGAAGCCCAGGCGGCAGGCATGCATAAACTGCCGTGATAGATATGGAGACTTGACGCCATAAACCTTGTCCCCCACCACCGGAAAGCCAATAGCCGAAAGGTGAACCCTTATCTGGTGGGTGCGACCGGTCTCGGGCATGACCTCAACCAGGGTGTAGTCGCCGATATATTTAACCACACGATACCCTGTGCGGGCTTCCCTACCCTCAGCCACTACCGCCATCCGCTTGCGGTTTCTGGGGTCGCGCCCGATATCAGCTTCAATAACGCCGTTCTCCGGGGTGAGCTTCCCTTTAACCAGCACCAGATAGGCTTTGGTCACCGAATGGGACTTGAACTGCTGGGCAAGGTCAGCCTGAGCCGCACTATTCTTAGCCACCAGCATCACCCCCGAGGTGTCCTTGTCCAGGCGATGGACAACTCCCGGGCGCAGTGAGTCGCTAATATCAGCCAGGTGGGGAAAGTGCGACAGAATAGCATTAACCAGGGTATGACTTGGGTGTCCTGGTGCCGGGTGAACCGCTAGTCCGGCAGGCTTGTCCACGGCTAAAAGGTCGTCGTCTTCATAAATGATATTTAGGGGCATAGCCTCAGGCACCAAGCGGCTGGGTGGGGTGGGGGGAATGATGAGCTTGAGCCTGTCGCCTTTACTAAGCCTGAGCCCCGCCTTGCCCCTCTGGCCGTTAACCGTGATATAGCCTTCAGCAATAAGCTTTTGAACATGGGTCCGAGACAGCTCTGGATGCTGCTGGCAAACATATTTATCCAGACGCTCGCCCGGCTTATCAACTATAAAACTATATACCTTATCCATCATCGGGCTGATAAATCAGTGTTTCCTGACTAATGAGAGGAGCAGGGAATAAGCAAATAGAATAGCACCGACAACTATAGCCGAATCAGCAATGTTAAATGCTGGCCACCAGCCGATGCTGATGAAGTCGGTAACACCACCAAAGCGCAGCCGGTCAATCAGATTGCCTATTGTGCCGCCAAGAATTAAGCCCAGGGCTGTCATACCTAGCCAATTACCTGAAATGGGGTATCGGCGATAAGCAAAAAGGGCATAGAATAGCAAAAGGGCAATGCCGACGATAGACGCTATGGTCAGGGCGAATGAGTGGTCTTGAAACAGGCCAAAGGAGGCTCCGGTATTATGTCTACGGACTATCTGAAAGATTCCCACCTCAAATAGCGACTCGCCGATATCAAGATTGGACATTATCCAGAGCTTGGTAAGCTGGTCGGCAACCGCCACTAATAACGCAGTAAGGAAAAAGACCACCTGCCACCACATACCCTGGGGATTACTTGCTTTTCGCATCCTTCGCCTGGCGCGTCTTACAGCTCAAGCACAGACTAGCCTGAGGAAGTGCTTCCAGTCGGGCCGGGTCTATTGGCTGGCCACAGCTATCACATAAGCCGTAGGTCCCATCTTCAAACTTTTGCAAGGCATGTTCCACCTCGGCTAGCTGGTCTATAATACGCTTCTCTAAGGTCAGCCGCCTCTCCAGCTCAAAACTCTCGGTAGCCTCCTCCTCCCTCTTGCCAAAGGGGCTACCCTCCCGCCTCTCCTCAGCCGGGCGAACGCTAGATTTCAGTTGTTCTAATTCGTCAGTTAACCGCTTTCGCTCGCTCTCCAGACGAGAGCGAAGCAGATTAAAGCCTACATTCATCTTCTTCTTCATCTTTCCCTCCCCTCCGCCTACCTATGTGCTGGCAGGTAAGCACCTATAGTTGACGATTGTTAAGAGAACAATAATCGGGCAGAAAAGGTTAATCCAGCATCACTCGCAACTGGCGAATGGTGTTCACTGCCTGCCCCCGCCAGTGATTGTTAGCAAAGATAAAGGTCTTCTCAGCCATACTACTTAGCTTTTGAATCCTGGGCAGCCACTCGCCGAGTTCCGAGGGGCCATAGCTATAATCATACCTCTCATAAGCATGTGCATGCTCCCACCACTTATCGCTGTTGCGCCCGTGAAAGCGGACATAGCCTATACTACTGGTCGCCTCAGCCAGTGGCGGCAACAGATTGGGCAACCGTGGTTCATCAACACAACAGAAGCCCAAGTCCTGACGGCGAAGCCAATCAAACACCTCGCTCCTCAGCCACCGGGCATTACGAAATTCAATCACCACCGGTAGCTCACCCAACCGTTCCTTAAATAGCCCAAGGTAGTCCCAGTTACGCTGATTAAAGTGAAAACTATAAGGAAACTGGGCCAAAATACAACCCAGCTTTCCAGCAGAGATAACAGGCTCCAATGCCCGACAAAAATCCTTAAAAACGGGGGCATTATCCTCCCGTTGGTGAGTCATTTCCTGGTTGGCTTTAATAGAGAATAGGAAACCTTCGCCCGTTTTGTCAACCATGGCCTTTAAAGTAGATGGTTTGGGTAAGGCGTAAAAGGTTGAATTTACCTCACAGGCATCGAATTCACGGGCATAGTAGACCAGCCATTCTCTCTTAGGCAAGCCCGCCGGGTAGAAGTTTCCTACCCAATCACCATAGCTAAACCCTGAAGTGCCAAAGTATACCATATTTCAAGTGTATCCTATTTACTTTGTTTGGTCAATGTCAAGTTAAAACTATTGACAATCAGGGGTAATTTCGCTACTATATAAATGATAATCTTTTTCATTTACAGCTTGAAATGAGACTTACCGAGAGAAAAATAGCGGCTGCTTTGAGGCGTCACGGCTACAAGCTCACCCCCCAGCGAAGGTCGGTGATAAGAGCCATTGCCTCCAGCCAAGACCACCTCACCCCGGCTGCCATCTACCTGAAGGTGCGTCAAGACCACCCCAGTATTGGGCTGGTGACCATTTACCGCACCCTGGACATACTTGTCAGGTTAGAACTTATCTGTGAGCTACACGCTGGAGGTAGCTGCCACAGCTATACCACCGGTGCCCCGGAGCACCACCACCACCTGATTTGCTCCAATTGCGGCGAGGTTATTGACTTTAGCGGCTATTACCTCACTGAACTAGAGCAAAGGCTATCCCGGGAAACCGGCTTTAAGATTGAAGGGCACCTGCTTGAGTTCATCGGTCGGTGCCAGAACTGCCAGCAAAATGATTAGACGAATAGCCAGTGAACTCAAAGACCATGCCCCTTTCACTGCCATGGGTGCTGTTACCGGGATTATCATCATGGTGATAATAGTCTTTGGCAATGTCCCCTCCCAGATTTCCCAGGCTACTTTTTATACCTTACACCCCCTGCATGTGGTATTGAGCGCTCTGGTGACCACCGCCATGTATATGAAATATCGTAAGGGTAAGCTCTGGACAGCGATTTTAATTGGTTACGCCGGCTCTATTGGCATTGCCACCCTGAGCGATGCCGTAATTCCCTATCTGGGAGGAGCCCTGCTCAATATTGAAATCGGTTTCCACATTCCCTTTATTGAGACGGAAGAAATGCCCTTCCTTGGCATTGCCAAATGGGTGGTGATAAATTCGGCAGCAGTAATTGGCATCGCCCTGGGTTACTGGAAGCATACCACCAAAATTCCGCATTCGGGACATGTGTTACTAAGCATCTGGGCTTCACTTTTCTACCTCACTGCCTTCGGCATTGCTTCCTGGATTCCCTTGCTCCCCCTTATCTTCGTCTTTTTATTCCTGGCGGTCTGGATTCCCTGCTGCTTGAGCGACATCATCTTTCCTCTATTGTTCATAAGAAAAGCGGGTCCCCAGGAAAATCATTGATTTTTCTGGGTGCAAAGGGTTGCTACCCCAGAGGATATAGCCTATACTAATCACCACCACGCCAAAGAATAAAAAAATGGGGCTGCAGATTACCACCCTGAGTGAGAATACCGCCGGCTTAGGTAGCTTTCTGGCGGAGTGGGGACTGAGCATCCTGGTAGAAACCGATGAGGCCAACATCCTGTTTGACACCGGGCAGAGCATCTCAGCCAGCCACAATGCTGATATCCTGGGCATTGACCTGAGACGGATTGATAAGATTGTCTTAAGCCACGGTCACTTCGACCATACCGGAGGACTGCGCCACGTCCTGCGCCGGATAGGGAAAAAGGGAATAGAGATAATCGCTCACCCCGATATCTGGCAAGCCAAATATGCTACTGGCGAAGGTGAGGATAGATATATTGGCATACCATTCCACCGCCAGACGCTGGAAAGCCTCGGCGCTCACTTTAACCTGACCACAGAGCCAGTAAGAATAACCGATAACATAATGACCACCGGCGAGATTCCCATGGTAACCGATTATGAGGAGATAGAGTCGTATCTCCAGGTAAAAGAAGGAAACCGCTTCAAGCCGGATAAGCTTCTGGATGACCAGGCGCTAATCATAAACACTGAGACGGGACTGGTGGTCATCTTGGGTTGCGCCCACCGGGGCATCATCAATACCCTGTACCATGCCCAGCAGATTACGGGAGTGAAGGTAATATATGCCGTGTTCGGTGGCTGCCACCTGATGGATGCTTCCGAGGAACGGATATGGCTGACCATCGCCGCTCTAAAAGAGCTGGGGGTTCAAAGGTTAGGCGTCTGCCATTGCACCGGTCTGCCAGCATCTGCCATAATGGCTCAGGAGTTCGGCGACAGCTTCTTTTTCAATAACGCCGGCACCAGGATTAACCTGTGACGAGGAGCTAATTATGAATCTCTCGGTTCAACTGGCACCGAAAAATAAACACGGCTTATCCCTGGCAAACCCGGTGATGACCGCCTCGGGCACCTTCGGCTATGGCACCGAGTATAGCCATCTGTTTGATATCCAGAAGCTGGGAGCTATCGTCTGCAAGGGGACTACCCTCAAACCCAGAGAGGGAAATCCCCAGCCAAGGCTGGCGGAGACACCCTGCGGTGTGCTCAATTCCATCGGGCTGCAGAATATCGGCATTGAAGCTGTAATCAGGGACAAGGCGCCGGTCTGGGCGGGGTGGCGGGTGCCGGTCATGGTTAACATAGTGGGGATAAGGGTTGAGGATTACGCCCGGATGGCGGCTAAGCTGGACGGGGTGGCCGGCATCAGCGGTATTGAGGTGAACATCGGCTGTCCCAATATCAAAGCCGGCGGTGCTGAGTTTGGCGCCAGACCCGACTTAGCCGCCGAGGTGACGGCGGCGGTTAAGGCAGCTACCTCCCTCCCGCTACTGGTCAAGCTAACCCCCAACACCGCTGACATTGCCGGGGTGGCTAAGGCGGTAATGAGAGCCGGAGCCGATGCTATCTCTCTAATCAATACGCCGAGGGGCATAGCCATCGACGTTTCACGGCGCCGACCGCTACTGGGTAATGTAACCGGGGGTCTATCCGGACCAGCGATAAAACCAATTGCTTTGTATATGGTGTACACCGTGGCTGGTGCCGTGGAGGTGCCGGTGGTTGGCGTCGGCGGCATTGCTACCGCCAGCGACGCTATAGAGTTCATCATGGCTGGAGCCAGTGCCGTCCAGATAGGCACCGCCAGCTTCACCAACCCCCGCGCCCCCCTTGATATCCTGGAGGGAATAGAGCAGTTCATGAAAAAAGAGGGGATAGAGGATATAGCCGAGCTTATCGGGGCGGGGCGGCGGTAGATGAGCTAAGCTTGCACAATTTGGCTGGTTGTTACACCTACACATCCAAGGTTTGTCTCTATTTGAGGTATTGACAGGGTTTCGGGACAGGACCACACTGAAGTCCCAGCACGTGAAACAATAGAAATTGGTAGGAAAGATAAACGGTGTAAATGGGCACTAGAACCGTGTAATATGGCGGTGGCTGGTGCCCTTTTTGGGTTGGTGAATAAGGTCACAATGGCTGTTAGGAGGGGGCAATGAACGAAGAGACTGTGCTACTAATCATTAAGACCACGGGTGCGAAAGCATTGTGCTTCACCACAAACAGGATGATCGTAGCTGAGGTTGGGGAACCTAGTGATGCTTATAGCGCCGGCTACGCACCCTTCGCGTCGCTTGCGCGAGACCTGTGGCGAGGCCGGAGGATACGGAAGATTATGAAGCTATCACCTGAGGGCATCTTGACGGCTAACAAGAAGAATTTTGCAGTATCCTATGCGGAAATCGTCAAAGTGGAGCTGTTCGTGGTGAGGCGTGACCGAATGATTCGCATACGAGCTAGCGCTGATACATATGAATACTTGCTGGCCAAACCGAAAGAATTTCAGAACTATGCCAATGTCCTACGGCCCGTGTTGGCTGACAAGCTGGCCGGCTGTGCTCGGCTTTAGTAACGGGAACAACTTGACGAAATGTGCAACCTGTATTCAGCTTAATCCTCTACCAGCCTCTGCCCGGCAAGGAAAGCCTGCTTCAGGGCACCGGGGTGACTTTTTATCGCTCCTTTTTTGTCAATGCCGGGGACCAGCAGCTCTCCGGCATAAGTGATATCAAGGACTTTGAACAGGGCTTTTACCGTCGCCAGCGCCGGCTCAAATAGATTGGCCAGCTTCATGCCACCCACGGAGACAAATAACCCTTTCCTCTCCCGCTCATCCCCCAGCGGCGGTTGTTTCAGTACATACTTCCTCACCCACAATGCCTGACAGCGGTCAATCATGGCCTTGGTCTGAGCCGTTACCCCCATAAAATGCACCGGCGAAGCCAAGACTATTCGGTCTGCCCACTCTAACTCATCATAAACCATCTGCATATCATCCTCCACCCTGCACCTGCCCGTCTCCAGACAGGCATCACAGTGCTGGCAGGGGGCGATGTCGAGCTGGTTAAGAATAATGGTCTTGACCTCAGCCCCTTTGCTGGCGGCACCCCTCATAACCTCGTTCAGCAATAGGTCGGTGTTGCCATCCCGCCTGGGGCTACCGGCAATGCCAAGGACTCTCAATTTAGTCCCCCTTCAATATGGCTCAGGAGTTCTGCCTCTCTAGCTCTCATCTGGCGCTCTAGCTTCGGCTTATCATGCTCATACCCCAGCAGGTGAAGCACGCCGTGGATGATAAGAATGGCGAGCTCCTTTTTTGCCGAGTGCTGGTGCTCCTCAGCCTGTATCGCTGCTTGAGGGTAAGAGATAATCACCTCACCCAGATGGAGAACACCGTCGGGGGGTTGAACGAAGGGGGGGAGGTCTGCCCCGACTTCTTCTCTGGCGGAAAAGGCGAGGACATCGGTAGGCTCATCCCTTCCCCGATAGTCTCGATTTAGCTGCTTAACCCTTTCTTCGGTGGCAATAACCAAACCCATCTCCACCTCAGCGCCAGCCCCCTGAGCTGCCAGGACTTGCCGGGCTATGCTCTGCAGCCAGCTCGGCTCAAGGTTTCCTTCAACACCCTCATCGATTAAGACGCTTATCTCCATCCAGTACCAATCATAACATAGCCCGATGAAGCCCTCAATGAGGCTTTTTGCCTTTCTATCACCCTTACCCCCTTTAAGTTTTTGATTAAGGTAACCCTCCCCCTTTATCCCCCTCCCTTAGATAAGGGAGGGGGAATTATTTATGTGAGAGGGACTTCGTCCCTCTAAAACTCCCTATTAAGATATTCAGAGACTGACGCCCCTCTTAAACACCCCTGAAAGCAGGGGTTTAAGGGCAAAGCCCTAATGGGAGGATGGGAAGAAAAAGATAAGTTAAAAATGGGGGGCTGGGGGGAAAGTAAGACTTGCCCAGCAGGTTTGAGCAAGCTAAAGGGTTATGATACAATTACTATACCTGAAAATGTGGAGGGGTCGCATAGTGGTCTAGTGCGGGCGCCTGCTAAGCGCTTACCCTGGTAACTCGGGGTCGAGGGTTCAAATCCCTCCCCCTCCGCCATAGTAGGCTAGTGTGCCCCTTAAATTAAGGGGCATTTTTGGCTATCCTTATAGAGAGAACCATGCCCAAATATCATATCTGGACCATCGGCTGCCAGATGAACAAGGCGGAATCGGAGCGGCTGGGCAGCTACTTTGAACAGCTGGGTTATGAGCCTATAGCCACCGCCGAGGAGGCTGACCTGGTCGTGCTCAATAGCTGCGTGGTGCGCCAGAGCGCCGAGAACCGCGTGGTCAACAAGCTCCATAACCTTAAATCACTAAAAAGACTACGCCCAAACTTAACTCTGGCGGTTACCGGCTGTTTGGTCGACGCTGACGTAGCTCAACTCGAGAAACGCTTCCCCCAGGTTGATTACTTCTTCAAGCCCGGAGCTTGTCCCCAGTGGCTAAAAAAAGCTGAACCGGGGCAAACATTACCCCGCCGTCCCGCCCCCAGCACCTATGTCCCTATAATTCAGGGCTGTGATAACTTCTGCACATTCTGCATTGTCCCCTACCGCCGGGGAAGGGAGAAGAGCCGACCGGCTGAAGAAATCGTTGAAGAGGTCAAGGAGCTGGTAAATCGTGGCACAAAAGAGGTTACCCTGCTGGGGCAAAATGTGGATTCATACGGGCATGACCTACCCACCCAGCCAGACCTGGCTGATTTACTCTGCGAGCTAAATGGTATAGATGGACTGTTTCGGCTCCGCTTCCTGACCAACCACCCCAAGGACATGAGCCCCAAGCTGATTGAGGCGGTAGCCTCTTTAGACAAGGTCTGCGAGCAGCTCAACCTTCCTGTTCAGTCGGGCAGCAACGAAATACTGAAGGCAATGAGGCGGGGCTATACCGTAGAGGACTACCGCCAGCTTATCACCGAGATACGCCGTAAAATACCAGAGGTAGCTTTAAGCACCGATGTCCTCGTCGGTTTCCCCTCAGAAACCGAGCCGCAGTTCCAGCAAACGGTCGACTTGCTATCTGAGCTAAAGTTTGATACAGTCCATGTAGCTGCTTATTCGCCAAGACCGGGGACTATTTCGGCAAGGAAACTGGAGGACAATATCTCGCCCGCCGAGAAAAGGAGGCGATTAAGCCAGATTGAGCGACTCCAGGAGAGCATCGCTACCGAGATTAATGCCCGGCTCCAAGACAAGACGGTTGAAGTCCTGGTGGAGGGGGAGAGAAAGGGGAGGTGGCAAGGTCGAACCAGAGGTGGTAAACTGGTATTCTTCGATGACAGCAATGATTGCCTGGGAAAACTGATGAACATCAGAGTTGAGAAAACAAGTCCGTGGTCACTACAGGGCAGGGTTGAATGCTAAAATGAGGAGGGAAAATGAACCGGAATAAAATATTAAGCCTGGCGTTAATAATTGGGTTGCTTATCACTTCTCTAGTATTTATCGGGGGTTGCTTATTCCCAGCAGAGGGAGAAGGAGGAGGGTTCGACTACACGATAATCATCTTCCTGGTGCTGATTTTTGCCATGTTCTATTTCCTCATGATTCGACCCCAGCGCAAGAGACAGAAGGAACACCAGCACATGGTGGAAGAGCTGAGGAGGGGAGATAGGGTAGTTACTGCCGGCGGCATCTACGGCGTGATTGAAACCGTCAGCGAGGATAGTGTAGTCATAAAAGTAGAATCGGGAGCGACGATGAGGGTGGCTTTAGGTAGCGTCGCCCTCAAGCGAGAGAGATAGAATTTTTAATCACCCTCACCCCCTTTAAGCACCCAGAAAAATCTTCGATTTTCCTGGGAACCCGCTTGTTCCCTCTCTCCCTCATAGAGAGAGGGGCAGACGCCCCTCTTAAACACCCCATAATTAACTTTGTCTTGCGCCTTAACTATCTCCTTCTATTCAGGAGAGTTTTATGGGCGAAGCCCTTATAGGGTGGGCTGGGTGGGAAGAAAGACAACTAAAAATAGGGGGGGTTAGTGAGCAATCTCATAAATTTTGGGCCGGAGCCAGCCCGTGGGCACTGAGTAACCGCTTGTCAGCTAAAATATGGCTGGTGGCACCATCAGCAATTACCACTCCCCGGTCAAGAAAACTATGTTTCACCGTAGCCGCCTTTAACTTTGTAGGAACTGTATTCATCATAGTTCTCAACACAGCCAGGGTTACCAACAGGAGAGGGCAAGAATTCCACCACGCTTCTGGTTATCTCATGGGCTAAGAACCTTCCTTTTCCGGTCAGGCTTTCATGCTTGATGTACCCCGTAAGTTTTAGGAGCCGAATGAAAATCTTTAGGTAAGATGGTAAATTGGATGTGTCATCAACTTTAAGGTCATAGATCATCTTTGCAAATTTGCGCCAGTCAACACTTGCTTTGTTCGCAGGGGCAATAAACCCCATCCTTTTGCCATCTGCAATATTCATAACATAGACATCCAGTTCAGGATTGATAACTTTCCAACCTCCGTATGTTGAATATGCAGTAGGTCCGAAACCGATATAGTCGATGATAAGTTCATCCCCTGATGAATCATAAATGTCATTGCCGACTGCAAATGTCCACACACCTGTCCTACGGTATCCATATCCCTTTAGCATTTCATCTGCTTCTTCGATAAGCCCAAACCGCTCTTTGGAAGAGCAACTTGGGGAGGGGAAAGCCTGCCTTCTTCTCATTATCAGATACGGGTATGTCGTAATCTGGTCAGGTAGGATAGTTGATATTCTCTTGATATCATCTCTGACTGTGTTCGCATCTTGATTTGGTAGACCCACCATCATATCAACATTCACCCATAGCCCAAGCGATTTGGCAAATTCTATTAGTCCCCTTACATGTTCATATGTGGTAATTTTTCTTCCTGTTTTCTTGGTTACCTGATCCGAGAAACTCTCTACCCCGATACTTATCTTGGTGAAACCGATTGCCTTTAGCTCTTTCAGGTATTCATCAGTCAGCAGTGCTGGCAATAGTTCTATGCCCATACTGTTTATTTGAACCTTCTCTCTAAGCCGTGCCACTATGTCGTATATGTCTCCTACTGCAAGGGTGTTGGGAGTCCCGCCTCCAATATAGAGCCACTTAGCTTCTCCCTGAATATCCATGTCATCGATTTCCTTCAAAATAGCTTCTAAGTACTCTCTTTTACGCTTTTCCGAAAAGATCACTTTGTAATAAGGGCAGTAGGAACATTTTGAGAGGCAGAAAGGAACATGGATGTAAATGCCGAAACACCCATCAAATACAGGCTTTGGTATTTCCATAAACCGAAAGAGCGTTTTTTTAAAGGCTCTTTGCATCATGGTTTTGCTTATTGCGATAATCATAGCTTAGCCTCCCCAATTTGCGTTTTAATGCAATTGCAACTAGTTGCAATCACGGGTTAAAAAAATTACTGGCTACATTTAACACAGCGACCAAAGATAGCCAGATGCCTTAAATCAGCACTGAACCCGTATTCCCGGAGCAAAACATTCTTGAGCGGGACCAGCACTGACTCATCAAGGTCAACTATGGCTCCACACTCCTGACAGACCAGGTGATGGTGGTGCCCCTTCCCCGCCGGGTGGTATCTAACCCGACCCTCGCCAAAGTCGGTCTCAGTTACCAGACCCAGTTTTTTAAGTAATTCCAGGGTACGATAGACGGTTGAGATATTAACCTGGGGGTATTTAGCTATCACCTGGGCGTAGATTTCCTCAGCGCTGATATGACCATCGCTATCCTCAATAGCCGATACAATCATCAGCCGCTGCGGCGTCAGCCGATACCCGTGCTCGGTTAGCTTTTTTACTATATCTCTGGGCTGGTTCATTTGACAGTGGGTATTATACCAGAATTTTAGGTATATTGCAAGCTTTTGCAATTACAACTATTTGCGACAACAGCCCTAGACCTTACCTTTGCTGTCCAGCATTATGGTTACCGGACCATCGTTATGGATTTCAACCTGCATATACTGCTGAAAGCGGCCGGTTTCCACCTTTAGTCCGCTGGCTCTAACCTCGTCAACAAACTGCTGGAATAGCTCCTCAGCCTCAGCCGGCGGCGCGGCATCGGTAAAACTGGGGCGGCGTCCCTTCCTGGTATCAGCCAGCAGGGTGAACTGGCTCACCAGCAGCAGCTCACCCCCAATATCCAGCGCCGAGAGGTTAAACCTCTCCTCCTGGTCAGAAAAAATGCGCAGATTGACAATCTTTTGTGCCAGATAGCGGGCATCTTTCTCGGTATCGCCACTGGCGACGCCGATAAAAGCCACCAACCCCCGGCCTATGCTGCCCACCACCTCTCCAGCCACACTCACCGAGGCGCCGGTGACCCGCTGCAAGAGCACTTTCACTTCTTCCCCTTCTTGCCGCCGGGTAATTCTTTTTTACCCTCCCCCGGCTCAGGCACACCTTTACGGCTATCGGTAGTATAGAAACCGCTCCCCTTAAAAATAACAGGATTAGAGTGAAAAACGCGCTTAGCCTTTCCCCGGCACTTGGGGCATACAGCCACCGGCTTGGCATCAAACCTCTGCTTCCTTTCAAAACGGAAATGACATGAACCGCACTCATACTCATAAGTAGGCATTATCTAACCTCACAAGTTTTTTCCTGAATATTTTACCGTAACTGCTCGGCTAAGGCAAAAAACAGCCTTCACCTTATTAAGGAAAGCCTGGTTGCCTGCTCCATTGCCTCGGCTACCACAAACAGCGAACCAGCGATGCAGATAAGGTCTTTGCCCCCGGCTAGAGCCAGAGCCCGGGATAGCGCCGAGGGGACGTCCTCCACCGCCTGGGCTTTTACTCCGTGGCGGGCAAATTCAGCCGCCAGAGGCGCCGTCGCCATAGCCCGAGGATGGCGAGAGCGAGTGACAATTACCTTATCAAAAAGGGGAACCAGCTCTGAGACTATGCTGGCTATATCCTTATCCAACGATGCCCCGATAACTAAGATAGCCTGGTTAAAGTCAAAGTATTGCTCAATAGACTGCGCTAGCTGCCGAGCGGCGCCAACATTATGGGCACCATCAACCACCACCAGCGGGCGACGGCTGAGAATCTGGAGCCTGCCCGGCCAGCTCACCCGCTTCAAGCCCTTAGAAATGCCTTCCCGGGAAATATTTAAACCCTTATCAGCTAAAGCTTCCAAAGCAGCCACCGCCGTAGCGGCATTATCCAGCTGGTGCTGACCCAGAAGAGGAACGGAAAGCTCATAAATATCTCTTCTGCCCTGCACCCGAAGCCGCTGCCGAGATAAGTCAAATCCCAGCCCCTGCCAGGTAACGTCGCTGCCCACCATTATCAACTGTGCCCCATAATTCCGACAGGTCTCCCTGATTACCTCAGCCGCCTCATCGGGCTGGGGGGAACTAACCACCGTGCTTGCCGGCTTGATAATACCGCACTTCTCGGCAGCAATCTCAGCCAGAGAATTGCCCAACACATCCATATGGTCAAAGCTGACCGAGGTGATAATGCAGACCACGGGCTTAATCACACTGGTGGCATCAAACTTCCCTCCCATCCCCACCTCCAGTACCTGAAACTCCACCTCCTTTTGCCCGAAGTAGGCAAAAGCCAGTGCCGTCAGGAACTCAAAGGTAGTCAGCTCACCATAGGTGGCTTTCCGATTCACTGCCTCAACCTGAGGCTTAAGCCTTGCCACCAGCCGGGCTAACTCTTCCTCAGAGATTAACTCCCCATCAACCCTGATACGCTCTCTCCAGGTATGTAGATGAGGTGAGGTGTAAAGCCCGGTGGTATAACCTGAGGTGGTGAGGGCTGAAGCCACCATAGCCGCCACACTTCCCTTGCCATTGGTGCCAGTGATATGGATAGAGCTGGCTTTGCGGTGAGGGTCCCCCAGATAAGCCAGTAGTTCATCCACACGCCTGAGGTCATAGAATGCCGGGTCATGCGGCATGCCTACTTTTTCGTAGTCGGTATAGCTATTGATATAATCTATGGCTTCCTGGTATTTCACACTCGGCTAATTATATCATTGCCGCTAGCTGTCAACAATCTAAGACACTTGACCTAGCCCACAGGGGCTGATATTATCAACCTATCTGGGGGTGCGAGGTGAATTTCAACGAAAAGCTGATAAATGCAATGAAAAGGAATGAGAGCCTACTCTGCATCGGGCTTGACCCTGACCCGGAGCTGATGCCGAGCGGGATGGGGGTTTTAAAATTCAATAAGGCAATTATTGATGCTACCTCTGACCTAGTATGCGCCTACAAACTCAACCTCGCCTTTTATGAGGCCCTTGATGATGGGATTGACGACCTGAAGCGCACTATTAAGTACATACCGGATAATATTCCAGCAATTGCCGATGCTAAACGGGGTGATATCGGCAACACCGCCAGAGCCTATGCCAAGGCTATTTTCACCAACCTCGGCTTTGATGCCACTACCGTGAACCCCTACCTCGGCTTCGATTCAATAGAGCCTTTTATTGAGCAGTGGGATAAGGGAATATTTATCCTGTGCCGGACATCAAACCCCGGTGCCGCTGATTTCCAGAGCCTGCCCTTTGTCTTAAAGCGCAAGCAACTCCCCCTATTTGAGATAGTAGCCCTCAGAGCCGCTCAGTGGAATAAACAAAGCAATAACATTGGGCTGGTGATGGGAGCCACCTATCCTGAGGAACTAAAACTGATAAGGCAAAATCACCCCAATATGCTACTCTTGATACCCGGCATTGGTGCTCAGGGAGGAGACCTGGCTTCAGCAGTTCGCTATGGGGCCAATGCTCGGGGGCAGAAGGCGATTTTCTCCTCGTCAAGGCAAATCATATACGCCTCAAGGGGAAGGGACTTCGCCGAGGCAGCGCGGCAGGTTGCCTCATCACTAAGAGATGAGATTAACTATCATCGCTCTACCCTAACCTCAGCTCGTTGAGACAAAAAGCATGGTTATGGAGATAAAGCTGGGCGATGTGGTTCGCCTCAAGAAGAAGCACCCCTGTGGCAGCTATGAGTGGCAGGTGGTCAGGCTGGGGGCTGATATCGGCATTAAATGCCTCAAGTGCCAGCGCCGCGTGCTCCTGGAGCGGGCGGTCTTCGAGCGCCGGGTCAAAACCTTTATCTCCAGAGGTCAGTAATGGCTCGCCGCATTATGCATATTGACCTTGATGCCTTCTTTGTCTCGGTAGAGCAGGTAGAAAATCCCCAGCTTAAAGGTAAACCGGTGGTAGTTGGCGGCAGACCCCAGGGGCGGGGGGTGGTTGCCTCCGCCTCATATGAAGCCCGGACTTTTGGACTGCGTGCTGGTATGCCCCTGACCACCGCCAGCCGCCTTTGCCCCCAGGCTATTTTTATACAGGGCAGCTTCCCCAAGTACCGTGACGCCTCACAAAGGTTTATGGCTATCCTGGCTGACTTCTCCCCCTATCTTGAGCCAATGGGTCTTGACGAGGCATATCTGGATGCCACTGGCTTTGAATCCATCCATGGCTCCACCCATCAAATGGCAGCGAAGATAAAGCAGCGGATTAAGGATGAACTGGGGCTTACTGCCTCGGTGGGCATCGCCGGCGGCAAGATAGTAGCCAAGGTTGCCTCCGAGCTATCCAAGCCCGATGGACTGCTGGAGGTGGCAGCCGGCGAGGAGCGTTCTTTCCTGGCGCCGTTACCTGTAGCCAGACTGCCGGGAATAGGCAAAAAAACAGAACAGAAATTAAACAGCTTAAGTATTAATACTATAGGCAAACTATCTACCATGTCGTTGAGTGCCCTTAAAAGCCATTTTGGTGCGTCTGGTGAGGTTCTGCACCGATTTGCCAATGGCATTGATGATAGGGAGGTGAAGCCCCCCGCCGCCGCCAAGTCCACCAGCCGGGAGACTACCTTCGGCAAGGACACCAGAGACCGCTCCCTGCTAAAATCAACCCTCCGCTACCTCGGGGAGCGGGTTGGCGCCGACCTGCGCCAGAGGGGCAAGCGGGCGAGATGCATAACCCTAAAGCTGAGATATGCCGATTTCACCACCATCACCCGCCGCCACACCCTGGCTCAGACCACCGATAGCGACCAGACCATCTTTGACACCGGACTAGGACTGCTAAACAAGGCGCTATCTGAAGAAAGACAAGCGGTGCGCCTTATTGGCATTGGGGTATCAGAGCTGGTTGAGGCGGGCAAACAGCTGGATATGCTGGATACCTCCGCCCGGAGACAGGAGCAGCTAAATAAAGCTATAGACCGCATCCGCAAAAAATACGGCTTTACCGCCATCCAGACGGGAAGGACACTGAAGTTAAAAGACATTTTCCCCGAGGACGGGGAAGGCTATACCCTCCAGACGCCGAGTTTGTCGAGATAGGGGGTAAACTAGTCGACTTTACCCCCTACCCCTCATCCAGCAGCCGCTTTTCACCCTTTATCTTCTGCAGGTCGGTTATGTCCTGGGTAACCTCCAGCGTGCCGATATAGTTACCAGCCTTGCCCCTGACCGGGAAATACCTGATATATATCCGGCGCCCCTTAAGTTCAATCCAGAATTCGGCGACCTTCCTCTTGCCCGACTTTAAGTCGCTTACGACCTCGTTTACCTTATGAATGCTTTGCTGCGGATGGCACTGCTGCACCTTCCTGCCGATGACCGCCGGAGTGCGCCGGAATATCCGGTCATCATGCCGGCTGTAATACCTGACGGTATCAGTCCCGTCAACGAAGGTTATATCTACCGGCAGTGCGTCAAAGATAGCCTCAAGTGTCTCAGTTGACAGTGTTTCCAGCATAGCTCACCCCCAATCCTTATTACCTAATATATACCACTTAGTCCGACTTGAGTCTAGCCTTTTCATAAAGCTATACTGTGGTATAATATATCAAGTTGTTCTGAGGTAGGTGGTCGCTATGTGGGAATGGTTCATGGCTAACGGAATATGGATATTAATTGCCGTGGTGGCCGGGGTCATTCTGTTCTTTCTGCTCAAGCACTGGGCTCCCCGGGCGATAGAAAAGTTAGTACCCCTGCAATGGCGGGACCAACTGAGAGGCATCCAGAAGGTGGTAAGCTGGGTAATTATCGGTATCGGCGGGGTGATACTGGCTCTTGCCGTAGCTGCGGTTATCATCTCCCACTACGGCATGGATATCTCTCCGGCTCTGGAACCGGTACGCGGCTGGCTACTGGAGCACGGCATTCTTATTTTAGTCATTATTGTACTATCCTATCTGGTTTATAAGATAGCCAAGGTACTAACCCCCAGAATAGTTGGCAGGTATGTTAAAACAAGAGGCAAAGGGCGTCGTGCCCGGTCGGAGCATGCCAAGAGGGCAGAGACATTAAGTGGCGGCATCACCCAAATTATCGCCATATTTATAATTGTAATTGCCCTTTTTATGATTCTTTCCGAGATAGGGATGGATATTACCCCCCTCCTAGCCAGCGCCGGAGTCGCCGGCATTGCCCTAGCCTTTGCCGCCCAGAACGCAATAAAAGACCTGATTGCTGGCTTCCTCATCATCTCCGAGAATCAGTTTGATGTCGGCGATGTCGTCCAAATCGCCGACAAAACCGGCATCGTGGAAGGGATTAATATCAGGCGGACTCTACTCCGAGACCTGGATGGTATTCTCCACATTGTCCCCAACGGTGAAATCAAGGTGGCCAGTAACTATACCATGATGTGGTCCCGGGTACACCTCAATATCAGTGTCGCCTACAAAGAAGACCTTGACCGGGTAATGGCCGTAATCAGAAGAGTATGGGAGGAAATGGCTTCAGAGCCAGATTGGGAACCTCATCTAATCTCAAAAACACCCTGGCTACTGCGGGTAAATGAGTTTGGGGACTCAGGAATTGTCATCAAGGTGGTGGGCGAAACCAAGCCCATGAGCCAATGGAATGTCATGGGGGAGCTGAGGAGAAGAATCAAGCGGGTCTTTGATGAGGAAGGGATAGAAATCCCCTGGCCCCACGTCAAGCTTTATATGGGTGAAAGTCCAGCAGAGACAGGGTTAACCTGTAAGGCTTGCTCTGGGGTCAACCCCCCGGGGAGTAAATTCTGCTCCCATTGCGGTGCCAAGCTTTAGCCCGTCAAAGCAGAGAGAGGGACTGGAGGCGCTGCCACCAAATACGGCTGTGGGGCGGGATTGGGTGGGAAGAAAGAGGTTGCTTCCAAGTTAGTCTCCTTGTCTTATTTCCAAGTGATGAGTTATAAAGAGGTTGCTTCCAAGTTAGTCTCCTTGTCTTATTTCCAAGTGATGAGTTATAATGAACGCTATCTAACAAGGAGAGGATTGAATGCCATCTTATGCCTATTTTCATAAGCAATTTGTCCCCCTATCCCAAGCCAAGATAGGGGTTATGACCCAGGCTCTTCACTACGGCACTGCCGTCTTTGAGGGCATCAGGGGCAACTGGAACAGCCAGCAAAAGCAGATTTACCTCTTCCGTCTCAGGGAGCATTATGAGCGGATGCATGACGGCTGCCAAGTGTTAAATATTGACCTGCCTTATACCATAGATGAGCTATGCCAGATAACCGGCGAGCTGGTGGAAAGGTGCCGCTTTCAAGAAGATGTATATGTCCGCCCCCTGGCTTACAAGAGTTCTGAATCCTTGGGCGTCCGCCTCCATGACCTGGATTGTGATTTCTTAGCCTTTGTTATTCCCTGGGGACCCTACCTGGATATGGACAAAGCCAAGTGCGGCATCTCTTCCTGGCGGCGGCCTGATTATAACGTAATCCCGCCCAACGCCAAGGTTACCGGGCTCTATGTCAATAACGCCTTTGCCAAATCAGAGGCCATCGGGAAGGGCTTTGACGAAGCCATCATGCTCACCCCAGACGGTCATGTCTCGGAAGGCAGTGGCGAGAATATCTTCCTGGTTCTGGACGGTAAACTGGTCACCCCGGCCAGCGACAATCATATCCTGATGGGGATTACCCGCGATACGGTGATAAAACTGGCGCAACAGGAGCTGGGCGTCGAGACCACAGAGAGAAAGGTTGACCCCAGCGAGCTTTTTGCCGCCAGCGAGTGCTTCCTCACCGGCACCGCCGCCCACATAACCCCCATAGGGGAAATAGACCACCGCCAGATAGCTAGCGGCGAAATTGGTCAAATAACCAAGAAGCTACAACAGCTCTATTCTGAGGTAATACGAGGCGATAACCCAAAATACCTTGATTGGTGCACCCCGGTCTATAAGCACCCTGAAAACTCCTGGATTTTTCAGGGTGCTTAAAAGATAAGCTATTTTTTAGGCACACCTACCTGCAACGACTTGAGTAAGCAGATTACCTGGCAGCTTTCCTCCAGAGTGGTGGTGCAATTATGGGCTTCCTCAAGAAGTTGACCAATGGCAAAGGTGCCATGACCATGAACCATGACAATCCGGTGCTTTTTTAATGCCTGGGCAATTATATCAGCCAGACCCCCGGATTCCACCTTCATATGCCAGCCCAGGACAGGTACCCTCCCCACTATAGTCTGACCTTCAGTATCAGTGGGCACAATCTCGGTTTCAGTCAGTGACAGGGCAACAGCATGAGGTGGGTGGGCATGAACAACGGCTAATGCCGGGGTCTCCCGATAAATAGCACGGTGGACAGCTAATTCTATTGACGCCAGCGGCGTATTGCGGTCATTTTTGTTTATCCCGGTCTCTATCAGGTCATGCTCCTCTAGACAGCCCAGCCGGCTAGTGCGGCGGGTAATGATGATACGCCCTCCCAGCCTGATACTCAGATTCCCGCTATGGGAGGAGACCAGCCCCTTGGTAAACAGGTCATGACCCACCGTCTGAAACTGAGATAAAATCATGGCTCCCCTTTTATGACATCCTTGCGGAGCATAAACCTCTTTACCCTCCTGAGTCAAGTTCTTCCGGGGAGGGTTGTTCCGCCTCCGGCTCGGCTTTAGCCGCTTTCGGCTTGGTTTTAGCCGAAGCCGAGGCCTGGGCTTCATTTAGCCTCCTCATCAATCGTGACTTGCGGCGGGCGGCATTATTGGGGTGGATAATCCCCTTTTCCGCGGCTTTATCCAGAGAACTGATGGCAACCTCCACCGCTTGCCGAGCCGCCTCAAGCTCGCCCAAGAAAATAAGCCTCTCCGCCTTAGTTATATTGGTCTTACACAGACTACGAATAGGCTTATTTCTAAGTCTCTTTCTTGCCGTTACCCGTACCCGTTTTTGAGCCGATTTAATACCTGGCAATCTCTACCTCCTTAGGTTGAGGGTTTTGGTTTTATAGTTGCTTCGTCTCCAACCCTGGAAACACCTATCACCCCTCGAATACCATCAATTTTTGCCATGAGCCGACTTAGCTGAGCTAGGTCCTTGGTTTGCAAGGTAAAATATTCAGCAACAGTATGGTCATCATGGTGAACTGAGCTTACCGAGGCAATGTTAATCCCCTCCTCAGCCACAATAGTGGTAATGTCACGGATGAGCCCCACCCTGTCCCAGGCTTCAACCTGAATGTTAACCGGATATAGGGAATCGGTCTGCCCCCACTCCACGGCAACGAGTCGCTCTTTCTCATCCTCATGAACCACATTGTAGCAGTCCTGGCGGTGAATAGTCACCCCCCGACTGCGGGTAACATAGCCAATAATCTTATCCCCAGGCAAAGGGCGGCAACACTGGGCTAAATGGGTGACTAAATTCCCCACCCCCAGCACCCGGATAGCTGATTCTGGCGGCTTGGGTGGGGCTGCCTCCGCCTTTACCGGGGGTGGCTCCTCCTGGGCGGATAGCTTCACCGCAACCTGATGAGTGGAAATGCCGCCATAGCCAATGGCTGCCAGAAAATCATCCAGACTATCATATTTGAACAGCTTAGCTAGCTCCTCCCGCTCGCTGGATCTTATCCCCAGATGCCTCATCTCCTTTTCCAGAAGCTCCCGACCCCGCTCAATATTTTCTGCCCGTTCCTGCCGCTTAAACCACTGGCGTATCTTCTCCCTGGCATGAGATGTTTTGATATAGCCCAGGTGGGGGTTCAGCCAATCCCGGCTCGGTCCTTTATCCCCCTTAGCTGAGACAATCTCTACCACATCGCCGTTATTTAGCTGATAATTGTGTGGCACCAGCTTGCCATTTACTTTAGCTCCGATGCAGCGGTGCCCCAGCTCAGTGTGAACCCGATAGGCAAAATCAAGGGGGGTAGAACCCTTGGGCAAATCCTTTATCTCCCCTTTAGGGGTGTAAACAAAAACCTGGTCAATGAATATATCTGTTTTAACCGATTCCAGAAACTCTTCAGCCCCGCTGAGCTCCCGGTGCCAATCAATTAATTGGCGCAGCCAGGCTATCCTCTCCTCGAAGTGCATATCCTCCTTCTCACCCTCTTTATAGCGCCAGTGAGCGGCGACACCATATTCAGCAATATGATGCATATCACGGGTGCGAATCTGAACCTCCAGAGGGATTGTGCCCAGACACATTACGACAGTATGCAATGATTGATAACCATTTGGTTTGGGATTGGCAATGAAGTCGTCAAACTCCCCGGGCAAAGGGCGCCACAAACTGTGGATAACGCCTAAAACATTATAACAATCAGGCACCGACCCGACCAATATCCGAAGGGCGAGAAGGTCATGTATATCATCAAAGTGTTTATCCTGGGCAGCGTACCTCTCCATTTTCTGGTATATGCTGTAGATATGCTTGGGTCTGCCTGATATCTCAGCCCTTAAGCCAGCCCGCTCAAACTCCCCTTCTAACATCTTGATTACCTGGGCGATAAACTTCTCCCGTTGAGCACGGCGGGCGGCAATCAAGTTAGCCACCTGGTGATATTCTTCCGGCTCCAAGTAACGGAAGGATAAATCCTCCAGCTGCCACTTTAGCTCCCATATCCCCAGACGATGAGCTAAGGGGGCATATATCTCCAGTGTCTCCTGGGCAATGTTGCGCTGCATTTCCGGCGTTAGCGCACTTAGCGTGCGCATATTATGCAGCCGGTCAGCCAGCTTGATAAACACCACCCGAAGGTCCTCAGCCATAGCTACCAGCATCTTCCTCAGGCTCTCTGCCTGCGATCCCCTGGTGGCCGCAGTTGGAGCATGCAGGGAGAGCTTGCCCAACTTAGTGGTGCCATCGACCAGCTTGCTTACCTCAGAGCCAAACTTGGCTTCAAGCTCGGAGACAGGTATGCCGCAGTTCTCAGGAACATCATGGAGTAAGGCTGCCGCCAGAGCGCTGGCATCAAGCTGAAGCTCGGCTAAGGTCAAGGCAACCTGTAGCGGGTGCTCTATGTAGGCATCACCTGACTTGCGCACCTGCCCCTCATGCGCCTTGGCGGCAAATTTGTAGGCATCCTCCACCAAAGCTATTTTCTCTGGCAGTAGATACTCTTTAGCCTTGTCTATAAGCTCGGCAAGACTCATATTTCAAGTATAACGCAAGCGGACTGGTGGTTGCAAAAAATTAAGAGGGTTAAAGAGAGGCAAAGCCTCCATAGGGCGGGAGGGCGGGAAGAAAGAGATTACTAAAATAACCTCACTTACTTTACAAACCCAGCACTAATACTGTATTCTAGCTCGGAGAGCAACTATGTTGTATCGGGCACCACGCGGAACCTCAGATATCCTGCCCCAGGAGCAAGCCTACTGGCGCTATATAGAGCAAAAGGTAGCTGAAATCGCCGAGCTCTATGGCTATGAGCGCATTGATGCCCCAGCCTTTGAGGACACCAAGCTTTTTGCCCGCAGTGTCGGCGAAGACACCGACATTGTCAAAAAGGAAATGTATACCTTTGAAGACAGAGGGGGAAGCCTGCTCACCCTGAGACCGGAGGGCACAGCGCCAGTATGCCGAGCCTATCTGGAACACGGTATGAAAAACCTGCCTCAGCCGGTAAAGCTGTACTATATTGCTTCCATCTTCAGATATGAAAGACCCCAGGCGGGAAGATACCGCCAGCACTATCAGTTTGGCTATGAGGCTATCGGCGATGATGACCCTGCCCTTGACGGCGAAGTCATTGATATGGCATGGCAATTCTTCTTGTCGGTAAACCTTCGCTCATTATCACTCCAGCTAAATAGCATCGGCTGCCAAAAGTGCCGCCCAAACTATGTGGCTGCCCTTAAGGGTTACTATGCCAGCCACACCCAGGAGCTATGCTCCGACTGCAAGACCAGACTGAAGAGAAACCCGCTACGCCTGCTTGATTGTAAGAAGCCCTCATGCCAGATGGTAGCCGACTCCGCCCCCAGAAGCATTGATTTCCTCTGCCCTGAATGTGCTGACCACTTCAGCCGGCTGAAAAGATACCTCCAGCTACTCGACCTCCCCTTTGTGGTAAACCATCATTTGGTTCGGGGGTTGGGCTACTACACCAGGACGGTTTTTGAAATTCAGCCCGAGGAAGGCGGCGCCCAGAGCACCCTGGTGGGCGGGGGGCGGTATGATGACCTGATTGAGGAGCTGGGGGGTAAGCCCACCCCGGCTCTCGGCTTTGCCGCTGGCATTGAGCGAATAATACTCAATCTAAAGAAGCAGAAGGTTGCCATCCCAACACTAGCCAAGCCCCGGGTATTTATTGCCTATCTCGGCGATGAAGCTAAGGAGGGGGCGATAAAGCTGGCGTCGGCGCTGAGAGGGGCAGGCATTGGAGTAATAGAAGCTCTGGGCGATAAAAGCCTCAAGGCTCAATTGAGGCAGGCTAATAACCTTGACGTTCGTTATGCGGTGATTATCGGCGAGCAGGAGATAAAGGCGGGCACTGTAATACTGCGGGACATGACCAGCGCCCAGCAGAAAAGTGTGCCTGTTAGCCAGCTACAAGGGTTACTGAAGTAGCTTCCCCAGCTTCACCTCACCGCCAAATTGTGCTATAATGATATAAATGGCTGCCTTGTTATCAGTTGAAATTGTCCCTAAGTGGGTAGCCTCTTCTACAGTCGGAAGCTACTTTGGTCCCACCATCTCCACAGCAGCCTACTACGTTTTGTTTCTCTCCTCACAGCCAACAAAGAGGTGAACAGCAGTTATGACACAGGATAAGCCCTCAACGCCTGAATCACTAAATAACGAATACAGGGCGGAGGATATCCAGGTTCTGGAGGGGCGAGAGGCGATACGCCTCCGCCCGGGGATGTACATTGGCAGCACTGACCAGCGAGGATTACATCGTCTGGTATATGAAATCACCTACAACAGCATTGATGAGGCTATGGCTGGCTGCTGCGACAAAGTCTGGGTCACCCTTCGCCAGGATAGCAGTGTCAAGGTAGAAGATAACGGGCGCGGCATTCCAGTGGACATTCACCCCACCACCAACATTTCTGCCTTGGAAACAGTAATGACCACACTGCATGCCGGGGCAAAATTTGGCGGGCATACATATATGGTATCGGGCGGGCTACACGGGGTAGGCGCCTCAGCGGTAAACGCCCTCTCCTCCTGGCTCAAGGTTGATGTCAAGCGTGACGGCAAGCTGTATCAACAGGAATACCGGCAGGGCATCCCCTGTGGTGCGGTGGCAGTGGTTGGTGAGTCCAGCGATACCGGCACCACTATCACCTTCCTCCCTGATGAGGAGATATTCGGTAAAGCCGAATGTGAATTTAATGTCGTATGCGAGCATCTGCGGGAGCTAGCCTACTTAAACAAGGGGCTGGAAATATGCATTACGGACGAAAGGAAGGACCGGGAAAAGACCTTCTACTTTGAGGGTGGAATTACCGGCTTCGTCCGCCACCTTAATCGAAACCGTGTGGTCCGCCACCGCCGACCTATTTATATCTCCAAAATGGTGGACAGCACAGTAGTGGAGGCTGCCCTTCAATATAATGACGGTTTTTCTGAGTCCTCCTTCAGCTTTGCCAACTGTGTCAATACCGTGGATGGAGGGACTCATCTAACCGGCTTCCGTTCGGCACTAACCCGGGTTCTCAATGACTATGCCCGTAAGAACAAGCTGCTCAAGGAGGATGAGCCCAACTTGATAGGGGAGGATGTCAGAGAGGGTCTTACCGCCGTTATTAGCGTCAAACTGGCCGAGCCTCAGTTTGAGGGACAGACTAAAGCCAAGCTGGGCAACCCCGAGGTAAAAAGTCAGGTGGAGAGTGCCGTGGGCGAGGAACTATCCCTCTACCTTGAAGAGCACCCCGATGAAGCCAAAAGAATTATGGAAAAGTGCCTCCTTGCTGCCAAGGGCAGAGAAGCCGCCCGCAAGGCTCGGGACCTGATTGTCAAGAGGGGAAGTCTGGATACCGCCACCCTGCCCGGCAAGCTGGCTGACTGCACGGAGAAGGAGCCCTCCCTCTGTGAATTGTATATCGTAGAGGGACCTTCAGCCGGCGGTTCAGCCAAGGAGGGAAGGAACCGTCGCTTCCAGGCTATCCTGCCCCTTAGAGGTAAAATCCTCAATGTGGAAAAGGCGCCGCCGGATAAGATGCTGGCGCACGAAGAAATCCGAGCCATCATCACCGCCCTGGGAGCCGGCATAGACGACGAATTTGACCTGTCCAAGCTCCGCTATCACCGGGTTATCCTGATGACCGACGCTGATGTCGATGGCTCTCACATCCGCACCCTGCTGCTTACCTTCTTCTTCCGGCACATGGCCGAACTCATCAATAACGGCCACCTCTATATTGCCCAGCCCCCTCTCTACCGTGTTAGCAAAGGTAAAACTAGAGATTGGATATATTCTGAGGAAGGTCTCGGCAAATTCTTCGCCAAGAAAGCTTTCGAAAATGTGGATGTCTATTCAAAAGATGGCTCAGTTAAGTGTACTGGTGAAGAAATAGTAGAGTTTTTAGATTCTCTAAAAGAGTTGGACAACGGATTGAATTCGCTTGATAAGGAAGGTATACCCAGAGAGTTTGGGGAGTTACTTCTAACGAAAGACAAGGAATTTCATCGCCTTGACTATTATAATCAAGAAAGTATGCTAGAGGCTATGCGCTGGTTTGAAGCAGGTGGTTTTCCAACTAGAGCATCTTCTAATCCTATTACCGGCGAATACTGGCTAGATGTCGAATTAAAATTTGGTAATATTAAGTTTGACAGGAATTTAATTGAAAATCCAATCCTCAGAAAATGTTTTATTGCTTATCCTAAGGTCAAACACTTTGTTGAAGGTAAATCATATAAGATTATTAAGAACAACAAGGAAATTGGTAAAGACGTTCCTTGGTATAAAATTTTGGAATTGCTAGAAAAACACGGTGACCGTGCAGGAGTTACAATTCAGCGCTATAAAGGCCTGGGGGAGATGAGCGCCGAGCAGCTGTGGGATACCACCATGAACCCCACCACCCGCACCCTGCTGGCAGTAAACGTAGAAGATGCCGCCAAGGCCGACCGCATATTCCACATCCTGATGGGCGATGAGGTCCCGCCCCGCAAAGCCTTCATCCAGGCTCACGCCAAGAGCGTGAGAAATTTGGATATTTAGAAGTTTACTCCCTTACATACAGCTTATGCTGTTTGATATACCTCTCCACCGGCTCGGGGACAAGCTGGGCAATAGATAGACCCCGGGCCACCCGCCGCCTGATTTCTGAGGCGTTGATATCTATCCGTGGCGCATCAAGCAGGATAACCTTCCCAGATAAGCCGGGTATAGCCGCTTCCAGAGAGTCGAGGTCGGAGGTGGGAGAGTCTACCCTGGGGACAGCCACCAGGCGGCACATTTTTACCAGCCGGGACGGCTCGTGCCACTGGGGGAGCTGATTTAGATTGTCCCAGCCCAAGATGAAGAATAGCTCATCCCCGGCGCCAAGCTGAGCTTGAAGCTCGGCGATGGTGTCAACAGTATAGGTGGGGCCGGCTCGCTCTATCTCCATGGTGGATAGTTTGAAGTAGGGTCTAGCGGCAATGGCCAGGCGCACCATCTCCACCCGGTGTTCGGCAGGCGAGATAACGTTATTGAGCTTTAGCCACGGCTGACCGGCGGGCACAAATAAAGTCTCAGTCAGATCTAGCCTGGCTCTTGCCTCCTCAGCCACCAGGAGGTGCCCCACATGAATGGGGTCGAAGGTCCCCCCCAATACCCCGATATTCATTCTACTGCCACTCCCATTCAAAATTGCCGCAGCGGACTCTATCACCCGGCTTGACCCCAGCCCGCTCCAAAGCCCTGGTCACCCCCAATCTGACCAGTTGCCTCCTGAGCTCCCGGTGTATCCCATAGCTAGCCACATCTGTCCTGGCGACGATGCGCTCCAGCTCGGGAGCAGTCACCACAAAGGTGTCTCCTTCCTTACGCACCCTGGGGACAACGCTCTTGGGCTGGGGGTGAAAAACCTTCCTCACAATCTTACCGCCAGCCTGGGTCTTAGCGGCTGACTGAAGTATTTTTATAGTTTCCGCCATAAGCTCGGGAACACCCTCGCCGGTAGCCGCGGAAACAAAAAGGGCCTTGCTTCCGGCAGCGGCGAAGTTTTCCCTTATCTCGGCTAGCCGAGCCTTGACCTGGGGCAAATCAATCTTATTTACCACCACCAGCTGTGGCTTTTGAGCCAGAGCCGAGTCAAACAAGCTGAGTTCAGCATTTACCTGCGCCATATCCTCAACCGGAGACGAAGAGCTGCCATCTATCAGGTGGATAAGCACACGAGTGCGCACAATATGGCGAAGGAAATCGTGCCCCAACCCTCGGCCAAGGTGAGCGCCATCTATTAGCCCTGGAATCTCAGCCAAGACAAAGCTCTGCTGACCAACCTCAACCATACCCAAAACCGGCTCCCGGGTGGTGAAGGGATAGCTGGCTATCTTGGGCTTGGCGGCGGAAACTGCCGCCAGCAAGGTTGACTTGCCCACGTTAGGATAACCGATAAGACCAACATCGGCAATGAGCTTCAATTCCAGGATTATGGAATTCTCCTCACCAGCCTCCCCCTTCTCAGCAATCTGTGGGGCTTGGTTGGTAGATGTAGCAAAGCGGGCATTGCCAAAGCCACCCTTCCCCCCCTTAGCCACCACTACCTGCTGACCAGACTGCTCCAGGTCAGCGATAAGGGTATCACCACCTATCTGTGACTTATGTGAGACTATAGTTCCCACCGGCACCGTTAAGAGCCGGCTTTCCCCCCTCCTGCCGTGCTTCTTTTTATCCCCCCCGTTCTTGCCATCGGCGGCTCTAAAGTGCCTTTTCTGCCTGAATATTCTCAGGCTGGTAACCGCCTCATCAGCCATAACCACGACATCACCGCCGTCACCACCATCACCACCATCAGGGCCACCAAAGGGAACCCACTTCTCCCGGCGGAAGCTTACTATCCCATCACCCCCATCCCCTGCCTTTACTGCTATTTCTGTTCTGTCAAACATGGCACGAGCATTCTATAAACATTTTATTGCTTTTATTATTTATTCTTATATACGAGGTTTATATCTAACAGTACTAATTATAATACCACCGGCTAGCCGCTGGCTAGTTGGGGTTGCTAACTCCGGGTAAAAAGGGATTAAATCCAAGCTACCTTTTTTGAACTTTTCCACAAATTTGGGGTGGTTATCCACCACGGTGGTGTTTTCAGTCGGGCTGGTTTGTTTATAGATAGTTGATTCTCGGTGGGAATACCGACATTAATAACTCCGGGACTTTTGCTTAGGGTATGTTCCTTGTTGGATGTCAAAGATTTTACGTCTCAAATAAGGGTCGTCATCCATATCACTGGCTATTTTTTGACAGGCGTGGATGACAGTTGAATGGTTTCTGTTTCCCAGCTCTTGCCCAATTTGAGCTAGCGAGCAATTGGTTGTCTGTTTAATAAGATACATTGCCACCTGTCGGGCTTGGGCAGTTACCTGGTCTCTTTTCCTGCCCTTTAAGTCGGCCGGGGTTAGCTGAAAGCTATTAGCTACTGTTTCTATCATTAGTTTGGGCGTGACAGGGACGCTCTTGGCACCCTTACTGGCAATATCCTCAAGTGCCTGAGCGGCTAACTCAGGGGTAAGTAGAGCTCTGAACAGCTTGGCATAAGCGATAACTCGGTGGAGGGAACCTTCCAGTTCCCTGACGTTCTGTTTAATGCGGTGAGCGATAAACTCCAGCGCCTCCAGGGGCACATTTGCCTTTTCCTGCTCAGCCTTAGCTTGCAGGATAGCCAGGCGGGTGTCAAAATCAGGCGGTTGAATATCGGCAATTAGCCCCCACTCAAAACGGGAGCATAACCGGTCTCCCAGGTGGGGCATGGATTTGGGTGGGCGGTCGCTGGTAATAACAATCTGGCGGTTGGTGTTATGCAGCTCATTAAAGGTGTGGAAAAAGCTTTCCTCTGTCTGCTCCTTGCCGCTGATAAAGTGGATGTCATCTATTAACAACATATCAACGCTTCTGTACTTACTGCGAAACTCATCGGTGCTTTTCTCCCGAATGGCATCTACAAACTCGTTGGTAAACTGCTCGGCGCTAACATAAAGTGCCCGGATATTGTTAGCTTGAGCCATGTGATAAATGGCATGCAACAGATGAGTCTTACCTAAACCCACTCCCCCATACATGAATAGAGGATTATAGCTATGTCCCGGATTTTCGGCTACGCTCAGAGCAGCCGCATAGGCTAAGCGGTTACTGTTGCTCACTACAAAGGAATCAAAGGTATATTTCGAATTGCAGGCGGGGTGAGCTATTTGCGAAGCCGAGGTTTCTCGTTCTGGGCTTACCTGGAAAAGGACTTTGATGTTGGGCTGGGTAAGACCGATGAGCGTTTTTTCAATCAAAGAGCGCTGGTTCTTGTCCAGGTATTCAGAGACAAAGGTATTGGGAACCCCGACAACAAACTGATTATCCTGAAAACTTAAGCCGGCAGTTTTTTCCAGCCAGGTGCGGTAGTATGGCTTGGTTACCTGGACTTGCAATTCACCTAAAGCGGCTTCCCAGATTTCTTGAGCTGACCTGGCTCCCATAAAATTCCTTTCCTCTTCAACTTCTAAGATTGGCCGGTTTATGTTTATAGATTAAAGAACGTTTGACTCTCGGCAGTTAAAAAGTGTATCGTTTTAAGTTAGGGGTTTGGGGGTGGAAAACTGAAGGCGTGTTATTAGAATAACATGCCCTGCTTGTTTGATGGCAAACTTTTTGATGCTGATTGTTGGGGGTTCTTAACCCCACTTTTCCCTTGCTAAGTCCATCGGACTTAATTTTTTGCCCAATATTGAGCTGATAGATATAAAACGTGAACTTGTTGGCAAAAACTTTTAATGTTAAAATTTTAGTGCCGGGAGGTTTAAATTGCGATTTGTTTTCATGGGCAGTCCTGAGTTTGCCGTTCCCCCTCTTGAGCACCTTATTCTCGGTGGGTATCAGGTGGTGGCGGTTTATACCCCGCCGGATAGACCAGCCGGTAGGGGGCGTGCCTTAGTTTCTCCTCCGGTGAAGAGGGCAGCGCTAGCTCGGGGGCTGCCGGTGGTGCAACCACCCAGTTTAAAGGAGGTGGGGGTGGTGGAGCAGCTCAGGGGCTTTAACCCCGATGCTATAGTGGTGGCTGCCTTTGGTCAAATTCTACCTCAGTCAGTTTTGGGTCTGCCACGCCTGGGGTGCATTAATATTCACCCTTCACTGCTGCCTAGATTTCGAGGTGCCTCACCGGTGGCGGCGGCTATCCTGGCTGGCGGCGAGTTTACCGGGGTTAGCATTATGTTAATGGATGAAGGTTTAGATTCCGGTCCTGTGTTAGCCAGGGCGCAGATTCCCATTTCAGCATCGGATACCACTGGCTCGCTTACCACCAAGCTGTCCTGGCTGGGGGCTGGGTTGCTGGGGGAGGTTTTGGTTGGCTGGATGAGGGGTGAGTTCACCCCCCATCCTCAGAATGAAGCCGAGGCTAGCCACTGCGGCTCAATCACCAAGGAGGAGGGTGAGATTGACTGGCATCTGCCGGCTATAGATATATGGCGGCGGGTTAGGGCTTTTAATCCCTGGCCAGGGTGTTACACCAGGTGGCGGGGTAAAAAACTGGATATTATCGAGGCGGTGCCTTTGACTGAGGAGAGAACCTTTAAGGTGGGGCGGGTGGTGGACCTGGCCTCGGTTCCTGAGGGGTCAAAGGCCGCTTTTGGCGTCTATACCGGGGGCGGGGTCTTGGGCATTTTGAAGGTTCAACTGGAGGGGAAGCAGGCCCTGTATGCCGCCGACTTTTTGAGAGGGCAGAGGGAGTTCATGGGGGCGGTTTTGCCGTTGCCCTGAACTGGCGCTCATGCTATAATTAATAGTTAATTTTAATCGGTGGTGAGTGCAGATGCTATGGTTTTTACTTTTTTGGATACCCCCGCTAATCTTTATGATTTGGGCGCAGTCGAGGGTATCATCGGCTTATAATAAGTATTCCAAGGTACGCAATATGAGTGGACTGACCGGGGCGCAGGCAGCACAGACCCTGCTGGAACATAATGGTCTGCGCGATGTTAAGATTGAGGGCGCTAAGGGAAAGCTGACTGACCACTATGACCCCAGGCATAAGGTGCTGCGGTTGTCATCCGGTGTAGCCAGGACTCCTTCCGTAGCAGCGCTGGGCATTGTCGCCCATGAGATAGGACATGCTCTCCAGGATAAAGCGGGCTATGCCCCGTTGAGGATACGGAGCGCACTGGTCCCGGCAGCTAATCTGGGCAGTCGCTTCGGCTTTATCTGTGTTTTTCTCGGCCTTATTCTATTTGCCTTTAACGTTGCCTTTGGCGAAACTCTGGCATGGGTAGGGGTATGGCTGTTTGCGGCGGCGGTAGTTTTCGCCCTGGTTACACTACCGGTGGAGTATAATGCCTCAAATCGTGCCCGCCAGATGCTACAGGCAGCGGGGCTGGTCTCGACCCAAGAGTATCAGGGAGCCAGTGCCGTTCTGTCAGCGGCTGCCCTGACCTATGTGGCGGCTTTGCTCCAGGCAGTAGCTCAGCTTTTCTTCTTTTTGTTTCTGGTGCTAGGCATGCGGAGGTAGTAGCCTTACCTCCACCGAGCTGATATTTCTCTATTGCCTCACTTTAATCCAGCCTGTATAATCGGCATAACAGTGCAAGGAGGATATGTTGTCTTTACCGCAGAACCTGAGCCAGTTTGCCACCCTGGTGGATATTATCGCCAGGCTGCGGGCGCCTGATGGCTGTCCCTGGGACAGGAAGCAGACCCATGCCTCGCTGCGGGAAAACCTGCTTGAAGAGTGCTACGAGGTGCTGGAGGCTCTGGACGAGGGGGACGCAGGGAAGCTTCGTGATGAGCTGGGCGACCTGTTGATGCAGATTGTGCTCCATACTCAGATTGCCACTGAAGCCGGGGAATTTGAGCTGGGGGATGTAATAGAGGGCATCAACGCCAAGCTAATCCATCGCCACCCCCATGTCTTTGGCTCCAAGAAGGTTAAGGATGCCGAGGAGGTGGCGCATAACTGGGAGGTGCTCAAAAAGGAGGAAAGAGAAGAAGGCGTTTCCATGCTGGAGAGCGTGCCGAAAAGTATGCCGGCTCTGGGCTACGCTCATGAAATTCAGCGCCGGGCAGCGTGGGTTGGCTTTGACTGGGAGGATGTTGACGGGGTTATTGACAAGCTGGCCGAGGAAGTCGGCGAGTTTAAGCAGGCGGAGACCGAGGAGCGGAAAGCCGGGGAGTTCGGCGACCTGTTATTTACCCTGGCTAATATTGCCCGCCGGCTGGGGATAGACTTAGAGGCGGCGCTGAGGCAGGCAAACCAGCGCTTTTACAAGCGTTTTACCTATATGGAGGAGGTCTGCCGCCAGCGGGGGCTAAACTTTGGCGATTTATCCTTTGACGAGCAAAACGCCCTGTGGGAGGAAGCCAAGAAGAAGGTAAAATAGAAAATCGGGGCGAGAGGATTTGAACCTCCGACCTCAGCGTCCCGAACGCTGCGCGCTACCAAACTGCGCTACGCCCCGGTACAAGTAATTATACGCTTACCTGCCTAAGTGGGCAAGTAAAGGAGGGACAACATGCACAGGTTATTTAGAAAAGCTTTGGACAATGCAAGTGGTCAATCAAAGTCTATAATTGCTGTCATCATTGATATCAGGGACTTTTCTGGTTTCAGTCAGCGGTGCGATTCTGTTGATGTGGCAGCATTTATAAGGAAAGTGTATATGAAAATAATTGATGACTACTTCACCTCCGTATCTTTTTACAAATCGACAGGTGACGGACTTCTCTTAACTATTCCTTGGGAGGAAGAAAACTTAGAAGAAACGTCACAGAAAGTTATTGCAAGTTGCATAGCTTGTCATTCTCAATTTGCTGAAATATGTAGTGGTGACCCCGCGATCAACTTTGAAGTTCCCAACAAAATTGGTATAGGGGTAGCAAGAGGTAGTGCTTGTCGCCTAGTTTCTGGTAAGAGAACAATTGATTACTCGGGAAGACTCCTAAATTTAACTGCCCGATTGACTGACCTTGCCAGACCTTCAGGTATTGTTATTGATGGAGCCTTTGTTATTGATTTATTAACGGAGGAGCAGCAGAAGATTTTTGAAGAAGATAAAGTGTATTTAAAGGGGATTCATGAAGAAGAACCAATAAAAATATATTACACTCCTGAATTTACTATAATTTCAAAATATAATAAACAGCCGATCGTGTCTAAAAGATGGCGAGAGCAAACTGATGTCAAACTCTTTAAAGATTTACTAAAGCTAGGCCAGTTTTTTTTCTATTATTTAGATAGTGAGCCCCTTAGCCCAGATGACGTAGTAGTTAACATTAAGCATGATAAAATCATTAACGGGGAAGCTCGTCCAGAGTATTATAGAACCTACGATTTTAGCGGATTTAATTATAAATTAGATAGAGGTAGGCCTCGTGTAGCTGTGGATTTCCCAAAGCTTTGCGAAAAGCTAGAGCAGGAAGGAGTTAAAGAAGATATGGAGATTACTATTACGGTTGCTTATGTTGAAAAATAGGTTACTATTTGATGAAATATGGAATAGTGATAATTGACGGCGCTGCCGGCTCACCGTTACCTGAGCGTGGGGGCAAGACCTGCCTCGAGCTGGCTCAGACCCCCAACCTTGATGCCACGGCTGGGGAAGGCGTGGTGGGGCTTGTCCGCACCGTGCCAGCGGGGATGGAGCCCTCCAGCGCCTGCGCCTGTATGTCGGTGCTGGGCTACGACCCCAAGGTCTATTACCGGGGGCGGAGTGCCATTGAAGCCCGGAGCCTGGACATCCCCATTGGCGAGGGGGAGGTCGTTTTCCGCTGCAATCTGGTGGCGGTTCGGGATGGCAAAATGTGGAGCTACAGCGCCGGCTATATCAGCACCGAGGAGGCAAAACAGCTTATTGCTGCTTTAAATGATAGCTTAAGCGACGATAATGTCCACTTTTACCCCGGCGTCAGCTACCGGCATATCTTAAAGCTCAAGGGGCAGGAAGATACGCTCTCGGCTACCTGCACCCCACCGCATGATATCCCAGGTAAGCCTGTTGATGAGGTTATGCCCAGGGGTAAGGGAAGTGATATCTTGCGAGAGCTGATGAAGCGCTCGGAGGCGGCGCTCCGGGACCATCCGGTGAATGTGGAGCGGAGGTCCCGCGGTGATATCCCGGCGACCATGATTTGGCTTTTCTGGGGCAGTGGCCAGGTGCCTGATATGCCCCAATTCAGGCAGGTCTATGGTCTTGGTGCTGCCCTCACCTCCGGGGTTGACCTGCTGCGGGGCTTGGCCAAGATGGTGGGGATGAAAGTTCTGAATATACCCGGGGTGACCGATGGCCTGGATAATGACTATGCGGCTCAAGCCGTCGGCGCCCTAGAAGCGCTTGAAGAGCGTGATTTGGTGGTTATCCACATTGAAGCGCCCGATGAGGCAGCCCACGCCGGCTCCATTGATGATAAAATAGAGGCTATCCAAAAGGTGGATGGGGAGGTTATCAGTCGGCTGCGCTCCTGGGGTGGGGGCGACCTTCGGCTGCTGGTTATGCCCGACCACCCCACCCCGATTAAGACCCGGACCCACAGTCCGGAGCCGGTGCCCTTTCTATTGTGGGGGGCAGGTTTTAACTCAAATGGGGCAAAAAGATTCACCGAGGCTGAAGCTGAGAGCACTGGTCTTTTTATCGACGATGGGTATAAAATAATGGGTAGGCTGATAGGAGAGGTTAAAAGTTAATGGCTTTAATCGTTCAAAAATATGGCGGCTCGTCGGTGGCTGATGCTGAGAAGATTAAAAATGTCGCCCGGCGCATAGCCCAGGCTAAGGACAAGGGCGACCAGGTGGTGGTTGTCGTCTCGGCGATGGGAGATACCACCGATAAGCTAATTGAACTGGCTGGTCAGGTTTCCAACCAGCCCAGTGACCGGGAGCTTGACCTTTTGCTTTCTACCGGTGAGATTGTTGCCTGCACCCTGCTGGCAATGGCACTGAAGGCTCTGGGCTATGAGGCAATTAGCCTCTCTGGTGCCCAGGCGGGAATAAGAACCGATGCCGTCTATAGCCGGGCTCGGATTCAGAAGGTTGACCCGGAAAGGGTGATTAGTGAGTTGGACAAGGGGAATATTGTCATTGTTGCCGGCTTTCAGGGGATTACCGATGAGATGGACATAACCACCCTGGGGCGAGGTGGCTCCGATACCACTGCCGTGGCTCTGGCTGCCAGCCTGGGGGCGGAGGCTTGCCAGATATACACCGATGTTGAGGGTGTCTATACCGCCGACCCGCACCTTGCCTCTGAAGCCCAGCGGCTACCGGAGATTGGCTACGACGAAATGCTGGAGCTGGCAACCTATGGGGCTAAGGTGGTTCACCCTCGGGCGGTTGAGCTGGGAGAGTTATTCAATATCCCTATTCTGGTAGCCTCCAGTTTCACCAATAATCCCGGTACATTAATTCATGGAGGGGCATCTATGGAAGTACGAAATAAGGTGAGGGGTGTAGCTTATGACCTTGATGTGGCTAAGATAACGGTGGTTGGTGTTCCTGACCGACCGGGCATTGCCGCTTCTATTTTTGAACCCTTAGCCAAGGCCAATATCAGTATCGATACCATTGTTCAGAATGCCAGTATCAATAATATTACCGATTTATCCTTTACCGTGGCTAAAAGCCAGTTAGACAGGGCAATGGAGGTGGTGAAACCTATAGCCCGGTCAATTGGCGCCAGGGAATGTGTCAGCGACGCCAGATTGGGTAAGGTCAGTATCATTGGCACCGGGATGCAGAATACGCCGGGCTTTGCCGCCAAGATGTTTGGCACCCTCAGTGAGCGGGGGATTAACATCCAGCTGATTACCACCTCGGAGATAAGGATAACCTGTATTATTGATGAAGCCAGGGTCAAGGATGCAGTTCATGCCTTACACCGTGCCTTTGAGCTGGAAATAGAAGAATAATTTAGCCATACGGCGAGAAAATAGTTTCTTCTTACGCTTGATTTTGCTTGTTTAGCTGCTTTGGCTGGGGTAAAATACTATGATTCAGATTGGTCGAGGGTAGCAGGATGGCGTATCAGGAAGAGGAACAGGTAAGGCTAAGGCGGCAGCGCAGCAAGCAAGCCATAGCTCTGGCGATGCAGGGTCAGTGGCGGGAGGCGGTGGCGGCTAACCAGGACATAATCGCCAGCTTCCCCAACGATGTTGATGCCTATAATCGTTTGGGCAGAGCCTATATTGAGCTGGGGGAGTACTCACAGGCAAAAGAAGCCTACGAGCGAGCTGTGGAGCTTGACCCCTATAATATCATTGCCCAGAAAAACCTTCATCGCTTGTCCTATTTAGGAGAGGCTGTAGCTGGCTTGGAGGCTGATTCTGATCGGGTTGAGCCCCAGCATTTTATTGAAGAGACGGGTAAGGCGGGCGTGGTCGACCTCTATCACCTGGCACCACGAGAGATACTGGCCAAAATGGTGGCTGGAGATAGGGCATATTTGAAGGTAGATGACGAGGCTGGTTTAACCGTGGAAAATGGTCATGGTGAGTATCTAGGGCAGGTCGAGCCCAAGCACGCGCAGCGACTTATTAAATTGATGGAGAATGGTAACCGGTATAGCGCCGCTATTGTCAGCTCAACGGAGGACGGGGTAACTGTCATTATCAAGGAGGTATATCAGGACCCCTCCCAGGTAGGGCAGCTTTCCTTCCCTTCAAGGGGGGGTGAGGGCCTTCGTCCTTATCTTAGCGATAAAATGCTCAGGCGTGAGTTGGAGTATATGGAGGCATTGGCTGATGAGTCTGCCGATGCTGAGGATAAGACCACTGATAGTCATGATTAGGAGGTTTTAATCAAGCATGGTTTTAGGCAAGACCAAACCGGTAAATATAGAACATGAGATGAGTAGCTCTTACCTTGATTATGCTATGAGCGTCATCGTTTCCCGTGCCTTGCCCGATGTGCGTGACGGATTAAAGCCGGTGCAGCGGCGCATTCTCTATGCAATGGATGGGCTGGGGCTAAATCATGCCAGCCCGCACAAGAAGAGCGCCCGTATTGTCGGCGAGGTGTTGGGCAAGTATCATCCTCATGGCGATGCCCCAGTTTATGAGGCGATGGTGCGTATGGCACAGAATTTCTCTATGCGATATGTCCTGGTTGATGGGCAGGGCAATTTTGGCAGCATGGATAATGACCCCCCGGCAGCTATGCGCTATACCGAGGCACGCCTGGCTTCCATTTCTGAGCAGATGTTGGTTGATATTGATAAGGAGACGGTTGGCTTTATGCCCAACTTTGATGATAGCCTTAAGGAGCCTTTGGTTCTACCCACTCAACTGCCCAATCTGCTGATAAACGGCAGCGCTGGAATCGCCGTGGGTATGGCTACCAGTATCCCCCCTCATAATCTGGGAGAGGTATGCGATGCCATCTCTTACCTCATTGATAACCCTGAAGCCACCGTTGATGAACTCACCCAGTTTATTAAAGGGCCTGATTTCCCCACCGCTGGCATTCTCTTGGGGGGAGAAGGGATTAAGAATGCCTATGCCACCGGGCATGGCAAGGTGATAGTTCGAGCTAAGGCTCTGGTGGGTGACATGCCGGGGGTGGGGCGGCGTCAGATAGTGGTTACTGAGCTTCCGTATCAGACCAATAAGGCTGCCCTCGTGGAGAGGATAGCCGAGCTGGTCAAGGTCAGGAAGATTGACGGCATCAGTGGGCTGCGCGATGAGTCAGACCGTCAGGGCATGCGCATTGTCATTGAGCTGAAGAGAGAGGCTCAACCGAAGCAGGTGCTCAATAACCTCTATAAATATACCTCAATGCAGTCAGCCTTCTTCGTTAATATGCTGGCTCTGGTTGATGGTCAGCCCCGGGTAATAAGTCTCAAGGAAGCGCTTCAGTATTACATAGATTTCCGCCATGAGGTTGTCACTCGGCGCTCTCGGTTTGAGCTGAAACAGGCTAAGGCGAGGGCTCATATTCTGGAGGGACTTAAAATCGCCTTAGACCATATAAGTAGGGTGATTGCCACCATCAGAAAGTCGGCAACGGCTGAGGCGGCTCGCAAAGAGCTTATGAGCGGCTTCGGCCTGTCCCAGGCTCAGGCGCAGGCTATCCTTGATATGCA
>JAGMCH010000047.1 GCA_023129255.1 Dehalococcoidales bacterium
GGGTTAAAGTCCCAGTATGGCGACCCGCGCCGAACCGAGATAAGTGGGGAAGAGGTAACCGAATTTCGTGAGGAAGACCTTATCCCTCATCAAAGTGTGGTGGTGGCGCTCAGTAAGAGGGGGTTTGTTAAGCGGGTAGCCTCTCGTAGCTACCGGCCGCAGCATCGGGGGGGCCGGGGCATCATTGGCATGGTGACCAGGGAGGCAGATGCGGTAAGGCTGCTGGTGGTGGCTGATACCCATGACAACCTGCTGTTCTTCACCAATCGGGGCCGGGTCTTCCACCTTAAGTGCTATGAAATCCCAGCCGATAGCTCCCGGGTGGCTAAAGGGACAGCCCTGATTAACCTCTTCTCCATTGCCGATGGTGAGTGGGTTACGGCTATGGTAGCCTTAGCTGATTTCAAGGCTGGTACCTATTTATTGGTGGCTACCCGCCGTGGTGAAATAAAAAAGACGACGGCGGATAATTTTGCTTCGGTGCGGAGTAGCGGGCTTATTGCCATGGACCTGGAGCCAGGAGATGAGTTGGTGGCAGCCTGTTTAGCTGCTGATGCGGACGACGTCCTTTTAGTTACTCAGCAGGGGAGGGCAATAAGGTTTGCCGTATCCAATTTAAGGGCTGCCTCCAGAACCAGTGGTGGGGTACGCGGTATTCGCCTGACCCCTGATGACCAGGTGGTGGGCATGGATGTCGCCCGTGCCGATGGCTATGTATTAGCCGTTACCACCGGAGGCTTCGGCAAGCTCACTCCGGTGACTGCCTATCACAAGCAACATCGGGCTGGCGGTGGGGTCAGGACGTTTAAGCTTATTGAGAAAACGGGCGAAATTGCTGCTGCTATGGTGGTTTCTCTATCTCAACAGGCAATGATTATATCGGCTGAGGGCATTGTCATTCATACACCGGTGAAGGAGAAAGACCCCAGACAGGGCATTACCATTCAGGGCAGGAGCACCCAGGGGGTGAAGCTGATGAGGCTCGACCCCGGCGACATGGTGGTGGCTATTGCTTGTTTTGATACGGAGGCTAGATAGTGGGTGCAACCTCTTTCCCTTTGCCGGGGAAGGTAGCTATTGTCACCGGGGGGAGAAGGGGGATAGGTAAGGCTATTGCTCTGGCTTTGGCTGAGGCTGGGGCTGATATTGCCGTCTGTGACCGGGTGATTGAGGATGGCGAGCTGGGGGTGGTGGCTGAGGAGGCTCAGCGGCTGGGCCGGCGTTCCCTGGCGGTTCAGGCTGACATCACCCAGAAGGCAGATGTGGATAGTTTGGTGGAGAGGGTGGTTGCTGAGTTTGGTGCCATTGATATTCTGGTAAACAATGCGGCAATGAATATCAGGGCGCCACTGCTTGAGCTGCGTGAGGACGGCTGGGACCGGGTTATCGATACCGACCTTAAGGGATACTACCTTTGCTCTCAGGCAGTGGGCAAGCAAATGGTTTCCCGGAAACGGGGCAATATCATCAATATTGCCTCCACGGCGGCGATGTATACCGCTCCCGAGATGGGCGCTTATTGTATTGCCAAGGCGGGGGTGGTTATGCTAACTAAAATCCTGGCTGTGGAGTTAGCCCAATACAACATACGGGTTAATGCCGTCGCCCCGTCTATGGTCAAGACCAAGTTCAGCCAGCCCTTGTGGGATGACCCTGAGACGCTAAAGGAGATTGAGTCTGGGATACCGCTGGGTCGGCTGGCTGAGACTGGCGATATAATTGGCTCAGTCCTATTTCTGGCTTCCGATGCCTCCAGCTATATCACCGGGCATACCATTATCGTGGACGGTGGTTTAAGCGCCTAGCTTTTGCTGGCAGTCCGCTTGCCAGCGTTCCAGTCCACAGGCATTACAGGGTTTATAATGACAGTCAGGGGTTTCCTTGCCTTCTATGGCACGCTGATATTCTTGCTTTAGGAAGGCTGAAGTTACCCCGGCATCAATATGAGCCCAGGGTAGGGGTTCGTCTAAAGGACGCTCCCGCTGGGCATAAAAGCCGGGTTCCAGTCCGCTCTTTTTGAAGGCGTCAAGCCAGTTCTGATAGTTGAAGCGTTCATTCCAGGCATCAAAGGTTGAGCCTGACCTCCAGGCATCATAGATAACCCTGCCTAATCGCCTATCTCCCCGCGACAGTGCTGCCTCAAGCAGGCTGACTTCAGGGTCTTGCCAGGATAGGCGGCTCCCCTTCCGGCGTAGCCCCTGCTTAAGCAGTTCATGCTTGGCGCTTAATTGCTCGGCGCTTTCCTGGGCTACCCATTGAAACGGGGTATGGGGCTTGGGGATGAAGGTTGACAGGCTGATTCTCACCTGGGGCATTCCCCCTTTAGCCGTCCTGCCCGATGAGCGGATTTTATCTACCAGCTGAACGATTTCTTCAATATCCTCCATGGTCTCGGTGGGCAAGCCGAGCATAAAATATAACTTGAGGCTTCTCCAGCCTCGGGCGAAGGCAGCGGCAGCTGTTTCCAGGATTTCCTCCTCAGCGATACCCTTATTGATGATTCGGCGCAGTCTTTCGCTTCCTGCCTCGGGGGCGAAGGTGAGACCGGTTTTCCGGCGAGAGGGCAGGGAGTCCATCAGCTTTACCGAAAAGCTGTCGATGCGCAGGCTGGGGAGTGACAGAGCCAGGTTATTATAATTACGGGCCAGGCTGGCTACCAGCTCCTCAATTTTTGGGTAGTCGCTGGTGCTTAAAGAGACCAGGGACACCTCATTATAGCCGCAGTTGGCGATAAGCTCCCCCACCGCCTGTATAATCTCTTGCTGGGGGCGCTGGCGCAGGGGGCGGTAGATGACCCCTGCCTGGCAGAAGCGGCAGCCGCGAGTGCAGCCCCGCTGAATCTCCACCGCCCCCCGGTCATGGACGATCTCAATATAGGGGACTACCGGTCTGGTAACCGGGGGAGGGAGCTTGGTCACAATCCGCCGCTCAATAACCGGTTCAGCCTCAACCGCAGCCGGGGTAATGCTTTTAACCAGACCGTCAGCCTGGTATTCCACCCGATACAGGCTGGGCACATAGACGCCGGGGATGGCAGCCACCTGGCGCAGCAGCTCTTCCCTGGAGGCTTTCTTTTTCTTCCACTGCCTAAAACTATCAACCAGCTCCAGCAGTACCTCCTCCCCCTCCCCGATGACAAAGAAGTCAATAAAGTCGGACATGGGCTCGGGGTTAAGACAGCAGCTACCGCCGGCGATTACTATAGGATGAGAATCATTTCTCTCCGAAGCCAGGACGGGTATCTGCGCCAGGTCAAGGATGTTCAACACATTGGTATAGGTAAGTTCATAGTCGAGGGAGAAACCAATAATATCAAAATCCTTTAGCTGGTGCCCCGATTCCAGGCTGAGCAGGGGAATGCCAGCCTTCCGCATGGCGGCTTCCATATCCGTCCACGGGGCGAAGACCCTCTCGGCGAGAACATCGGGCTGGCTATTGAGTATGTCATAGAGGATGGGCAGAGCCATATTGGACATGCCGATTTCGTATAAATCGGGGTAGCACAGGGCAAGCCTGATATTGGTCTTGTCCCAGTCCTTTATGATGCTATTCCACTCGCCGCCGGTATAGCGAGCCGGTTTAGTAACCTGATAGAGGATATTATCGGGGTAGGTCAATTTGTTCCTCTCTATGAGTCAAGAGATTCCTTGCGTAGCAGCTTGCGATAGTAAAAGGAACGAGCCAGATACAAGCCCATCACCGGGTTATGCCCGAAAACCCTGTCCTTAGCTACCAGCACTGTAACCGGGGCTTTAGAATATTTGAAGAATAGCGAATCATGACCAACGCAAAGCCCCACCAGTATATTAAACTCCGTCCCCTCGTCATTCAAAATTTCAGCCTGGGTTATGGGGCTGCACATCGCTTCAAAGGCGCCGGCGCCGGCTATCTTCTGCTCCTCGGTGATACCAATCCTTTCCTTGGGTATGGCTCCTGCCTTACAGCAGACGGAAACGACTTCAAAGCCTCTGTTTTCCAAGATTCTGGTCAGCATTTTAGCCTCATCCGCTAAACCACCACAAAAGGCAATACCCAGCTTCTTAAAGCCCATCTTCTTAGCGAATTGCACTATTTCCTCTACCCGGGGGTAGCGTGTAGTCAGCCCTTCTGGCAGGTGCATATAACACTCAAATTCCTGAATAGACGCCTGCCGGGCAAATTCCCTGGTCTGTGGGTCATCATATTCAGTCAGCGCCTGCTGGATAAGCTCTTTTTTAGTCTTTGTCGGGCAATTTGGTGGTCCTTTAAGAAATGCCTCACTGTTGCACACTACCCTGGTGCACTTGGCACACTCAGTCTTTTCATTCATGAACTTCCCTCCTCCACTGGAATTAAGCTTGTTCTAGCTGTGATAGGTCAAACTTCATGCCATCGCGGGCGGCGATTACCCTGACTCCGGTCTCTTCAGACAGCCTCTGGGCTATCTCCCACGGCTTTGCCCGCCACATGGTCATGCCAAAATGGGTCAGAATGGCCGCCTTGGGCTTCAATTCCACAATAATACGCTCGGCATCGGGCACCGATAGGTGGTCGATAGGGCGCCCCGGCTCCAGGAAGACGACATTGATAATCAGTAGTTCAGCCCCATAGCTCTGACATAAACCATCAAAATAGCGGCTATCAGTGATATAGGAGAAGGTATGCTCACCCGTGCTAAAGCGCATGCCATAGGTCTCTACCGGGTGTATGTGGCGGATTGGAGTTTCAAATGAGACATTGCCTACTGAATAAGACTTGCCTTCAGCCAAAACCTCAATCCCCTCAAGGCAATCTTTCAGGTAGGAGAAGACCACCGACTCGGTTTCCAGGGCATCAGCCGGGGCAAAGAGCCAACCGCGCCGCTTGAATCCACCCTCAGTCATGGCTTCAATCATGATGTTGACATCCGCCGAGTGGTCAAGATGGCGATGGGAAACGATGATGGCACTGAGCTTGTTGGCTCTGAGCTTTCTCTTGGTGGACTGAACGATGCACCCCGGACCGGGGTCAACCAGTATTTCAGTGCCACCCAGGCTCAGCCACAAGCCACCTGAAGCCAGAAGCTGGCTAATCACCACAAACCTGGCACCAGCCGTTCCCAGAAAGGTTATAGTGTCTGCCATAGCCATATAACTATAGACTATAGCTTTGTTTTTTACAATTGCTTTATATGAGATTTTTTATCACCCTCACCCCCTTTATCCCCCTCTCCCTCAAGGGAGAGGGGGAGGAATATTAAAAAGAGGGGCTGACGCCCCTCTTAGACACCCCCTTAATTTGGGATGTCCCCTTCGGGGGGGATTAGGGGTGCTGCCACTAAATACGACTGTAGGGTGGGAAGTAAGACAACTGAAAAACAGGGGGCTGGGGGCACCACCTGAGCGGGGGCGAAGCCCCCCTTTGACGGCGGAGGTCTAGCCGACTAAAATAGCATTAATCGCTGATAAGGAGAATGAAATGGAGCAAATTTGGGCACCGTGGCGGATAAAGTATATCCAGATGGAGAAACCAAAGGGTTGCATCTTATGTGACAAGCCTAAAGAAAATAGTGACGTCCAAAACTACATCCTGCACCGTGGTGAAAAAAACTTCGTCATTATGAATAGCTATCCCTATAACCCGGGTCACCTGATGATAGCCCCCTACCGCCATGTGGCTAACCTGGAGGAGCTAACCAAAGAAGAGCTTCATGAGCACTTTGAAATAGTCGGCCGAAGCCTCAAGGTTTTAAGACAGGTATTCGACCCCGCCGGGTTTAACATCGGCATCAATATGGGGAAGGTGGCTGGAGCCGGCATAGATGACCATTTTCATACTCACATCGTGCCGCGGTGGCAGGGTGATACCAACTTTATGCCGGTAATATCTGATGTGAGGGTAGTGCCTGAAGCCCTGGCTGAGACCTATGACAAGCTAAAAGGCAAATTCTAAGTCAACCTAGTCTTGAGGGGGCTTTTTGAACTTGGCTTTCAGCGCTTCCGCTTCCTGCATTTTTGCAAATTCTTCCTCGGTGAGGGGTTTCCAGGACTTGACCTCGTTACCTTTTATGGTGATGACAAAGAGCTCCCGGCATTTCCAGCAACGGTAGGGACCTTCATAGTCGGGCTTGAGCAGAGACTGGCTGCCCTCGGTACCACATTTGGGGCATTTTATGGTTATCATCATGGCGACACCTCTAATGACTAACTGGTGCCCCCAAGCGAATTCGAATCGCTGTTCGAATTCGCCCTTGAGGCTAGAGCCACGACACCATTAATGATAGTGTCAACAAGCTCCCGGAGTTCGGGAGGGAGATGCCTTGTATCGATCCTCGTCTGATACATCATTTATCCCTCCCTTTTTGAATCGGTTGAATATCATTATGGCATCTTCTGGCCATTATATCAATATTTTTAAAGAGATATTTGCCAGATTCCACAGCCCCATTTTGGGATAGCAGTCTCCCTTTCGTTTCAGCCCTTAATCTCAGACAGAACCCCTACCCCCTCCTCGCGGCAGAGCCTTTTAAAATCAGCGTTGTCCTGGGCCTTCTTGCCGCACTCCGCCCACTTCTCATACAAAGTCAAGTTTTCCTCCCTCGTTATATAAAGGCTTATTCCTCGCGCATCCCTCTTCGTCCTCAAAACACTTTTAAGCCATCTATGGTCCCGGCTTCCCGGCAGATAAACCCTCTGGCCTGCGTGTTCAAGGTCTCCATCCCACTCCTTTAAGGCCTTTAATATAGCCTCCCAATCCATTACGAATTTGGTGATGATTTCCCTTTCTTTCTTCCGTCTGTCGTTTTCTTTAGCCTCAAGGTATGCTTTGCTATTGAATTTTTTGATGGCAAAGCCGGTCTTTTTCCCCGCTATCCCCCTCTCCCCTTGATAAGGAGAGGGGGAATTTTTTAATAAAAAAGGGCTTACGCCTTTCACCTTCTAAATTGTCGTCTATTTTGCTATAATTAGGTGGTGATAACTCCAAACATTACACGGTTTGGCAAAACGTAATGGAGGTAAGAAATGAAACACAATAAGGTTTTCCGTATCCTAGCGTTGGCGGTTGTCCTTTCCCTGCTGATGCTCGCCATACCGGCGACGCCAGCCCTGGCGGCGGCGTTAATGACGCTCTCTCCCGATGATGGCCCTCCAGGGACACTGATAGTCGTGACCGGCACAGGTTTCACAGCAAGTACTGCCGGTGAGGCCTGGTTTGATAGTGATGGTGATTCTATAAGAGATACGGGCGAGCCTTACGATTCATTTATGACCGATGGTAGTGGCAATATCCCCGCAGGAGTTACCCTGACCGTGCCGATAGAACCGCGAGGTTACTACTACGTGCGGGTGGAGGTACCTTATGATACGACTGCCGATGCCGATGCCTCTGCCTCCTTTGAGATAACGCCGGAGATTGAACTGGATGATTCGTCGGGTAATGTCGGCGACACGATTACGGTCGATGGCTACGGCTTCTATGACAGCGCAACCGTAACTATCTACTACGATGGTGACAGCGTAGGCACCGATTATACCGATAGCGACGGCACCTTTGATGATTTCACCTTCACCGTCCCCGATAGCACCAAGGGAACTCATACCGTAAAGGCCAGAGACTCCGCGGGCTATTCTCCCACGGTCACCTTCACCGTCTCGCCGGAGATAACCATTAGTTCCAGTTCGGGGGCTGTCGGCGACACGATTACCGTCAGCGGCACCGGTTTTGCCGCCAGCTCCGATATAATCATCTACTTTGACGGTTCCAGCGTGGGCACGGACAACACTGATTCCGATGGCAGTTTCTCCGGTGCTACCTTCAATATCCCCGAGACTTCCCGCGGCAGCCACACCATAAAAGCCAAGGATGACGACAATAACTACGACACAGCCACTTTCACCGTAGCCCAAAAAATAACCATCGACCCCACCAACGGGTTTTCGGGCATTACCGTAACCGTTACCGGCACCGGCTTTAAGGCTAGCTACACGATAACCATCAAATATAATAACTATCCTGTTACCACCGTTCCAACGACGGTAACCACTAATCCCACAGGCTATTTCAGCGCCACCTTTAACGTACCCGCCAGTATGGCTGGGACCTACGTCGTGGAGGCGACTGATGGCACCAACACGGCTACGGCTAATTTTGTATCCACCACCGATGCCACCATCAGCCAGACGACGACTACCGCTGCTCCTGGTTATGTTGGCATGCAGCTTACCATTACCGGCACCGGTTTTAAGGCTAGCTCCACGATAACCATCACCTATACTTCTACGCCAGTGGTGTTTACCACTACCAGTTTAGCCGACGGCTCTTTTACCTATGTGCTCACCATTCCCCCCAGCACTGGTGGCAGTCACACCATAACCGTTACCGATGGCGCTGTTACCAAAATATTTGACTTTTTCATGGAGTTAAATGCGCCCCCGACACCGACGCTGACTTTGCCGCTCACCGGCGAAAAGGCAAAAGCAGAGGCATCCTTTGAATGGGACCCCGTTAGTGATGTTTCCCCGGCCAGCAGCCCGGTAACCTATGACCTGCAGGTAGCTGCTGATGCTACTTTCACCACCCTCCTGGTGAATAAGACAGGGCTGACCACACCGGCATACACCCTCCTTGAGGAGGAGAAGCTGGAGTCAACCAGTAAGGAAGAACCTTACTACTGGCGGGTGAGGGCGGTGGATGCTGCCTCCAATGCCAGCGACTGGAGTTACGCCTCCACATTCTATGTTGGTTTTACCTTCGAATTCACGGGCTGGGTGGTGTACGTCACAATGGCGTTGATTGCTGTCGCCTTCTTCTTTCTCGGCTTATGGCTAGGCAGGAGGGCCCGCGGCGGTGCTGTATTTTAGGTAACCCCCTCCCCTTATCTAAGGGGAGGGGGAATTTTTTAATAAAAAAGGGGGCTTTAAGCCCCTTTTTAAACTCTCTTCTTCCTCCGCCCCTACCACCAGACATTAAACGTTGCGTCAGAATGTGCAATGGAAGTCCCTCGCTGATAGTTCAACTCATATTTCTGTTCACGACTACCGAAATAGTGTTATTATTACTGGTGACATACAGGAGGTCATGACATCAAGAAGCCACCAGTGAAATCGGAGATGAGCCAGGTTGCTACTGGCTTAGCCCCTCGTCCGGTCTGGACCTCGCAGCGTGCCTACATACTGGCCTCAATTGCTGGAGTTGTCGGCTTGGGAAACCTCTGGCGCTTCCCGTATATGGCAGGACAGAATGGCGGTGGCACGTTCGTCTTAACCTATGCAATCTGCATACTAGCCATGGGCATCCCGCTATATGTTCTTGAGGCTAGTGCTGGCAAGCTCGCCAATAGAGGTCCGGTGGGGCTCTTCCGGTTGATTAACAAGCGGTGGGGGCCGTGGGCGGGGTGGTTTTTAGTCGTTATGACTATCGCCATCATGAGCTACTACCTTGTCGTTAGCGGCTGGACGCTTGGCTATGCATTGGATGCTGTCCGGGGTGACTTGAAGCCGTTCGAAGAGTTCACTACGGGTTTCGCTTCATTATGGTTCCTCTTGGCAACGGCCGTTCTCACCTTTGTCGTACTGCTGCGCGGTATCGGAGGGATTGAACGAATGAGCAAAATCCTACTCCCGATGCTTGTCCTGATAGTCGGCGGTCTTGCCATTTACTCACAGACTCTTCCGGGGGCGAGCCAAGCCCGTGACTTTTATTTTAGCTTTGACCTAGTCAAATTCTTAGAACCCAGAACCTGGCAAATGGCGGCAGGGCAGGCCTTCTACTCGCTGGCTATTGGCCAGGGATTCCTTATCACCTACGGGAGCTATTCACCCAAGGGTTTCAATATCGTGAACTCGTCTACAGCGGTGGCGGTAACCAATTCCGTAGTCTCAATCACGGCTGGTCTGATGGTGTTCCCGATTGTCTTTACCTTCGGCATTGCCCCCGATACGGGAAGCCAGCTTGCTTTCACCGCCTTTCCAATGATATTTGGTGAGTTGGCCGGGGGCCAGTTCATAGGTATTGCCTTCTACATTCTGCTGTTCGTAGCGGCGTTTACATCTTGTGTTGGAGGGATGGCAGTGGCACTGGCACCGTTCCGAGACGAATTCCGTATGTCCCGAAGACGGGCGGCACTAGTTGTAGTCGCTATCGTCACTATCTTGGGCGTCCCTTCGGCGTTGAGTTTTACATCTATGGGGCTCACTGTTGGCGGAAAGCCATTTCTGGATGTGATGGACCAGCTAACGGGTTCCGGTGTGGTGATCATAGCTGGCATTGTTGGCGCCGCCTTGATTGCCTGGCTGCTTCCCAGAGCGCGTCTTCTCAATGCAATTAATGCCCCCTCACGGCGCCTGGGGCCAATTACGTTTTCCTCACGGTGGATAATATCGGTGGGCCGTTACCTGCCAGCAGCTGCAGTAGCTTTGTTTCTACTTACTTATCTGGTCTAAAAGCAAGACGGCCGGTACCAAGGTAGTAATGACACTCAGTTTAACTGATTATTTAACAACACATCGTTTTGTATCCTATGGTTTGCCACGATGCCTACCATACGTCTACCCTATCGCTTGCCGTGGCTTATCTTCTCACAACGGTCAGTTTCCACATGTCCCTGCTTAACCGATGGTTCCAGCTAGGGCATGTACCTCCCACAGGCGTGAGCAAGTTCTGTATATCCCTGAACAGGGCGATAATTTCTCATCATGTGTCAGGTGACACAACAAGTGGAGCCAAAAGCCGAATATAACCTTCGCATTGAGGTTCCCAAAGAGACGAGAAAAAAGCTAAGGAATACTGCTGAGCATGCCGAGTCTAGAAAGGAGTTGATGGGGTAACTCTGATGGCAACTCTAGATCGAAAGGATTAACTGCCGCTAAAAGCATAAAGCCATTATTGTATAGGGTGATAGTGCGTCAGCATACGAGACTGAGGTAAGTTGCTATGAACAGAGGTTCAAAGTATAATCCCTATCAGTGTCCAGAGTGTAGTTATAAAACTACGCGGAAGGCAAATATGAAAGTTCACTTGGCAAGGATGCATGGGCTGGCACCAGATTTGCCGGGGCTATCTCAAGAGGACTGGCTAGATAGACAAGTCCAATCATTGGCTAACAAATATGTCCAAGTGAAATCAGATGGTGATGAGCGTGAGGCGAGCCGTATTTACAGTAGCCTGACCGCTTTATACTATCGCCATCGAGATGTTCTCACGCTGGAGCATATCTCAAGAGCGCTAGAGCGGGCAAAGAAAAGGCTATGAGGCTCATAGGTAAAAAGAGTCTCGGGTATGGTAAAGAAACTCTGCATATAAAGTTGGTTTAATTGAAGCAGTAGCCCACTATATAACCCTTGATGTTGACCATAATGGTCTGGCGGCAACGATTGAGAAGTTTTTGTTGTAGGGGGAAGACTGATGATTGTTAGCAATATTAACCAGGAAGAGGTAATTCAGACACGCTACATAGCTCACGGTGGAGCTGTGGCATGTATGCTCCTGGATAGCCGGGTATTGCAGGGCATTTTATTCTTTGCCCACGCCGTACTGAAGCCGGGCAAAGAGATAGAGTCACATATAGACCCTTACGAGGAGGTTTACTATCTGCTTCAGGGGCAGGGGGTGATGACGGTGGGCGATGAGCAACAGAAAATAGCCGCCGGCGATGCTATCTGGCTCCCTTATGGCATACCACATAGCCTGGAAAATGACGGAGATGAAGACTGCATAATACTGGTGGTGGCGGGGATGCCACAGCCACGCTAATAAGTTTTTACTGTGAAATTGCACATTATGGCGGATTGTGTCCTCTCAGCAAGCTGCTTCCATTTTCTAGGGTAATTGAAATAGGTAGTATAAGCAGTTTCGTCTTGCAGTACCGTATGCCGGAAATCCGCCACGCGTATGAGGCCCTTCTCAAAGCAGGAGAGGAAGCTGTGAAATGGAGAGAGGCTGTCAGTATCAGTAACAAAAAGGTAATGGCGACCGGGTTTCCAATGTTCCGCGGTGGCGGCTGCAGAGCACCTTTTGACGTGCTCGGTGATACCCTCAGGGGAACGAGGGGCATAATGCTGGATATGTACCGGCAACCTGATAAGCTTCTTGAAGCTATGGAAAGGCTGACACCTCTAATGACTAACTGGTGCCCCCAAGCGAATTCGAATCGCTGTTACCGGCTTGAAAGGCCGGTGTCCTAGGCCTCTAGACGATGGGGGCATGCTATTAAAGTATAGCAGAGATAGGCTCAGCCAACAACGCCATAATATGCTACAATACTCAAAATGGGCAAAGAACATTGGCTTAAGAGGCATCTTATACCTATCTTAACCTTGCTCTTTGTTATAGCCATTAGTGTTGGCATCTTTTACTTCTACCGTAGCTACCCGGAGAGGATTGAGGCTCTGGAGGGCTATGGCTATCTGGGCGTCTTCCTGATCAGCCTGACCTTCAATGCTACTGTCATCCTACCCGCCGGCAATATCCTGTTAATTTCCGCTTTCGGTGCTATTTTGCCGTCGGCTATCCTGGTCGGGCTGGCTGGTGGGGCAGGGGCAGCCATAGGCGAGATAACCGGCTATATGGTAGGCTATAGTGGTCGAGGTGTGGTAGAAAGGGTGAAGCTATATAATCGGCTGGTGGAGTGGCTGAAGAGGTGGGGAGCATTGGCTATTTTCATTCTCGCCTTGGTGCCGTTCTTCTTTGACCTGGCCGGGATTGCGGCTGGTGTCCTTCGCTTCCCCTTATGGAAGTTTATCCTTGCCTGCTGGTTGGGTAGAACCATACTATATATAGTTGCTGCCCTAGCTGGTGCCTGGGGCTGGGAAACGGTGCTGCCGCACCTTGGCTAACGGCGCTTGATTTTCAGTATCAGGAATGAACCGACGACAAAATAGGTAAAACAGGCTAAGAGCATAACTGTGTAGCCCAGGTTAGGGCTACGGGCATTGAAGAAATCAATCACCGGCCCGATGAGGCGTGCCAGGGCGGCACCGCCGGCGGTAGCCAGATTGGTCAGTCCCAGGTATCTTGCTTCCTCGCCTTTAGCTACTAAATCGGTGGCTAGAGCCCAGTTGCTGCTCATAAAAGCTCCAAATGAGATTCCCACCAGGCCGCCGCAGAGTATTATATGCAGGTAGCTGTGTTGAAAGAGGGCTATCAGCCCAATCCCCAGGGCACCGAGCAGCCCTGAAGCGAGTGTAATTGGTCGGCGTCCTATCCTGTCCGATAGACGCCCCGCCGGATAGGCGACAACCAGCATGCCAGCCACAGCCACTATGGAGAACCTTGCCGTGGCTGTGGCTGGGTCGGGCACACCCACAACATCCATTAGAAAATATAGAGCGAAGGTCTGCAGAGTAGTGAACGCCATAATGATAAAGAGGCGAGATATCAGAAACCAGACAAAATCAGGGTTTGCCTTGACATCAATCTTAAAGCTCTTAAGCAGGGCGGGCAGCAGGGGTAGTTGGGCACCACCAGCCCCCGCCCGCTCCTTGACCATCAGGATGGTGGCAATTATAGCTCCCAGCAAGACAAAGCCTGGTATTACCAAGGACAACCATAGCCAGGAGCTACCCTCACCGGCGGAGTAGCGGTCCATAAAGAGGGCTATCGGGTATATCAGGGCAACCCCACCCCCTATTTCAAGGAAGCTCTTCACCCCTGAGGCTACCCCTCTCCTCCCTCCAGGTACTAGGTCAGGAATAAAAGCCTGATATGGACCTTGCGCCGTATTAGAGGTAATCTGAAGCAGGCAATAAATGAGGAAAATGGCAGCGTAGCTGCCACACCAGCCTATTCCCGAAAGGAGCAGTATAACCAATGTAGCGCCCACCAGGATATAGGGTCGGCGGCGCCCCCAGCCGAAGCCAGAGCGGTCGCTGAGCGTCCCGGCTATGGGCTGAACTATCATGGCTAAAATTAAGCCAGCGAAGGTAAGCAGCCCTAGGTAGGTGCTCTTTTCCGATGCCGCTACGAAGTCCAGTAGCCGCGCTGGAATAACAATGGTGTGTAGGCTGCCCCAGAGGGCAGACAGAGCAAAACCGAAGATGGTAATCTTGATGTAATCTACACGGCGAAAGGTGCTGTTACTACCCACCATCTTTCCTTCTGGTTAAGCATAACAGAGCCAAGCTGAAGAGGCAATGCTTGAGCTAACTCAGGTAGATTCGTTTCTCTATGGCGTTGACCCCATCCCCTCCCCCGTTTTTAAATTGTCTTTCTTCCCCCCACCCGCCCATTGGGGCTTCGCTTCTCTTAAACTCTCTTATTGTTTCTTCCAGCCCGCCCTATAGGGGTTTTGCCCCTCTTAAATGCCCCCGAAAGCAGGGCTTAAGGGGAAGCCTTTGAGGGTGGGTTAGGGTGGGAAGTAAGAGAAATGCTAAAAGGGGGGCTGGGGGGTATAGCCCCAAAGAGGATAGGGTTTCCTTATAAAAACTCAAGTGGGGAGAAGTACCTAATTTTGTCCCTACCTTATGGCTGTGGTATAATCCTGGCGACTATTTACCAAGGGGGGGAATATGCCAGTAATTTTTTGGGTTGTGCCCGGGGCTGGGATAATAGCTATAGTCTTTGCCATACTGTTGGCAAGGAATGTTCTGAAGCGCTCCCCAGGGACACCGAGGATGGAAGAGATTGGTAGCATGATTTTTGAGGGAGCCTGGGCTTTCTTGAAGCGTCAATATAGCACCATCGGCTGGCTATCAATCGTAGTGGCGGTAGCAGTTGCTGTTCTGGTCGGTGTGCTTGGTGGGCATAGGGGCATAGAGGGGATAACCGCCTTTGGTATCGCCTGGAGAACTGGTGTTGCCTTTATGGCTGGGGCTTTGTGCTCCGCCGTCTCCGGCTTTATTGGCATGATTGTTGCTGTCAAGTGTAATGCCCGCTGTGCCCACGCCTCTCAACATAGTTTGAAAGAGGCGGTCAATGTAGCCCTGCGTGGTGGTGCTGTCCCCGGTTTTCTCGTTGTGGCGCTGAGCCTGCTGGGAGTAGCCGCTATCTATTTTGCTTATGGTGGGGCAAGTACGCCTGATATTGCCCCTCACCTTATTGTCGGTTTTGGCTTTGGTGCCAGCTTTGTTGCCCTTTTTGCTCAGCTCGGTGGCGGTATCTATACCAAAGCCGCTGATATGGGGGCTGACCTGGTGGGCAAGGTTGAAGCCGGCATACCTGAGGATGACCCCCGCAATGCTGCCGTTATCGCCGATTTAGTTGGTGATAATGTTGGCGATTGTGCTGGGCGTGGCGCTGACCTCTTTGAATCCACCGCCGCTGAGAACATTGGGGCGATGATATTGGGCATTGCCATCTATGCTATTACCGGCAACGTTGCCTGGATTCTCTTTCCCTTGGTTGTCCGTGCCTTCGGTATTTTTGCCAGCATGGTAGGCATACTTTGCGTACGCATTCGTGGTGACGAGAACCCGATGAATGCCCTCAACCGCGGCTTTTATGTTGCCATTGCTTTATCTATTATCGCTATGTTTTTCACCGTATCCAATATGCTGGACAGCTATTGGCTCTTTGCTGCTGGAGTAGTGGGTATCCTTACCAGCGTGGTGGTGGTCTTTATCACCCAGTATTACACTGAAGCCAGGTTCAGACCGGTTAAGTCCATTGTTAAGGCATCAAAGACAGGTCCGGCGACCAATATCGTTAGCGGCGTCGCCGTTGGCTTTGAGACTACCTTGGTCACAGCCGTCGTCATTGGCTTAGCCCTGCTGCTTTCTTACTGGATGGGGACGATGACCGGCCTGCCTGGTGCCGGTGCCTTTGGCACGGCGGTGGCTACTATGGGCATGCTGATGACCTGCCCCTTCATACTGTCTGAGGATACCTTTGGTCCAATTACCGATAATGCCAACGGCATTAACGAGATGTCTGGCGCTGGTGAAAAGGTGCGTCGCATCACCGACCGCCTTGATGCGGTGGGCAACACCACCAAGGCGCTAACCAAGGGGTATGCTATGGTCTCGGCTGGTCTGGCTGCCTTCCTCCTGTTTCAGGCATACCTGGATAGGGTTGCCTTCCTTCGGGGCGTTGACACCTTCAACAACGTAAACCTTGCCCGGGTGGAGGTTTTCGTTGGCGCTCTCTTGGCGGTGATGCTGGTCTTCCTGTTTAGCTCTTGGGCGATACGGGCGGTAGGCAATACAGCCAGCAAGATTATTGAGGAGGTGCGTCGCCAGTTTCGTGAGTTCCCTGGGATTCTTACTGGCGAGACCAGACCTGATTATGCCCGGGCGGTTGATATTACTGCCAGGGCTTCACTGCGGGGGATGATTCTCCCCGGGCTTTTGCCGGTAGTTGCCCCGGTGGTCATTGGCGTTGCCTTTAAACCCTTTGCCAGTTATGACTCAGCTATGGTGGTGGCGGCCTTACTAATGGTGGGCACCATCGCCGGTATTATGATGGCTTCCTTTATGAATAATAGCGGTGGCGCCTGGGATAACGCCAAGAAGTATATCGAGGACGGTCAGCTAAAGGATGAGGAGGGCAAACCGATTGGCAAGGGCTCTTTTACTCACGCTGCCGCCGTGGTTGGAGATACCGTGGGCGACCCATTAAAGGATACCGCCGGACCCTCTCTTCATGTCTTGGTCAAGCTGCTGAGCACCATCACCTTAGTCATGTGTCCCCTCTTTATCTAGGGGAAGACGCTCAGTGCTTGAAGCCCGGTAGTTTCGGGCAGGCCGAGCATCAGGTTCATATTCTGGATGGCTTGCCCCCCTGCCCCTTTAATCAGGTTATCAAGGCAGCTAATAACGATAAGTCTCCCCGTGCGGTGGTCAATGGTGGGGTAGACCAGACAGAGGTTATTCCCCGAGGTGTGCTTGGTGTGCGGCGGGGAGCTGACTACCCGGACAAAGGGCTCGTTTTTGTAGAAGTCCAGGTAGAGTTGTTTTAGCTCTGTTTCCCCCTTTTTGCCGGTGGCAATCTTGCCCGAAACCAGTGGGGCATAACAGGTGGTCAGTATCCCTCTGGTCATAGGTATAAGGTGGGGGACAAAGGTAACCGAGGGCGGTTGCTCCGGGCAAAGTCGCTTTAGCTCCTGGACAATCTCAGGCAGATGGCGGTGTCCCTCCAGGGCATAGGCGGCGGTGTCTTCATTGGCTTCCGAGAAGTGGGTGGACAGGTTGAGGGTTCTGCCGGCACCGGAGACGCCAGATTTGCTGTCAATAATGATGTTGGGCTGGAGTAGATTTGCCTTCGCCGCCGGGGCTAAAGCCAGGATAGCCCCCGTGGGATAGCAGCCGGGGTTAGCCACCAGTTGAGCCGAAGAAACTTTAGACCGGTATAGCTCGGTCAGACCATACACCGCTTGGGCGAGTAGCTGTGGGGCGGGGTGAGAGAAGCCATACCAGCGCTCATATTCCGAGGCATCCTTTAGCCTGAAATCGGCGCTAATATCCACCACCTTAATCCCCTGCTCAAGCAGGGGTATGACCTCTCTGGCGCTCTCCTTGTGGGGCATGGCGGAAAAGACCAATTCCACATCCCCCAGCTCGGCTTCAATAGTCAGGTCGATGCCAGCCAGGTGGGGGAAGGCCTCGCCCAACCTTTGTCCGGCAGCACTCCGCCCGGTAACCGAGGCGAGTTCTACTTGGGGATGCTGAAAAAGAAGTCTTGCCAGCTCAACGCCGGTGTAACCGGTAACATTGATAATGCCTACTTTTGTTTTAGCCACGATTCTCCGATTTTGGTTTAAAGTATATCACAAGCTCACCCCAAATTTATACTAGCCTTCCTCCCCTGAGACCGCTAAGGATAAGTTGAATCTCAGGGCTGGTTAAGCCAAATCGGTGCAGGGTGTGGCGGGTTATCTCCAGGCTGGCTTCAAACTCGGGACGAACTAATTCAGAAACGCCAATGCCCTTTAATAGCTCAGCATCGGCATCACGGTGAACCCGAGCCACGATATCAAGTTTAGGGTTAATTCTCAGTGCATTTCTTGTGGTTAATTCTACACTTATAAAATCAGGGAAGGTGCAGATAAGGACACGCGCCTTATTCAATTGAGCATGGGCAAGTATCTCAGGGTTAGCGGCATCCCCGTAGATGCAGGGAATCTCCCTGGCGTGCAGCGCTGAGATGACCTGGGGGTCAAGGTCAATCACCAGGTAGGAAAAGTTTCGCCGCTCCAGGACTCTTGCCAGACTGCTGCCAACACGACCATGCCCACAAATTACGGCATGTCCCGATAGTTCCCATCGCCTACTCTGCCAATCTGGGTCAAGTCGCCTGGCTACTAGCCGGCCAAACCTTTTTCCTTGGCTGAGCCGTCGATAAAAGAACGAGGCAAAACTAAAAGCAAAGGGGGTCAGCAACATAGTGATGATGGCACAGGTTAAGGTCAAGGAGTAAAGATACGGCGAGATGATGCCGGCTTCCATGCCCATCATAGCCAAGACAAAGCTGAACTCTCCTATCTGTATTAGTCCCATACCCACAAAGAGCATTGTCTTGGGGCTGTATCCAAAGAACCAGGGAATGGAGGAACAGATGATAAATTTAGCCACAATTATGACCGCTACCACCACGGCGATAACGGCTAGATTCTCCACCACAAAATGCGGGTCGGCAAGCATACCAAGGGAAACAAAAAAGAGGGCACCGAAGGTATCACGCAGGGGGACAATATCAGCAAAAGCCTGACGAGCGAAGGCAGACTGACCGATTAGTAACCCGGCAATAAAAGCGCCAACGGCGGCGGATAAGCCGAAGAAGTAAGCGCCCAGGGCTGCTACCAAACACAGGGCGACTACAGTGAGCAGAAATAGCTCCCTGGAACCTCCCCCGGCCACGCGTCCCAGTAGCCAGGGCAGCCCCCACATTCCCAGAACCACCATCAAGGCAATAAAAAGCACTGCCTTGATGGTGGCTATTCCCAGAGGCAACCATAATTCTCCACCTGCCCCGCCCATAGCCGGCAGGATTATCATCAACGGCACCAGGCTCAGGTCTTGTACCAGAAGAATCCCAATCATTACCCGACCGTGCCCCGAGTCAAGCTCCCCTCGCTCCATGAGGGTTTTAAGCACAATCATGGTGCTACTAAGGGCAATCAGAAAGCCAAAGAAGATAGCTTCGAGCATCTCCCAGCCTAACAGCTTGCCCAAAGCTAAGCCTACCGCTGCCGTAAGTAATATCTGAGCTATGCCACCTAAAATGGCAACCTTGCCCATTCGCTTGAGTTCACTCAAAGAGAACTCAAGCCCCAAGGTGAACAGGAGCAAGATTACCCCGATGGTAGCCAAAGTATGGATTGTCTCTAGGTCATGAACTAAGCCAAAGCCGTAGGGACCGACAGCAATACCCCCTACAAGAAAACCCAAAATGATGGGCAACCTCAGTCGGCGGGCTAGCATACCCCCGGCTATGGCAACAGCTAAGACAATGATTAGGTCGAGACCGAGTCCCAGTTCTTCCATAGGTCGTCCCTAAATTGATAAAAGTAGGGTAACACAGCTATTCTAGCACAGAAGCGAAGGTAAGGCGTAGTGGCTGAAGGCTGGTAGATACCCTTGCCAAAGGTAGTGAATATATGCTACAATTATTCTCCCTCGAGGAGAAAAGTTATGCCTAAGATTTATTTTATTGATGTCACCAATCGGGACACGGTTCAGGCTTCTCGTATTGGCTTAGCCAAGCTGCAAAAGACGATGCTCAACATATACCTGGGGCAGTTGGGAATCCATCAGTCAGAGTTTGCCTTTCCCTATACCAGGCATGAGCAAAACTATGTGAGGGCTAATCTGGAGCTAAAAGAGCTGGGAGCTATGGGCTCTCTCATCCTAGAGGGTTGGTGCCGTGCCATTGTTGCCGATGTTAAGGGGGCACTGCCGACGGGGGTGCGTGACTTTAACCTCTCCATCTCCACCTCAGACCAGATGATTTTGCATAAGTTTAGGGGGAAACTTAACCGAGAGCAGCTAATCAAGGAAATGGTGGAGGCGGTGGATTGTGCCCGAAAGGGAGGCGCCCGTACCATAGGGGTAAATGCCGAGGATGCCTCTCGCACTGACCTTGGCTACCTTACTGAGTTTGCTCAAGCCGCTAAGGAGGCGGGGGCTGACCGATTTAGATACTGCGATACCCTGGGATATGATACTCCGATGAGCATTTACCAGCGCAACAGACACCTGGCTGAGCAGATGAAGATTCCTATTGAGCAACACTGTCATAATGACCTGGGCATGGCGGTGGCTAACTCGGTGGCTGGGGCGCAGGGGGCTATTGATGGTGGGGTTGATGCCTATATTAACACTTCAATAAATGGTCTCAGCGAGCGAGCCGGGCAGGCAGATTTGTTGAGCTGCATCCTGGCCATCAAATTCGCCAAAGACATGGATAAGTATGAGATTGGTGACCAGATTGATCTCAAGGTTGCTTACCCCCTGGCTAAGTATGCTGCCTATGCCTTTGGCGTGCCAATCCCGATAAACCAGCCCGGTGTGGGAGCCAATGCCTTTGCCCATGAAGCTGGTATCCATGCTGATGGCGCTCTCAAGGACCGCCGTAACTATGAGCTCTATGACTACGAACTACTAGGTATCACCGAGATTGAGCAACAGCCGGGAGGTCGAGTTATCACTACTGGCGAGTATGGAGGGCTGGCTGGCTTCAAGCATGTATATAAGCGGCTGGGTATTTCATTCCCCGATGATGAGACCGCTGAGCATGTCCTGGAGCTGGTGCGCTATGCTAATGCCCATACCCAAAAGCCCTTGACCGACGAAGAGCTACTGTTAATCGCCAAATACCCAGAGCCGGTGCAGAAGATTCTCACCATCACCCCATAAATGGCTGCCCTCTGGGCAAAATGGGGCTGCCTTGTATGACAGCCTCATTGCATTTTAGGCTAGTCCGCCCCGGTGTGGTATTATAGAGTAGGTGTTAAATATGGCCGATAAGTTGCCCGGCATGAGCTTAAAAGCCATCGGCATTGTCAGGAATGAAATTAAGCAGCCAATAAGGCATGGCTGGAGAGAAATCGTTTCCGAAGTCGTGGTTAATAGCGATTTAACCGAAGCCCTGGATAGACTGGATGAATTCTCTCACATCATTGTTCTCTACTGGCTGCACCAGCTTCCTGCGGGCAGGCAACTTTCGCTCAAGGTTCACCCCATGGGTAAGCCGGAGCTGCCGCTGGTAGGTCGTTTTGCCACCCGCTCGCCAAGTCGCCCTAACCCACTGGGGCAGGCTACGGTCAGACTTCTTGAGCGGCGGGGTAACATACTGAAGGTAAAAGGTCTTGATGCCATTGACGGCACACCGGTGATTGATATAAAACCCTATATCCCGGGATATGATTCGGCAGATGATGCCAAAGCACCTCCATGGATGACCAATCAATAGCTCAAGCATTACTGGATATCTACCGCCGGCTCCTGGCTCACTTTGGCCCCCAGCACTGGTGGCCGGCACAGGAGCCCTTTGAGGTAATCGTCGGTGCCATACTCACCCAGTCAGCCGCCTGGGGCAATGTGGAAAAGGCGATAGCCAATCTGAGGGCAGCCGAGGCGCTGTCACCAGGGGCGCTGCGCCGACTTCCCCGCTCCAAGCTGGCCAAACTGGTTCACCCCTGTGGTTACTATAATGCCAAGGCATTGAAGCTCAAGTCCTTCGCCTTCTGGCTGGGCAATCACTATAAGGATGACCTGGATAGGTTTTTTGACAACGATACTGGCGACCTGCGCCGGCAACTGCTTTCCATCCATGGCATCGGGCGGGAGACCGCCGATTCTATAGTACTTTATGCTGCCAATAAGCCCATCTTTGTCATTGATGCCTACACTCGCCGTGTCATCAGCCGTATCGGCTTAGCCCCGGAAAAAGATAGTTATGCCGCTTATCAGGCGTTTTTCACGGAGCACCTGCCGCCTGATGCTGAGTTATTCAATGAATACCATGCTCTGCTGGTCTGTCAGGGTAAGAATGTCTGCCGGCGCCATCCCCTTTGCCAGCAGTGCTGCTTGAGTGACATCTGCCAATTCGCTGCGACGAACTTGTCCCCATGACCCCCCATTTTCAACGTAACTTTTTCTTCCCACCCACCCGCCCAATAGGGGTTGGCACCCCTCTTTAACTCCCTTACTTTTGGGGTGTTTAAGAGAGGCGTAGCCCTTGAGGGTAGGTCAGGGTGGGTAGAAAGGCAATAACCTTGACGCCAGGGTAAGCGTCGGTTAAGATTGAGTGGCGGGGAGAACCAAATCTATGCCCTATTCCACGGTTATCTACACCAAGAAAGACCACATTGCTCACATAGCCCTCAATCGCCCTGAAGCCGGTAATAGCATCAACCTCAAGCTAGCCCAGGAGCTGGGAGACATTTGCCGCCAGATAAACCAGGATGAGGATATTTATGTAGTTGTGCTTACCGGGGCGGGAGATAAAGCCTTCTGTAAGGGCAGCCAGCCGGAGAAATCGGGCACCATCTATAGTGCCGCCACTGCCACCGCCGGTATCGAAAAGCCGGTTATTGCTGCCATAAACGGAGATGCCCTGGGGCAGGGGCTGGAGCTAGCCCTGAGCTGTGATATCAGGCTGGCGTCAGACAAGGCAAATTTTGGCTTTCCCCAGGTAGCTCAAGGGCTTATCCCCTTTGATGGTGGCACTCAACGGCTGCCGCGCATCGTGGGCAGGGGCAAAGCCCTGGAGTTAATCCTCACCGCTGAAACAATAACCGCCCAGGAGGCAGTTGAGATAGGGCTGGTCAGTAAGGTGGTCGGTGGGGCAAATCTAGCTGCCGAGGCTGAGGCTTTAGCCAGGACTATAGCCGGTAAGGGTCCTATTGCCCTGAGGTATATCAAGGAGGCGGTAAATAAAGGGCTGGATTTAACCCTGGAGCAGGGGCTTCACTTAGAGGCTGACCTTTATTTCTTACTCCACACCACCGCTGATAGGACGGAAGGCATTACTGCTTTTATCAAGAAAAGACCGCCGAAGTTTAAGGGAAAATGAGCGAGTTTGAGACGATTATCTACCACAAGCAGAATGACATCGCTTATGTCACCCTCAACCGACCCCATGCCTTGAATGCCTACAACCTCAAGATGAGAGACGAGCTTTACCAGGTGCTGGGCGCCATCAAGGACGACCCCGGGGTCAGGGTTGCCATATTCCGGGGTGCCGGGGAAAGAGCTTTCTGTGCTGGCGCTGACCTTACTGAATTTCTCACCGCCCCCTCTCCCATAATCGCCCGGCAGGCGCGCTGGGAAAGAGATATTTGGGGGCTTTTTTTGAGCCTCACCAAGCCGCTAATTGCTGCCCTTCACGGCTATGTTCTGGGCTCAGGGATAGAAATAGCCCTGTGCTGCGACATCAGGCTGGCTTCAGAGGATGCCCAATTTGGTCTGCCTGAGCCGGGATTGGGTATAATTCCCGCCGCTGGCGGTAGCCAGACCCTGCCGCGAGTCATAGGCGGGGCTAAAGCGCTGGAAATACTACTATCGGGGCGGTGGATTAAGGCTGACGAAGCTCACTGCCTGAGGCTGGTCAACCGGGTGGTACCCCGAAAGGAGCTGCTGCCCCAAGCCGAGAGGCTGGCTAGAAGAATTGCCGGCTTTGAACCCGTTGCCGTAAGCTATGCTAAGCAGGCTATGGTCAGGGGGCTTGACCTCAGCCTGGAGCAGGGGCTGGAGCTTGAGGCCAAGCTGGCTGACTTTATCATCCGGTTACATTAAAATAGAGGGGAACATCATGGGGGAACAGAAGCTGGATGTCCTGGCCCAAGAGGCGGCTGAGCTGATTATCAACGCCAAAAAATTGGTGGTGTTCACCGGCGCCGGCATTAGCACTGAATCCGGGATTCCTGATTTTCGCAGCCCCGGCGGAATCTGGAGTCGGTTTGACCCCGATGACTTCACCTATCAGAAGTTCGTCGCCGACCCCGAAACCAGGAGGAAGCAGTGGCAGATGCTTGGGGAGGGACATCTAACTACTATGGCTAAGCCTAACCCCGCCCATTACGCTATCGCCGAGCTGGACAAGCTGGGCAGGCTAGATTGTGTCATCACCCAGAACGTGGATAATCTTCACCAGAAGGCGGGGGTGCCCGACGACAAGGTGTTTGAGCTCCACGGCAATATGCAGTGGGCGGTATGCTTGAGCTGTGGTAAGCGCTATCCCTTTGAACAGATTAAGGTCAGACTGGATGGGGGTGAAGAAATTCCCGATTGTGAAGTCTGCCACGGGATGCTGAAGCCGAACGCTGTCCTTTTCGGCGAACAGCTGCCGTATGAGGTGTTGCAGGAAGCGACCCACCGCTCGTCTAACTGTGACCTGCTTATCGTGGTTGGCTCCACCCTGATTGTCTATCCCGCCGCCTATATGCCTATCTATGCCGTTCAGGCGGGAGCTAAGCTGGTTATCATCAACCTCAGCTCTACCCCCATGGACAGAGAGGCGGCTGTCCTGATTAGGGCTAAGGCTGGGGAAGCAATGTCCAAAATAGTAGACAGGGTGAGAGAAAAAGCAAGCTAAAATAGGCGGGGTGGAGAATGGTTATAACTGAATTCCTTGACCTATCAGCCATGCTGGTTCCGGAGAGAACAGCCATCGCCTTTGAAGGCAAGCGATATAGCTACGCTCAGCTCAAGGAAAGGGTAAATCGCCTGGCCGATTCGCTGAACCGACTGGGCTTAGAGAATGGAGACCGGGCTGCCATCATTGAGGTCAACTGCAATGAATTTGTGGAGGCTTGTTTTGCTACGGTGAAGGTGGGGGGTATCTTTGCCCCCTTGAACTTCCGAATCAGGCAGGACGAGCTAACATACCTGGTGAATAAAGCTGAGCCCAGAATCCTTTTTGTCGGCAGCCGCTATGCTGATATGGTGAACAGCGTCCGCTCTCAACTCCCCTCGGTGAAGCTTTTCATTATCATCGGTGGCAAGTACCAGGGGATGCTAAGCTACGATGAGCTTATTGCCTCAGGTTCAGCCGAGGAAAAAACTTTTGCCGAGATGAACGACGAAGATACAGCCGTGCTCCTCTTTACCGCTGGCACCACCGGCTTCCCCAAGGGGGTCCCGCAGGACCATAATGCTTATAGCTCCTATGTGCTGAGCAATGTTGACCCCCCTGATATGGAAGCGCCGCCGGAGACCAACGTGCTGGTCATGCCCCTCTATCATGTGGCCGGGATGCAGGCGTTGATGGCTGGCATTTATGGCGGCCGCACTATTGCCCTGATGCGGCAGTTTGATGAGAAAGAGTGGTTTGAGACGGTGCAGCGGGATAAAGCCACCCGGGTGATGGTGGTGCCGACCATGCTCAAGCGGATTGTGGAATACCCCGACTTTGATAAGTATGACCTTTCCAGTGTGCGGGTGGTAACCTACGGTGCTGCTGGTTGTCCATATGAGGTATTAAAGAAAACCATCGAGCGCTTCCCGGGTAGAGCCCTGATAAACGCCTTTGGCGGGACGGAGACCTCTTCCACGATAGCTGCGCTCCGGGCTGAAGACCAGATAATCACCGGCAAAGAGTCCGAGGCGGAGAGGGAGAAGAAATTAAAGAGGCTGGCGACTTCTATTGGCTTACCTATGGATGATGTGGAAATTCAGGTTCGAGATGAAGAAGGGCGAGAGTTGCCCACCGGGCAAATAGGGGAGATTGTCGCCAAAGGTCCCAGAATAATGAAGGGCTACTGGAAGGATGAGGAGAAGACGAAGAAGGCTTTTACCCCCGATGGGTGGTATCGTACTGGCGACCTGGGTTATAAAGATAACGAGGGCTATATCTATCTTACCGGGCGCGGTGACGATGTCATCGTCAGGGGCGGCGAGAACATCGGCCCCGATGAAGTGGAGAGCGTTCTTTCCACCCATCCCAAAATCGAAGAAGCGGCAGTGATTGGCGTCAAAGATATTGAGTGGGGTCAGCAGGTCAGGGCCATAGTCAGGCTCAAAAAGGGGGAGACGGCCACCGAGCCGGAGATTATCGACTTTTGCCGCCTCCGGCTGGCTGGTTTCAAGCGTCCCAGCTCAGTAGTCTTTGTTACCGAAGAGCTGCCCAAGACCACCACCGGTAAGATCCTGCGGAGAAGCCTCCGCCAGAAATACGGCAAGCCTTAACCACGGGCGTTAGTCGCGCAGACGGCGAAGCTCAAAGACAACCGGGTTTTGAGCATCGGGGCAGGCGATGGTGGTCACATCGGGGTCTTTTTCCCAGGGAAACGAGCCGCCATACATTAGTACCTGGAGGCTGGGAGGCAGGTTATTAAACGCACCAAGGCACAGACCCTCTGGTGTTTTTCCATCAATTACCCACTCATCGCCGACCTTGTGCCCTGCCTCACAGGTTCCTTTCTGGCTCACTACTTTAATCCTAACCTTTTGGATTTCGGCCATGTTTCTCCTTTGCTCTTAGCTTTATTCTTCTACCTGAGCGGCTACCAGCTCGGCAATATCCATAACCCTGAGCTGCTCTTCAGCCGCTTTAGCCTTAATTCCATCGTCAAACATCTGCAGGCAAAAGGAGCAGGCAGTAACCACGATTTGAGCCTTGGTCTCCATCGCCTGCTCGGTGCGCATCTCGTTGATTCGGCGGCCGGTGCGCTCTTCCAGCCACATATGACCGCCGCCACCGCCACAGCAGAAGCTATTATCCCGGTTCTGCTCCATCTCCACCATTTTTATATCGGGGATGCTTCTTATAATCTGCCTCGGCGGCTGGTAAATATCATTGTATCTGCCCAGATAGCAGGGGTCATGATAAGTCACCAGCTCACTCAGACCCTTTTTAATTTTCAGTCTGCCCTCTTTTATTAGTTGGGAAATAAGCTCGGTGTGGTGGATAACCTCAAACTCGCCGCCAAACTGGGGGTACTCGTTTTTTATGGTGTTATAACCGTGGGGGCAGGCGGTAACTATCCGCTTCACTCCATAACCCTTTAATAGCTCAATATTCTTCTCCGCCTGCATCTGGAACAGGTATTCGTTGCCCAGGCGGCGGGCGGGCTCACCACAGCAGCTCTCCTCAGCCCCCAGGATGCCGAAGTTAATCCCGGCGAGCTTCAGCAGCTTAGCCATAGCCTGAGCCACCCTGGTGCTTCTCTCCTCCAGGGCGTAGGTGCAACCTACCCAGAACAGGATATCTATATCCCTATCCTCGGCTAGGGTCTTGATGCCAAGCCCTTCAGCCCAGTCCGTCCTTGACAGGGTGGTCCCCCGCCACGGGTGCCCCCGGTCTTCAATGCTCCTCAGTGCCCCCTCAGCCGTCTCCGGAATAGAAGCCTGCTCCATCACCAGGTTTCGCCTCATGTCGATAATCTTATTGATGTGCTCAACACTGACCGGGCATACCTGCTGGCAGGCACGGCAGGTGGTACACGCCCAGATTACATCCTCGGTTATCACCTCACCAATCATGGCTTTGCCCGGGTTGGCGGAGGCATCCTTCTTGCCTTTGAGCAGACCAGGTCCCTCCTCCAGCAGGTGTTTCTTGAGGTCGTCTATCAGCTTCTTGGGGTTAAGCGGCTTACCGCTGGCGGTTGCCGGACAGACCTCCTGGCATTGGCCGTAGATAACGCAGGAATAGAGGTCTAAAAGCTGCTTCCAGGTAAAGTCGGTTATCTTGGAAGCACCAAAGGTCTCCGCCGTCTCCAGGTCAATAGGACGCAGGGCTCCTTTGGGCGGCGGCGACTGGAGGAGGACATTGAAGATACTGGCTATCATGTGTAGATATCGGGAGTAAGCAATGAAGACGAGGACAAACAGGACAAAGCCCCAGTGTGTCCAGAAGAAAGCTGTATTTGCCATCTGCACTGAGCTTGGGCTAGCGTTGGCGAAGAGCTGGCTCAATGCCGAGCTTATCGGGGGCAGGCTGGTGCCTAAACCCACCGGAGCATAGCCCAGAGCCATGGCTGTCGCCTCCTTAAAAAGGTGGGTCATGGGGTGGATGAAGACGGTAACCAGAATGACCAGAGCCTCAATGGTCTGCTCCCCCTCAAGCCTTGGTGGCCTCACGATGTATCGGCGGATGATGCCCCATAAGGCACCGAGGATGATGAAGGGGGCGACTATGTCCATAACCCAGGCATAGTAGAAGAAGAAGCTGGTATTTTCCATGGTCTCGGAGAGACCAAAGCCGCCGCCGATGATTATGAATAGCAAATAGAAGGGAATGTATATGAAGAATCCCCACGCCATAAAGACATGACCTAAGCTGGCTCTATTCTTGATAGTCAGGTTTTTAAGCTGGCACCATTGTCCCAATACCGAGACGGCAGTGCTGAGCAGCCTCCTCGCTATGTGACCAAACCCACCCTCCCCTCTGCCCAGGGACAAATAACGCCCAAGCTGATATATCCGGCGCAGGAAGAGACCAACGGCAAGGGCGAAAAAGACCCAAAAAATCACGTATCCCGAAATACCCCAATAGGTCATACTAACCGGCGACATAATACCTCCTATGTAAATCCAATTGATAGGCAGCGCCCTTAGCGCAATCGGATAACAGCGATCAAGATGCCCAGAGCCAGGGCTAATAGGTCAAGAAGGTGGAAACTAGCCCCGAAGTTAAAAAACAAGTTAAAAGGGATACTCATCAGGTAGCTTATTACCACGGCAACGCCACCGACAACGGCTAACCCCGTGCTGCGCTTACGGTTGACCGAAAGACTGACCACTTCTCCAATGGCATAGCCAGCACCTGCAGCCAGTAGCAAATTCAGTAGAAAATTGAAGAAAGTGAAAGACACGAAGGCTCTCACTACCCCCCAGGCGATGCCATAAACAATAGCCATACCTAGGGCTGTTCCCACAGCGATTAGGTAGTATTTGGTGGAAACGCGATATGTAGGCAGTTTATACAACTTGGCACAATCTGGGCATCTAGCCCCTACGGGGGTCTGCACCATGCACTTGGGGCATATCGGCGTACCACACTTACCGCACCTCAGGCTAGTTTCAATATCAGGATGATAAGTGCATTTCATTTTGTAAAAGTCAACCCTCCCCTTGTTTCCCTTTTTGCTTCAGAGGCTGCCGATGTATCCAGACTTCCTTATCCCTTATGTCACGGTCGAAAAGCAGGCGGTTAAGCAGTAGCTGTCCGGTAGGCACCGAAGCGGTATCCGGGGTTTTTGGCGTTGTTAGTCGCCTGATAATCAGTATGAGAAACATAGCCAAAAATCCCAGGGTCATAGCTAGCGGTTCATTGGCTATCCAGCTAGCTAGGGGCATGGCGGCTATGCCGGAGCCGGTTCCCACCGCTATGTTGTGAATAATAAGTAAACCAACGCCGGCGCAGGCAAGAAAGGCAACTATCCCCCAGGGTATCAGAGGACCGTTTATCAGGGGGAGGATGAAGGCGACTCCTAAAGTAGTTAGTAGCCCCCTGCCGCCGTTGAAGCGGAGAAAAACTGGCCAATTATGCCCGACGATAGCCGCTATGCCAATCATGACTTGCTGGTAAACTTCCAAGCCTATCAGTTGGGCTGCCCACACCGCCACCATCCCCTTGCATAAATCAAAGATGATTACCAGGATAGCCATCCATTTAGCACCTAACCTCAATAGGTTGGAGGCGCCGACATTACCGCTGCCATATTGCCTGATATCTACCCCCCGCGACCACCTAGCGGCTAAATAGGCGGCTGGAACTGAACCCAGGAGATAGGCACCTACTAGTAATAAGACAAACTCAGTAACCATAAACTCTCCTCAGAATCTAAGGTTGGGATTTCTTTGTTTTGCCAGGGCTATGAGCTGCTCCACTGATTCCATTGGCACATCGGCGCCACCAATGGCAGTCTCGTTGCTGGGCTCCAGACCGTGGTAGTCGCTACCACCAGTGGCAATGAGATTATGC
>JAGMCH010000048.1 GCA_023129255.1 Dehalococcoidales bacterium
GATTTACCCATTGCCGTTGGCATCCTCCTCAGCTCGGAGCAGGTATCGGCCGATGTTTCTCAAGCCATCCTCCTCGGTGAACTGTCCCTTGATGGCAGCCTGCGCCATACCAACGGCGTCCTGCCCATGGTCGCCCTAGCTCACCAGGAAAAGATATCCACCATTATTGTGCCCGACATCGATGCCAGGGAGGCGTCCTTAATAGAAGGCACCAAAATCATCCCTTTTGCCTCCCTATCCAAGCTGGTCAGCTATTTTCGGGGGGAAATACCAACCCCAGAATATAAGCCTGAAGAAGCTGAGGAATGTACCCCAGCCACCCTGCCCACCACCGACCTGGCTTACATCAAGGGGCAGGAGCACGTCAAGCGAGCCCTGGAGGTGGCGGCTGCTGGCGGGCACAACGTAGTCATGATGGGACCACCGGGCAGCGGTAAAACATTGCTGGCGCGTTCCCTTCCCTCATTACTGCCGCCAATGACCACCAAGGAAGCCCTGGAGGTCACCAAGATATACAGTGTCAGCGGTCTGCTGCCGGCAAACACCCCTCTCATCAGACAACGCCCCTTCCGCTCCCCCCACTACACCATCTCCAACGCCGGGCTGGTGGGTGGCGGACATTGGCCTAGACCAGGTGAAATAAGCCTCAGCCATCGGGGGGTGCTATTCCTGGATGAGCTTCCCGAATTTGGGCATGCCGTGCTTGAGGTATTGCGCCAGCCCCTGGAAGATAGGACAATCACCATCAGCCGCGCTCAGGGGAGTGTAACCTTCCCGTCCAACTTTATGCTGGTGGGAGCGATGAACCCCTGCCCCTGCGGTTACTATGGAGACCCGTTCAAACAGTGCACCTGCTCCCCGGGCTTGGTCGCCCGGTATCAGAAACGGGTCAGCGGACCATTCATTGACCGGGTTGACATCTTTGTTGAGGTGCCCCACATTGACTATGAGAAGCTGGCTGACGATAGGCTGGGGGAAAAATCGGAGAAGGTTCAAGCCAGGATTGAAGCTGCTCGCTCCACACAGCGCCAGCGCTTTGGGGGAACAAATTTAGCCTGCAATGCTGAGATGACACCCACCGAGGTAAGAGAGTTCTGCCAGGCAGAGGAATCAGCCCAGAGCCTACTCAAAGCAGCAATGAAGCAACTATACCTCTCCGCCCGAGCCTTCCACCGCATCCTCAAATTGGCTCGAACTATTGCTGACCTGGAAAATGCCGATATAATTAAAGCCCATCACCTGGCTGAAGCCATCCAGTATAGACCAAGACGGATGTTGTAATTCAGGCAGAGGATACGGAGAGACAATGAAATAAGCTCAAAAGGGAGGTATTAACCTTGCTTTTAGGAGAATGTCTAGGTTTTGTAGGTGGAGCACTTGTCACATGTAGTTTTGTTCCACAGCTCATTCGTGTTTTCAAACTTAGAAGTGCACACGAGATAAGCCTGCTTTTTAACATCATACTTTTATTAGGTCTCATCACTTTGTTAGCTTACGGGATTTCTCTCAGGCTCCCTCCGGTCATCCTTTGTAATGCAATGGGAATAGTTCTTGTCACCGGGCTTCTGTATGCCAAACTAAAGTATGGATGATAGTTGCTATGTTTGAAGCCCGTACTTGGCTAAAGCCATCCAGTGCAGACCAAGAAGTTTGGTGTAGTTAAGGAAACAGATGCAGCATTATTTCCCGCCAACGTAATTAT
>JAGMCH010000049.1 GCA_023129255.1 Dehalococcoidales bacterium
AAAGAACGGAAAGCCGGGATCAGCACCGGCCAGACTGTTGCCAAGGGGCGGAGAAATAACATTGCCTACATTTACAATGGTTTGCGCCAGTCCCATGGCTGTTCCAGCATATAACACCCCAATCCCCTTTGTCTCTGTGCTCATAGTGAGGCAGATGGCAAAGAATCCGTCGCGAGCAACGCCCACCATTATCATCAGAACCCACACCATGGCGTCATTAACCACCGGCAACAGAGCTATGCCCACCATGGTAATGAACAGTACTGGGAAAAGGATCACCTTCCTCAAACCGAGTTTCTGGGATAATAAAGCCAGTGGGATAGCTCCGAGAGTACTGATCCCATTAAAAGCAGCCAACGTGCCGTCGGCACTGGCGGCTGTCCAACCCATATCACGAAGATAGGTAGGCAGGTAACCGATCATTCCTTGAACACAGGCCGCATAACCTAACAGAGTCAAACCGATAAGCCAGATAGCTCTATTGGGAAATACGTTTGCTATCGACTGGCGCAGCGGCACACCACCTCCAGAACCTGCCGAGCCAGGCTGTTCAGACTCCCTCACCGTGAAAAACCACAGTAGGCCAACCATGAATGACACGCCACCATACAGGAACAATACGTTTTCCCAGCCACCAAGTAATGGCGACAGTACGGTGGCACTGATCATTGCCCCCACGGTAAACCCAAGCCCCATACCCGTTGACACAACGCCATTGGCGACCACCAGCCGTCTCCCGGAGAACCAGGTAGCAGTGGTCTTAAACACACTGGCTGGTATAATCCAAGTCGAGAGACCAACAAAGAACGTAACTACTGCCAGACTAATGAAGTCCCCGGTGAGACCCCTCATGGCACCAGCCAATCCTGCCAGGAGGCAAGCAGTACCCAGGACACGTCTTGCCCCAAATCGGTCAGCCATCAACCCACCCAGGAAGACAACAAACAAGGCAGCAAAGTTAGGCATGCCCCAAATCGTGCCTACTTGCACCAGGCTCAAGCCGAGGTCATCTGATATCTCCTTGAAAAGAACCGACATACAAACTATGGGCGCGGCACAGACAAAGGTGAAGGTCAGTGCTGCCAGGCTGAGCACATACCACCTGTAATTTGACCCGCTGCTTTTACTACTAACCATGCTCATTGCCGAAAACGCTCTTCAACAACAGTAAAGGTTCAGGCAATAGCTCATCGCTGTTGAGCTACAGAGAGTGTGGCGAGCCTGGGGATGACAAGAATCTCACCCTTACTAGCCCCAAAGCCAGAAGGCACCACCCATAACCACCATAAGCAAGCCAATAGCCAGAGCTATCCAGCCACCTATCTTTAATGTCCCCACTGCGGGGCGCTCCGGCCAGTGCTCCAGAAACTCCCTGGCATCAGTGCGACTAGCCAGGGAATCATAATAAGCCCTCTTCTCAGCCTTGCCTAAAAGAATCAAAATTATGCCCACGATGGCAAAAAAGCCACCCATAGCCATCGGTATAAAACACTCGCCAGAAGACACAGTCAACCCCCAGGTTTATTTAACCTCGACGGTAGCGCCAGCGGCTTCCAGTTTCTGTTTTGCCGCTGTTGCCTCGTCTTTGCTAACTCCCTCTTTTACCGTCTGCGGGGCACTCTCCACAAAATCTTTTGCCTCCTTCAGCCCCAGGGGAGTTAGCTCCCTCACTGCCCTGATAACACTAATCTTGTTAGCCCCTATATCCTTGAGAATAACGTTGAACTCTGTTTTCTCTTCAGCCGCCGCTGGAGCCGCAGCCGGTGCCGCTGTAGGTGCCGCCATCGGGGCCAGAGCACTAACGCCAAACTCATCCTGTAGCGCCTTGACCAGCTCCGATAGCTCAAGCACACTCATCTTCTTTATACTACCAATTATGTCCTCAACGACTTTGGACTTCTTCTTCACCTCCGCCTTGACGCTGGGCTTCTCTGCCTCTGCCTTAGCTTCGGGCTCCTTCACCTCTACCTTGGCTTCAGGCTCTTTCACCTCTGCCTTGGCTTCAGGCTCTTTCACTTCTGCCTTGGCTTCAGGCTCTTTCACTTCTGCCTTGGCCTCAGGCTCTTTCACTTCTGCCTTGGCTTCGGGCTCCTTCACCTCTGCCTTGGCTTCAGGTTCCTTGGCCTCTACCTTGGCTTCGGGTTCCTTCACTTCTGCCTTGGCTTCGGGCTCCTTCACCTCTGCCTTGGCTTCAGGTTCTTTCACTTCTGCCTTGGCTTCAGGTTCCTTGGCCTCTGCCTTGGCTTCAGGTTCCTTGGCTTCTTTCTTAGCCTTTGCTTCCTCTGGTGTCATCTTTATCCTCCCTCCATTTGTTGAATCCTTGATTGTAACGCCCCTACAATGCCTACTACAGGGGCGGTAAGATAGCCGACCAGAGCCGAGATGGGACTCTGCACCCCACCCACAACCATGGCTAACAATATCTCCCTTGATGGTAATGCCGACAGGGTGGCTACATCCTCCGAAGTAAGCAACCTGTCAGGTAAAAAGCCTCCCTTTATGCTCATGCTTACTTTAGAGCCTTCGATGTAGGTAGCTAAGAGTCTGGCTGGCTCAGTTATATCACCGTAGCCAAAGGCAATAGCCACCGGACCCTCAAAGAAGCTGAGTAATTCCTCCTTGCCTGCCCTTTCGGCGGCAAACCGAGCCAACGTATTCTTCACCACCTTAAACTCAATATCCGCTTCCCTCAACTGGCGACGCAACTTAGTCATCTCAGCTGCTGATAGCCCCCGATAATCGGTTAGAACACCAACACTACATTGAGAAAAAACCTGCTGCAGGCTATCAATAATCTGCGCCTTCTTTTCCTTACCGGACATCTCTCATCACCTCCTAACCAATAAAAACTAAGTCCTTGCGCCTGCCGCACAAGGACTTACTATTAAAAGTCCTTTTTCCTCGGCAGGCAGTTAATTTGAGCCCTAAGGCACCCGCTGTCTCAGGAAACTATTCTTACCTTATTTATTTTACCTCTTTACCGGCTCAAAGGCAAAAAATACCCTCTTTGCCTCATCCATCACACCACCCTTTTTCTCTATTATCATGGGAGGTATATCAAAGACAGCAAGCTTAACGGCATCACCCTCCTTGAGCTGCCCCTCTTTGCAATTAATGATGCGGGAGACAAGCTTACGTCCCTCGCCCAGGTCAATGAGGGCGTGAATCAGAGGTGCCTCAAAACCAAGAGGGACTCCCGCCACTTCTTCAGTAAACTGAAGCACTTTCCCCTGAGTGGGAAGGTCTACCCACTCTAAATCATCTGAATTGCATTTAGGGCAGACGACCCGGGGTGGGAAAGGCACATGACCACACTTTTTGCACTTGGTGGTGGTAAACCTCTTCTGCCTGAGGTTTTCATAAAACTGGTGAATTCGGTTAAACTCCTTAGCCTCCAAGGGATAAAGGTCCATACTGGATGGGTATTTACCATCCAAAATTGGTACTCCCGGTACTGGCATAACTCCCCCCTTATAATTTTCTAAATTCTTAGGGCTCTCTCCCGTAAATGAGTATGGTATGCTCAACATTGAGTCCACTGAGGTTGTGCGTCAGTCCTATCTCAGCACCCTCTACCTGCCTTATCGCTCTTCCCTGTAGCTGGTGGAGCATCTCCCGCGCCTGACGGATTCCAGTGGCGCCAAAGGGATGCCCGCAGGAGAGAAGACCGCCATCGGTATTTACTGGGAGCTTTCCCCCAAAATCACTCTGTCCTGATTCCACAAAGGGTCCACCTTCCCCCTTCTTACAGAACCCCAGGTCCTCCATCTCAACAATCTCAGAAATAGTGAAGCAGTCATGGGTCATGGCAACATCAATATCATCGGGACCAACCCGCGCCATCTCATAAGCTCTTTTGGCTGCCGTTCTCAAGTGAAGCCAATCAGCCAGATGTTCGCCGGGCCAGTTCATTGACATACTATGAAGTGATACCTGAGCCGTCCCCCTGATATAAACCAGGGGTCTATCGGTGAGCTCCTTCGCCTTCTCCTCATAGGTCAGGAGCACGGCGGCACACCCATCAGTGATAGGGCAGCAGTCAAAGAGGCTGAGGGGAGGAACTATCACCCTGGATGCCATCACCTCTTCCATTGTAACCGCCTTTTGAAAATGCCCCTTGGGATTAGTAGAACCATTTCTCCGGTTCTTGACCGAGACCGCCCCCAGTTGTTCCTTGGTGGTTCCGTAGCGTTTCATATGCTCCTGAGCGGTCATGCTAAAATAAGGAGGTGGCAGTCCCATTCCCTGGGCGCCATCCCAATCATGGTCTATGGAAGCAAGTTCGCTGTAATAGGTCTCCCACCTCTGAGGTGTATAGAGCTTCTCACCACCGGCTACCACCACGACATCAGCCATCCCTGACTTTATTAGCCCGGTAGCCAGGATAATGCCTGAACTACCCCCGGCACACAAAGTGTCCAACCTGGTGCACATACTGGTTGGCTTAATGCCTATACGCTCAGCTATCACCGGGGCTATATTGACCTGGAAGGAACGCCGTCCACAATAGGAAGAGGCAAATAGAAGTCCATCTACGTCCTTCTTCTTAAGCGCTGGAACCTCATCAAAACACTCCTTAGCCGCCTCCTGAGCCATATCTATTATGCTTGCCTCCCTCACCCCCCACCGGCTCATGCCACCGCCAATAATACAAACATCTCTCTCAGGCATCTTAAACCTCCTTATCTCCTTATTATAACTCCCATTAGCTCTATTTTCAGCCCTTCTTGAATTCGTAGGCAATCCTATTATCAGGCAGTTTGACGGGGCTGACCACCAAACTCATGCCAACCTTGATATCCTTCTCCTCAATATCCCGGCTTAAACGACCAAAGATTTGAATACCGTCAAACTCGGCTAAAGCCAGAATATACGGGGCATCATTCTCAAAACCGGTGGGACCGTAATTCACCATGGTATAGGTATTAAGCTTACCCTTCCCTTTAATTTCAAACCACTCCACATCGCTGGACAAACACCTGGGGCAGTCCGCCTTGGGTGGGAAGTAGCTAACCCGGCATTTTTTACACCTGGTTGCCATTACCTTACCTGCCTCCAGGTAGGTCATAAAATCAG
>JAGMCH010000005.1 GCA_023129255.1 Dehalococcoidales bacterium
ATGTCCTCCATCCCTATAAGATGGTGAAGGACCACAGGACTGATTACCAGACCAGCGATACCGATGCCGTATTAGATGGGGAGCTGGACGATTTTATAACCGCTTACCTTCGGTCTAGCTTAGGTGAAGAAGGATGAAAAAGAAAGCAGCGCTGTTAGCTTTAGTATTTTGTTTAGTCCTGGCTATATTGAGCCCGGGTCTGGTTCAAGCCCAGGCTGAGTTAACCATACTGGATAGTTCGGCTCAAGCCGAGTTTCCTCTCCGGCTCAACTTCAATCTTTCAGCCCGGAGCGATGCCAATATCACTGATATTCGCCTCTGCTATGCCGTTGACCGTATAAGCTTTGCTGAAGTTATCAGTGAGGCCTACATTGAATTTGTGCCCAGTACCATGGTTGATGTCGACTGGACCCTGAGCATGGTGAAAATTGGCGGGCTACCGCCCGGCTCCGGTGTGGAATACTGGTGGAAAGTGGAGGATGCCAGCGGCAACAAGGTGGAAACGTCTCCGGCGCGAGTCCAGTTTGATGACGAGCGCTATTCATGGCGCAGCTTAACCGAGGGGGAGGTAAACCTTTACTGGTATGAGGGTGATGATTCCTTTGCTCAGGAGCTGATGATGGCAGCTCAGCAGGCGCTGGTGAGGCTGGCTGAGGATACCGGCGCCGAGCTGGAGGAACCGGCCAAGCTTTATATCTACGCCACTTCTGAGGATTTAATGGGGGCGATGATTTATCCTCAGGAGTGGACGGGCGGGGTTGCTTATACCAGACATGGGATTATAGCCATTGGCATATCTCCCGGTAATATCGGCTGGGGCAAGAGGGTAATTGCCCATGAGCTGACGCACCTGGTTATCCATCAGATGACCCTTAATCCCTATAATGACCTGCCTACCTGGCTGGATGAAGGTCTGGCCATGTATAATGAGGGGGAGCTGGATTCAGCATTCGCCGCTTATCTTGAGAGGGCGATAGCTGAGGATAGCCTCATCTCGGTGCAGAGCCTGTCCAGCCCCTTCTCCGCTTATGCCGAGGAAGCCCTTCTTTCCTATGCTCAAAGCTATAGTCTGGTTGAATTCCTTATCACCGGTTATGGACAGGTCAAGATGCTTGAGCTACTGAATACCTTCAGAGAAGGCAGTGGCTACGACGCCGCCCTGGAAAGGGTTTATGGCTTTGATATGGATGGTCTGGATAGTTTGTGGCGGGACTATGTGGCTCAGGACTAGCTAGTGCTGGCTTTTGAAAGCGAGGGAATGGTTGAAGAAGTCATTTACTATTCATGATTTGCCTCTTTCTGAGCGACCCAGGGAGAGGCTGCAAAAGCTGGGGGTGGAAGCCCTATCGGCTCAGGAAATTCTGGCGGTGATTCTGGGTCGTGGTGGTGCCGGTGAATCGGTGATGGTGACCGCCCAGAGGCTGCTATCTGGGTTCGGCAATCTCAAGGGTATCGCCGATGCCTCGGTGGAGGAGCTATCGCAGGTGAGGGGAATTGGTTTAGCCAAGGCGGCTCAGATTAAGGCTGCCTTTGAGTTGTCTAGCCGGCTGGAGGGTTATGCTGAGGCTGGAGATAAGCCAGTGGCTAAGACTCCTGAGGATGTGAATAGTCTGGTGAAGGCTAGACTGAGGGGCAAAAAGAAGGAGTATTTTCTGGCGCTTTTGCTGGATACCAGGAATCAACTGATAAAGGTGGCGGAAATTTCAATCGGCAGCCTGGATACCAGCATTGTTCACCCCAGGGAGGTGTTCAAGGAGGCAATCTCGGCCAGTGCCGCCGCGGTAATCTTTGTCCATAATCATCCCTCCGGCGACCCTGAAGCCTCGGAAGATGACATAAAGTTGACCAAGAGGCTGGCTGAAGCTGGGGAACTGGTGGGCATAGAGGTATTAGACCATATCATTATCGGCGATAAAAAATTCCTCAGCTTGAAGCGGGAGGGGCTGTTTTGATGAGTATTTATCAAGCTTCCCTTGGTAGTAGGGCTTAATGATGAAAAAAATCTTATATATACTTTTTGCCTTAGTATTAATATGCAGCCTGCTTATGGGGGGCTGCCAGTGTGATGGGGAGATACCCCCACCTCCCCCCAGCGGCGAAGGCGTTCTTAACCTATATGGCGTTGACCCATATACCCTTGACCCGGCGGTCTCCGGTGAGGCAACCTCTCACCAATATGTAGTGCAGCTATTCAGCGGCCTGGTTCGCCTTGATGATAGCCTGGAGCCGGCGCCTGATATTGCCCAGTCGTGGGAGGTCAGCCAGGACGGCATGACTTACACCTTTTATCTGCGTCAGGATGTTAGCTTTCATGATGGCAGGCAGGTTAAGGCTGAGGATTTCAAGTATTCCTGGGAGCGAGCCTGCAACCCCCAGACCGGGTCTCTGACGGCAGCTACCTATCTGGGCGATATTGTCGGGGTGGGGGAAGTATTATCCGGCGAGAGGGAAGACATTAGCGGCGTCAGGGTTATTGGTGATTACACCCTTGAGGTAACTATAGATGCGCCCAAATCTTATTTCCTGTCCAAGCTGACCTATCCCACCGCCTTTGTGGTGGATAGAGCTGATGTGGAGTCGGGTGGGGAGTGGTGGCACAGTCCCAATGGCACCGGGCCATTTAAGCTCAAGCAGTGGGATGAAAACCAGCTACTGGTTCTGGAGAGGAATGAGCTTTATTACGGGGAGCTGGCTGGAGTCAATAGCGTCGTCTTTTGGTTGTGGGGTGGTGTGCCTATGAACATGTATGAGATGGGCGATATTGATGTTACCGGTATCGGCATTGCTTATATTGAGAAGGTTACTGATGAAACTGGTCCCTTTTACCTGGATTTAGAGGTAGTGCCTGAGCTGAGCTTTTTCTACATCGGCTTTAACACCGCCCAGCCACCGTTTGACGATGTCAATATCCGCCGGGCCTTCTCTCTGGCGATTGATAAGGATAAGTTGGTTTCTTTGGCATTCAAGGACATGATGCAGCCGGCAGATGGCATCCTGCCTCTGGGTATGCCTGGCTATAATGAGGAGCTCATCGGGCTGGACTATGATATAGATGGGGCAAGAGAGCTAATCGCCAATTCCAGCTATGGTGATGTATCCCAGTTGCCGCCTATCACCATTACCACTGCTGGCTGGGGGGGATTAATCTCGCAGGGGCTGGAGGCTATTGTTTATCAATGGCGGGAGAACCTGGGGGTGGAGGTAACGGTGAGGCAGTTAGAACCGGAGAGATTCCTCTATCACCTTCAGGAGGAGAAGGACGAGATGTTCTATATTGGCTGGATTGCTGACTACCCTCACCCGCAGGATTTTCTGGATGTTTTGTTTCATAGCGGTACCGATAATAACTATGGCGAGTATAGCAATCCTGAGGTAGATGACCTGCTGGAGAGGGCGGGGGTGGAGCAGGATAGTAGCTTAAGCCTGGCATTATATCAACAAGCCGAGCAACTGCTGGTTGAGGATGCTGCCTGTATACCCTTGTGGTTTGGGCAAAATTATATTCTGGTCAAGCTCTATGTTATCGGATATAACCTGAATCCTTTAGGTTTTGCTATGCTAAATGAGGTCTCGGTTGAGCCTCACTAGATATGTTAATCGGTTATGAATTTGGTGGAGCAGTTAGACCATATTTTCTCTCCCCGGAGCATTGCTGTAGTCGGTGCCTCAGCTAACCCGGAGAAGGTGGGCTTTATGTGCGTGGGCAACCTGCTGGAGGCTGGGTTTGGGGGCAGGGTTTATCCGGTTAACCCCGGTCTGGCGCAGCTTTTTGGCTTAAAGGCTTATCCCTCGGTCAGTGCTATCCCCGGGGAGGTGGATTTAGCCATGGTGGTTATTCCCGCCGAACTCACTATAGCTACCATAGAGGAGTGTGTTGCTAAGGGGGTAAAGGGGACTATTCTGATTAGCGGTGGTTTCAGGGAGGTAGGCACGGAGGTTGGCGCCGATTTGCAGGCTCAGCTCAGGGATATAGCTGAGGGGGGTGGGATGAAGATTATAGGTCCCAATACCCTGGGATTAATCAATCCACGGGCTAGGCTTAACGCCTCATTCCAATACACGCTCAGTTTGAGTCAGGCGGGCAATGTAGCCATAGCGGCTCAAAGTGGCGGGACAACTGCTTACCTGGTGCATGCCTTGACCAATCATAATGTGGGCATCAGTAAGACTATCGGGCTGGGCAACAGGTGTAACCTTGATTTTGACGAGCTGGTAACCTATTTTGGTCAGGACAGTGACACTGAGGTAATAGTTTTATATGTGGAAGGTCTGGAACAACCCCGGCGGCTTATCAAGGCTGCCCGGCAGGTGACCGGGCGAAAGCCAATCGTGGTGTATAAGGCGGGCAGGGGGGAGGAGATGGACCGGGCTACCTTATCCCACACCGGCGCCCTGGCTGGCAAATACGAGTTATACAAAACCGCTTTCCGCCAGGCGGGTATGATTATGGTTGATGATATGACAGAATTGATTGACACCGCTAAGGCATTAGCCTTTCAGCCAGCGGCGGGGGGCGACAGGGTGGCTATTCTCTCGGTTCAGGCTGGTCCGGCGATAATTATGGCTGACAAATGTCATGAGCTGGGCTTGAGGCTGGCTCGATTTTCGCCAGCGACAAAGCGGAGGCTCAAGCAACTGGTATCGCCGCTTAATCCAGTGGATAATCCGGTTGACCTGGCCTGGAAATCAGATGAATTTGATGCCTGCTGTGAGATGCTTAAGGTTGTTTTAGACGATGATGGTGTTGATGCGGCAACTGTAGCCGCTGTCTTCTACGGCTCAAATATGGAGCTGATGAGGGCGGTGGTTGATGTAGCCAAGGACAGTGAAAAGCCGATAACAGTGTGTCTGGACTCGCCAAGAGGCTCAGCTTATGCTGAGATAAATGCCCTTGAGGGGAGCCGTATCCCAACCTATCCCCTTCCTGAGAGGGCAATAACCGGCTTAGCTGGTTTGATTAGGTATGGTAAGATATTAAAGGGTGGCGGCGGAGGGGGTGGGATTCGAACCCACGGTTCCGGTATCCCGGAACAACGGTTTTCAGGACCGTCACCATAAACCACTCGGACACCCCTCCGCGGCTAAGTTTAGTATAGATATTTAAGCTGATAGCGTCAAATAAAGGAGGCAAAGTATGTCTTTAGAAGGGAAGGTTGCTTTTGTCAGCGGGTCGTCAAGACCGCATGGTATAGGGCGAGCCATTGCTATTGCCCTGGCCAGAGAAGGGGCCGATGTGGCTGTCAGTGGCTGGGGGCACTTTGAAGGGGCGGAGGCAGTGGCTGAGGAGATAAATGGGATGGGAAGAAAATCGATTGCCGTCAAGATGGACGTTAGCAACTACCAGGGGGTGCAGAAGGGGCTGGCAAAGGTCAAAGAGGAGCTGGGGGCGGTTAATATTCTGGTGAACAACGCCGCCCAGATGGGGCATTTTGTTCCAATTTATAAGACCACTGTTGAGGACTGGGATAATGAGGTAAAGATTTGTCTCAATTCTGCCTTCTACTGCATTAAAGAGGTCTGGGCGGACATGTGTGATAACAAATGGGGTCGCGTTGTCAATATTTCATCAATAGCTGGTGTTATGGGCGGCTATGGGCAGTCTAGCTACGGCGCGGCTAAGGCGGGGTTAATTGCTCTGGCTAAGACGGTTGCCATTGAGGGTGCCAGGTTCAACATAACCGGTAATGCAGTTGTAGTGGGGATAGCCAAGACGGATGCCCCACTGGTTGATGAAGCGCTCCAGAGTGTTGGCAAAAGGATGCTAAAACGCCGCCTGGCTGAGCCGCAGGAGATTGCCGATGCTGTGGCTTATTTGGTCTCGGATGAAGCGCAATACATGACCGGGGCGGTGATGAATATGATGGGTGGGTTAGATTTATTTGTGGTTTAGAGTTTCCTTATTCTACACAGCAGGGTTTTGAGCTCGGTATAGCCGGTAACGGGGTCACGGGGCTCCAACTCGGTTAACACATTGGCGTTAGCCTGAGCCCAGCCATGGGGGATACTGATTATCCCCGGTGCCAGGTCCTGGGTGGTTCTGACCTTGATTTCTATGTTCCCCTTTCTTGTTTCCACAGCTATCATGTCGCCATCGGCGACGCCATGTTTTATGGCGGTATCAGGGTGAATCTCAGCCATTGGTTCAGGGGCAGACTGCCGCAACCGGGGCACATTTCTCATCTGAGTGTGGGTATATTCCGGGGTTCGAGCGCCGGTGGTTAGAATCAGGGGATATTTCTTGACCAGCTCTGGACTGCTAACCGGGCTCTGGCTGGGCTCAATATGGGATGGCAGGGGGTCATAGCCATGCTCAGCCAGTGTCTTTGAATAAATCTCAATCTTCTTTGAAGGCGTCCGGAACTCACCCTTTTGTGCCATGTCGTATTTCTTGTCGGCAAAGAAAACACCCTCCGGGTTTTGCTCGCTTAGCTGGTTGATAGTTAATCCGGTGGGTTTCAGCCAGTGCTCCACCACCTCTTCATCGGTTTGCCATGGGAAGAGGTCTTCATAACCCATTTTCCTACCCAGCTGGCACCAGAACCTCCAGTCGGGCCAGCTTTCCCCCAGCGGCTCTATTACCTTTTTGCGCAATAGGATATAGGGCAGGCTGCTGGTAACCGCATAGACATAGCCCACCCCGCTCCGTTCCATGAAGGAGCAGGCAGGGAGCACAATATCAGCCATCTCGGCGGTTTCAGTCATGAATAGGTCTATAACCACCAGAAAGTCCAGCTTCTC